>JAACJQ010000066.1 GCA_016879935.1 Archangiaceae bacterium | reverse complement strand
GGGCTTCGCCCACGCCTTGCCCTCGAGCAGCGCGGGAATCGTCGTCGTCGCGAGCGCGATGCAGGCGGCAAAGGCGAGCCGCCACTCCAGCGCCTCACCCTGCCCCCACATCAGGAACACGAAGGTGGCGACCAGCAGCACCAGCCACTGCGAGAACACGTACCGCTTCACCACCTCGGAGGTGGGGACGTCGTACTTCACGGCCCAGTCGCGCTTGGCTGCCTCTCCCATCCACTCGGGGCGCCAGGCGGGGGAAGCGACGAAGACCCTGAGCGCGTCGAGCACGGTGGGCGCACGGCGGGCGAGGCGCACGAGCTCGACGTACCGCTCCACCTGCGCCCAGAGCGGGTTGAAGCTGCCGAGCGGCGTCGTCGTTCCATACACGCACGGCTCGGTCTCGGCCTTCCACGTGCCGAACAGCCGGTCGAAGACGCTGAACGTCGCGCCGTGATTCTTGTCGAGGTAGCCGGGGTTGATGGCGTGATGCACGCGATGCAGCGCCGGCGTGTTGAGCCACTTCTCGAGGAAGCCGAGCGGCTTGATGAGCTCGGTGTGAATCCAGAACTGGTACAGCGTGGTCAGGCCCAGCATCACCGCGAACGGCGTGGTGGGAATGCCGAGCAGCGCGAGCGGCAGCCAGAACGGCAGGCTCGTCGCCCACGTCGTCACCGACTGCCGAAGCGCGACGGCGAGGTTGTAGTCCTCGCTGTGGTGGTGAACGACGTGCGCGGCCCAGAGCAGGTTCACCTCGTGCGAGAGGCGATGCCACCAGTAGTAGGCGAACTCGACGCCCAGCAGCGCGGCCACCCAGGGCAGCCACGACGTGGGCAGGTCGAAGAGCCGGTGCTCGAAGACCCACGCATAGGCAGCGAAGGTGACCCAGCCCGCGAGCAGGTTCGAGACGAGCTGCTGCATGATGCCGCAGCCCATGTCACCAATCGCATCTGCGAGGCGGTAGACCTTCACGCCTCGGCGCGACGCGACCGCCAGCTCGAGCCCGATGCCGACGAAGAAGAGCGGACTGGCCAGCGCGATGAGGTTGGGCCCCACGACCCGACTTCATGCCGCAACGGGCGCGCGATTCAACGCTGCGTTAGCGAGGTGACGGCGTCGCGGTCTTCGTGGGGGCGAACGCGTCGGGTGGAGCGGCCGAGGGCACGGCGAAGCCCTGGAGCAGCGCCACCAGCGTGTCGCGCCCGCGCGGGTACGGCGCGTCGGCGCCTCGGAGCGCACCGAGCGTGTGGGTGACGACGCGCGCCGAGGCGATGCGCCGGGCGGGGTCGCGCTCGAGCAGCCCCAACACCACCGCGTCGACCTCGGGCGCGACGCCGGGCCTCAACGTCGATGGAGCCACCACTGGCGCCTCGAGCACGTTGCGCACCACCTCGGCCTCGGTCGAGCCGGTGAAGAGCTTTCGGCCCGTCAGCACCTCGAAGGCGAGCGCGCCGAGCGAGAACTGGTCAGCCAGGGTCGAGGGCAGCGCGCCCTGCAGCTGCTCGGGCGCCATCGAGGCCACCTTGCCGCGAACGGCCCCCGGCTGGGTGATGCCCTGGGAGTCGGCCCAGCGCGCGACGCCGAAGTCGCTCACCTTCACCTCCCCCGAGCGCGAGAGCAGCACGTTCGGAGGGTTCAGGTCGCGATGCACGAGCCCGACCGAGGCGCCATCGGGTGCCGGGCGCTCCTGCAGGTACGTCATCGCTTCGGCCACCTCGGCGACGATGAAATACGCCGTGGCGAGCGGGAGCCGTTCACCCCGTTCGTTCAGCGCGCGCAGCACGGCGCTCAAGCTGACGCCTTCGACGAACTCCATCGCGATGAAGTACGACTCGAGGTGTTTTCCGTAGTCGAGCACGTGCACCAGGTTCGGGTGTGCGAGCCGCGCCCCGACCTCGGCCTCTCGACGGAACAGCGCGATGAAGTCGGGGTCGTTCGCCCACGAGGGCAGCACGCGCTTCACGGCCACGCGGCGCTCGAAGCCACCCTCGGGCGAATAAGTCGCCTCGAAGACCTCGGCCATGCCGCCCGCGCCGATGCGTTCACCCAGCACGTACTTCCCTGCGAAGTCCTTCCGGCGTGACTCTTCGACCAGGGCCCGGAGGCGCCACACGACGAGGCCCGAGGAGCAGCCGACCGCGACGATGCCGAAGAGCGGGTCGAAGAACTCCGAGGCCGGAGCCGAGAGGCGCCAGAGCAGCGCGCTCGAGCCGAGAACGCCAGCGACCGTCGACAGCCCGATGGCCGGCAGGTCGAGCGTGAGCACCGACACCACGATGGCCGCGCAGATGTACGGCAGCAGGTCGCCGACGAGGTACGGCGGCTCGCCGCTGACGAAGGGCACGGCGATGAAGGCCGCGGCGCTCATGGCCGGAATGTCGAGCACGGCGAACGAGAGGCCGGCGAAACGAATGAGCGACGGCGCGGTGCGAACGCCCACGGCGACGACGACGGCGAAGAAGGTGTACGCCGAGAAGAGGCCGATGGTGGCGCGAGACTCTCCGTTGTCGGTGAAGAGCACGAACCAGAGAACGCTGAGTGTGTAGATGGTGACGATGACGACGCGCGCCCAGACGACGAAGCGAATGGTGCGCTCCCGCTCGCCGTCGGCCAGGTGACGCAGGTGCGCTCGCACGGTGCGGTTCGGGGTCGTCGACATCGGGGCTGGCAGTCTGTCAGCGCTCGCGTGCGGTGAGCCAGTCGTGACAGTGGCAGCGGACGCGAAGAGGATGAGACGGCATGTCGAAAGCCTTCACGAGTGAAGAGACGGAAGACACGTCTGTCGCGGGGCGGCCACCCCAGCGGGTCGCGCGCGGTCAGGAGCGGCCCATCACGCCCGAGGGGCACAAGGCGCTCGTCGAGGAGCTGGCGAAGCTCGAGACCAGCGGCCGGGCCGAGGTGCGCGGGCTGTCGGTGGAGCACGAGCGGGAGCAGGCGAAGCGACAGCTCGAGGCGCGGGTCGCGATGATCAGCGCGATGCTCGAGAGCGTGCGCGTGGTGCCGCCGCCAGAGGCGGCCGATGGCGTCGTGCGGTTCGGCAGCACGGTGACGCTGCGCTGGAGTGATGGTCGCGCGCAGACGGTGCGGCTCGTAGGCCCCGATGAAGCCGACGTGAAGTCGGGCCGGTTGAGCATCGAGGCTCCGCTCGCGCGAGCATTGCTCGACGCGAAACAGGGCTCGCAGATCGAGGTCGAACGTCCCCGCGGGGTGGAAGAGGCGACGGTCGAGAGCGTTCGCTGAGAGGGCCGCCCTCGTGCTGAGGTTCGCGCATGCCAGTGCATCTGTCGGTGGAAGGAATGGTCGCGACGCTCACGCTCGACGAGCCGGGCCGCAAGAACGCGATGACGCCGGAGTTGGGTGACGCGTTGAAGGCGCGCGTGGAGGAAGTGAAGCAGCGCTCCGACGTGCGCGCGGTGGTGGTGATGGGCGCCGGCGGCGCGTTCTCGGGCGGCGGCGACCTCGCGACGCTGGAGCGCCTGCGGAGCGTCTCGGCCGACGAGGCGCGGCGCTTCATGCTCGGGTTCTACGCGCGGTACTTGAGCGTGCTCGAGCTCGAGGTGCCCACGGTGGCGGCGGTCGAGGGCGCGGCGATGGGTGCGGGTCTGTGTCTCGCGCTCGCGTGCGACTTCATGGTGGTGCAGAGCGACGCGAAGCTGGGCTTGAACTTCGTGCAGCTCGGGCTGCATCCGGGAATGGGGGCGACGTACTTCGTGGCGCGGCGTGCGGGCGCGCAGGTGGCTGCGAAGCTGTTGATGACGGGTGAACGGTTCGATGGCGGCGACGCGGTCGGGCTCGGGCTGGCGCTCGAGGAGTACCCTGCGGGTGGCGTGCTTCCCGCGGCGATGAAGCTGGCGAGCACGTTGGCGGCGCAGGCTCCGCTGGCGGTGAAGGCGCTGAAGAGCGAGCTGGGTGTCGACCGCCCGGCGTTGCAGAAGTGTCTCGAGGCCGAAGCCGCGCAACAGGCCGTCAGCTACGGGAGCGCCGACATGGCCGAAGGGCTGGCTGCGGCGGCCGCCCGACGCGCCCCGGTGTTTCGCGGTGTGTAGGCTTCATCGCGTCGAACGAGCGAGCACCATCTCGGTCGTGGCGTAGGGGCGCTTGATGGTGGCGACGTCGACGAAGCCGAAGCGCCGATAGAGCGACTGCGCATCACGCGTTCCAAGCCGAACCCGTTGGCACCTTCGCACCGCGGGATGATCGAGGAGGATGCGCATCACCGCCTGACCGACGCCGCGGCCACGCCAATCGGAGCGCACACACACGTCGTAGACCCACGCGTACTTGCCGCCGTCGCTCAACGCCCGCGCCGTGCCCACGAGCTGGCCATCGGGAGCGCGTGCTCCGACCCACGCGGTGCTGCCGAGGTGCGCACGCCGAAGGTCGTCCTCCGAAAACACGTCATTCCAATACTCGCCGCGCAGCAGCCCAATCGTCTCGTCGAGCGAACGTTCATCGAGCGCGGCGTGCAGTCGAACACCGAGCTCGTTCTGCAGGAACGTCGGTGTCGGCGTGGTGGGGTTTGCCTCGCGCATGAGCTCGATGGCGCGAACGTCTCCCGGAGCGCCGCGCTTCCACAGCTGCTCCATCACCTTCAGTCGCGCTTCGTCGTTGCGGTTCTGACCGAGCTTCGCCTTCGCCGTGGCGCCTTCGAGCGACACGCCGCCGATGAGAATGCCCTTCACGGCCGCGCGGTAGAGCGGTGACTGCGCCTCGATGACGGCGTGCCCACCCTCGGGCTGCAGCTTCTCCATCAACCGCTGGAGCACGCGCGCCTTGCTAACTGGCTCGTCGATGGCCGTGAGCACGCCGCGCACCTGAGCTCCGCGAAAGAGCGTCGTCGCGGGGCACGCGCGCTCGGCGTCGAGGAAGTAGCTGGGCAACCGCGCCACCGTCTCCTCCACCGACACGACCACCTGACGGCCGAGCAGCGACGTCTTCTCGCCCGCGGGCGCGGCGTGAAAGCAGACCCAGCCGTCGTCGACCACGCCGTGCAGCGACTTCAGCAGCACCTCGCCCTCGGCGTTCGTGCCCGCCACCTGCATCGTCTCGGCAGTCCTGAACAGCTCGTGCGCCAGCTCGATGGGCGCTTCGTATTCGCGTCGTCTCATGCCGTGCACCGTGCCGGAGTCATGGACCAGCCAGAAGGTCCAGTTTCGACATTTCTGCTAGTCCATGGCCCATGGCTTCCTGGAACGTGACGTTGAGCGACGCGGGCCCCGCCGAGGCGCCGGTGTTCCTGCGCATCACCCACGGCGTCATCGAAGACATTCGCCGAGGGCGCTTGAAGCCCGGGCAACGCCTGCCTGGCACGCGCGCGTGGGCGAACGCGCTCGACGTCAACCGCAACACCGTCGTCGCGGCCGTCGCCGAGCTCGAAGCGCAGGGCTGGGTGCGCTCGACGCCAACGCGCGGCACGTGGGTGCAGGAGCAGCTGCCCGTCGAGCCCCGCCTCGCCCGACGACCGGGCCTGCCACCACTCGCCGTTCACCTCGCGCCGCCGCCGCCGTTCCTCACCGAGCGCCGCTTCACCCTGCCCGACGACGTCATGCACCTCTCGGCGGGAACGCCTGACCCGCGCCTCTTTCCCGTCGAGCTCATCGCGCGCACCTGGCGGCGGGTCGTGCGGCGCAAGGGCCGGCACCTGCTCGAGTACGGAGACCCCGCCGGACACCCATCGTTGCGGCGCGCGCTCGCGAACATGGTGGCCGACCTGCGCGGCGTGCCGGCGACGATGGAGCAGGTCGTCGTCACGCGCGGCAGTCAGATGGCGCTCGACCTCATCGCGAGAGCGGTCGTTGCTCCCGGCGAGACGGTGGCCGTCGAGGCGCTCGGCTACCGGCCCGCGTGGGACGCGCTGCGCCTCATCGGCGCAAAGCTCGAGCCCATTCCGGTGGACGACGAGGGCCTGAACGTCGAGGCGCTCGCGAAGGTGATGCGACGCCGCCACGTGCGTGCGGTGTACGTGACGCCGCATCACCAGTACCCGACGACGGTGACGATGTCGGCCGCGCGACGCCTCGCGCTGCTCGAGCTCGCGCGAAAGCACCGCGTGCTGATCATCGAAGACGACTACGACCACGAGTTTCACTACCAGGGCCGGCCCGTGCTGCCGTTGCTCGCGGGTGACGACAGCGGCGTGGTGGCGAGCGTCGGTACGCTCTCGAAGGTGCTCGCGCCGGGCTTGCGGCTTGGCTTCATCGTCGCGCCGACCGAGCTCGCCCAGCGCGTGGCACGTCTTCGCGCCGTGATGGACCGGCAGGGAGACCACCCGATGGAGGCGACGGTGGCCGAGCTCATCGAAGAGGGCGAGCTTCAGCGGCACGTGCGGAAGATGCGCGTCATCTACGAGCGGCGGCGTGACGCGCTCGCGAAGCTGCTCGAGACCCGGCTCGGCGACACGTTGTCATTCGAGCTGCCGACGGGCGGAATCTCGTTGTGGGCGAAGGTTCGCCGGCCGCTCGCGCTCGACACCTGGCTCTCCCGCGCGCAGCACCGCGGCGTCGTGGTGAACCCGGGCTCCGTCTATCGCTTCGATGGGCACGAACCCGGAGCGCTGCGACTCGTCTTCGCGCGCTTCACCGAGGGCGAGCTCGCGAGCGCCGTCGAGGTGCTTCGCGCGACGGCGCCTCGCTGAAGGGCACGCACGCCTCGTGCAGCCTTCGGCGCCCATGCAACTCGCTGCCAGAATTCTCACGGTCGGCGTGCTGGTGACGCCAGTGGCGACGCTGGCCTGCCGCTATCAGCTGCCACGCCTGGAGTGGATCGCGCCGCGTGAGGGCACCTCGATTCCCGCCAACACGCCGGTCTTCGTCGCCGGCTCGCTCGACGGTGGGCTTGCGGTGGTGAATCTGGAGTGGCGGGAGACCTGGTACGCCGCTGGCGAGCTGACGCCCGGGACGAGGCTGTCGCTCCAGGGAACGACCTGCACCGGAGCCGACGCAGGCGCGAGCGTCGAGATCATCGCGCCGCAGCCCTTCCCGAGCGACGTCGGCCGGCTCACGCTCGAAGAAGTCGCGCGCGACCTTCCGCTCAACCCGTGCGACGACAGCCAGTCGGCGACCATCTCGTATCGGGCCTCGCTCGAACCGAACCCGCAGGTCGCGCCGTGGCTCCCCGTGAGCCGCTTCTTCATCGCGAACTTCGAGCCGCGCCGTCTGCTCCAGCTCACCCGCTTCGGTGAAGTCACTCGCAGTGCCGACGGCGACCCGCTCCCCGTCACGACCATCACCGTCGAGTGCAGCGCCACCCCGACCACCATCATCGCCTTCCTCGAGATTGCGGGCCGCGACCAGCTCGAGACGCAGACGACCTTCACCACGCCCTGCAGGCCTCGGGGCTGCTCGTCGGCCGGAACGACGCCGTTCCTGCTCCTGCTCGTGCTCTGGCGGCGCCGAAGCAGCCGCGTGTAGGGTGGCGTCGTGTCGCGCGTTTCACCCTTGATGCTCGCGTTGCTCCTCGGCTGTGGCGGGCGTGAAGCGACGTCGCTCAGCACCGATCTCGGCGCCGTCGAGGTGGTCGCTCCACCGGTGAAGCCGAACCCGTTCACCACGCCGTGTCTGCAGGTCGCGCGCGCCGTCACGCTCCCTGAGGCCACAGCGAGCTGCTCACGCTCGAGCGTCGACGTCCCGGTCACCAACACGTGCTCGTTCCCAGTGCGGCTCTCGAGCGAGCGCAGTGCTCCGTTCGGCGTCGCGCGACTTCCACTCGAGCTTGGGCCCAACGCCACCGAGTCCGCGACGTTCGCGTTTCTTCCCACGTCGAGCGGTCACCAGAACGCCTCGCTGCAGTTGGTCGCCCAGGCCGAGGGCTTCACACAGCGCACCACCATCACCCTCGACGGGACCGCGACTCCGGCAAGAACCGCCAGCGTCGAAGCGCGCACTCCAGCCCCGACTCCCAGCGAGCTGCTGATCATCGTCGACGACGACGGCCTGCCGGACGCAGAGCGGGAGATTGGCGAAATGGCGCTGTGGCTGTCGGGCACCCTCAACCGTGTCGTCGTCAGTGACCTGAGCGGCTCCGTGCAACGGCCTGATGACATCGCAGTGCTCGCCTCCGAGAGCCCCGCCTTCATCGACCGTTTCACCCGCGCGATGCACCCACCGCGATCCAGCGGAAGACGCAGCTGCCACGAGACCGCGCTGAGCTTGAGGAAACAGCATCAGCCGCCCGGCTTCTGGAGCCCGGACGCGCTCCGTCGCACCATCGTCTGCATCATGAACGAGGCCGATCAATCGGACCGGCCAGCGTCGTCGATGCTCGGTCAATGGGACGTTCGCTTCGGAGAAACGCCCACGCCATTCCTCGTCGTGGCGCCTTTCGGAAAGCTCGACACCTGCGGCGTCGCCGACACGCGCCTCGAGCAGCTCGCCCTCGAGACGGGAGGCTTCCGCGAGACCCTGTGCGAACCGGGGTGGGGCCGTGTCATCGAAGCGGCCGAGCGAACGGGGTGGCTGCTCTTCGTGCTCAAGCTGCCCGTCACGCCCACGGTTCGTTCGGTCGAGCGCCTCGTCGTCACCGTCGACGGAGCTCCACTTCCATCATCGTTCTGGAGGTTCGACACCTTCAGGAATGCCGTGCTGATCCCCGCCTATCCCGAGCCGGGGCAGGTGGTTCGCGCCACTTGGGAGACGTGCGACGACTGACGTGACGCGCGGGTGATGCTGTAACCCGCACATGCGCTCCTTCGTGTTGCTCCTGCTGCTCGCCGGTTGTCGACCCGCGGCGACCGCGCTGAGCGCCACCGACGTCTACGCTCGCCTCTCTCCTTCCATCGCGCACCTGTCGATGGGGCTCTCGGGCGGCTCGGGCGTGCTGCTCGACGGCCGCATGGTGCTCACCAACGCGCACGTCGTCTGGCCGCACGAGACGACCCGCGTCACCTTCGCGCCCGACCTCGAGTTCCTCGACGTTCCGGTCAAAGCCATCGACATCGACGCCGACCTCGCGCTCGTCGGGCCGCTGCCCGCGTCGCTCGACCGAAAGCCGCTCTCCATCGTCTCGCCCGAAGGCCTGCCCATCGGCAGCGAGGTGTTCCTCATCGGCTACCCGGGAGAGATCGAAAAGTTCCCCCAGCCCGCCATCACGCGCGGGGTGCTCTCGCGCGTTCGTGAAGCCCGCTTCGAGAACCTCACCTTCCTGCAGAGCGACGCCACCATCGTCGGCGGCCAGAGCGGTGGTGCGCTGGTCTCGTCGAAGGGCGACCTCATCGGCATCTCGGGCCTCATCGGCATCGAACAGTTCGCGCTCGTGCTCTCGGGCGCGGACGTGCTGGCGCGCCTGCCGCGCATCGCGGAGTCACCCTCTCCGCTCGCCCGCAGCGTCGTCGCGCCGAAGCCGTCGCTGAGGCAGCCGTTCTCGTTCGACGCGCTCCATCAGCAGGCGGCCTTCTTCTTCCACGCCGAAGATGGCGACCACGTTCGACTCGAGGCGATGGGCGCGAACCTCTCGGTGTTCGACTCCGACCTCGCGCCAGGTGAAGCCGCTGGCCCGGGCGCCTGGCGTTTCGACGTCACGGGGCCGCAGATGGCGGTCGTGAAGCAGGACGACGCGATGAAGGGAACGCTGGTGAGTGACCGCGAGCTGAGCGCCTTCGTCGACCCCGATGATGGCCGCGACATCACCCTCGGCACCGACCTGCATGGCGTCATCGACTTCCCGACCGATGAAGACCGCTACCTGTTGCAGCTCGACGAGGGGCAGCGCGTCTTCGTGCGGGTCGATGGTGTGCTCGACGCGTTGTGCTCGGTGTTCGACGAGTCGGGCGACGAAGAGCTCGCCGCGGCGCGCGTCGGTGAAGGCGGGCTGGGCATGGCCGCCGAGCTGCGCTTCGAGGCGCCACGCACGGGCCGCTTCGTCGTCTCGGTCGCCGAGTCGTCACCCGAAGGCCCGGCCGGCTATCACCTGCGCGTCACGAAGGCCGAGGGCAAGCCGCGCGGGAGACCGGGGCACTGACTCACCGCTCGCTGCCCTCGAGGTACTTGCGGGTGAGGTCCTCCATCGTCGCGCCTTCGCGTGGCGTGAACGTCTCGCCCGTCGGTGTCGTCGAGAGAATGCGGTCGGAGCGGAACACGCGCACGTCACCGCGCAGCCGGCACCACGCAGGCATCAACCAGAACGCGCCGGCCCGCACGAGGCCGAGCGGCTCGACGTCACGCTCGGTCGTGTCCTGCCTGCGCACGCCGGCGTACGAGAGGCGCAACACCTGGCGGTGGTGAATCGCGTCGAGAATCGTCGAGAGCGGCCCCTTCGCGCCACGCTCGGGCACGCGCACCGTCACGTACTGCCGCTTCACGCGCGCCATCGCCTCGGGAGCCAGCGCGCCCTCGAGCTTGAGCAGCGCAGACGAGAGGTGCTTCGTGAGGCCTTCGTCGGCGTCTTTGAGGAGCAGCCGCGTCGCCATCACCAGCGCTTCGGCTTCTTCGGGCGTCACGGCGAGCGGCTTGAGGTGCGCGCCGGAGCCGAGGTGGTACCCGTCTCCCGGCGTGCCGACGATGGGGAAGCCGGCCTCTTCGAGCGCGGCGATGTCGCGGTACACGGTGCGAACGCTGACGCCGAACTGCTCGGCCGCGTCCTCCGCGCGCATGCGGCGACGAGACGAGAAGAGCAACGCGAGGCTGAGCAGTCGGGGCAGTCGGGCCATGGTGTGGGGCGCGGCAAAATCGTCTCTACCTCCGACTGGTGCTGCGAGGGTCAACGAACCTCGAGGTCTGCGAAGTCCTCCTTCACCACCTCGAAGGTGCTCCAGAGCTTCTGCATGTCGTCGAAGTCCGTCGGGTCGAGCGACTCCCAGCCGTCGAGCCGGTCGAGCGCCGCCACCGTCGCTTTGACCCGGTAGAGTTCGCGAACGCCCTCAGCCACCGGCACGACCAACGAGACCGTCGCGTCTTCGAGCTTTCGTCCGCGGGCGGCAGAGAGCGCGCACTGCACTTCACGCGCGAGGGCGTTCTGCAGGTTCTTCTTCGCGTGCTCGACCGTTCGCGACTGGGTCAGCGCCAGACCCATGGAGACGACGCTCAGCCGGTAGCCGCCGCTCTCGAGCTTGCCGACGCTGAGCTGCCGCTTGCCCTTCACGGTGGCGACGGAGAAGCAGGTGTTGGCCACGCCCGAGAGCGCCGCCGCGTCTGAGGTGCCCTCCTTCGCTGCGATGGCCAGCGCCTTGTCACGGCGCTCCGACCAGAAGTTGGAGCAGCTGAAGACGAAGAGGAGCGGGAGAAAGCGGAGCACCGTCATGCTCCCCTGACCCGCACTGGCCCCGTCATGAGCACGCTCCGCCCCTCGGGTTTCAGAGGCGGCATTCTGCTGGAAGATCGTGGCGTTTCGGCCTGTGGGCCCGCCGCACCTCGGGAATCACTCCCAGGGCGTGCAGAGCTCGACGAGCGCGCCATCGACGTCACGCACGTACGAGACGACCTGGCCCCAGGGCTTGGTGACGGGCGCTGCGACGGCGACCGCGCCGTGCTTCAGCGCGCGCTCGTAGGCGGCAGGGACGTCGGCGAAGACGAGCATCAGCTCGGCCGCGGCAGGCGCTTCGTTCGGCCGGGACGGGCGCAGGTCGGGCACCATCGTCTTGACGAACGACTCGACGACGAAGGCGAGCGGCACCGCGCCCTTGAACTGCACGTACACGCCACCGGGCGCGCGCTGGGCCACCTCGAAGCCGAACGCCTGCTCGTAGAACGCGACCTTCTTCTCGATGTCGGGCGTGTAGAGAATGACGCCACCGAGCGTCACCGGCGTCGCCTTCGTGCCGATGCGCGCGAGCGTGTCGACCGACTGCTGCACGTGCATGTTGGCGCCGAGCGCGTCGGCGCCCGGCCCGTCGATGGTCACCCGGTGCGTCACCTTCGTGCCGCCGATGAGCCGCTGCAGCGTGTGCGTGAAGCGCACCGTCATCGGGCCCACCTTCGTCTCGTCGCTGAACGACACGTTCGGCGTCACCTCGGTGAGGGTGAAGTCGAGCGCCGGCTTGCCATGCAGCTTGAGCGTGCCGCGCGAACCCTTGGCGAACGCGCCGCCGAGCGTCACCTGCTCGACGGCCTCGTCCCACACCTTCCACCGATTCACCTCGGCGTAGTGTGGCCAGAGCGTCTCGGGCGTCGCGGTGGAGATGGAGGAGAAGTCTTTCTGGAACATGGGCAGGGCCTCTGGCGTGTGGGCTCCATCAGTGGAGCGAGACACACCATGGCCCTGCGCACTGTCAGAACCTGTCAGGAGCCGAGCGGCCCGCGATGGAGCGGCGGTTCGGCCTGCTGCAGCGCGTACTCCTCGTCGGTGAACAGGCGGCTGCGAATGAGAAACCGCAGCCCACGTGGGCCTTCGACCGAGAAGCCCGCGCCACGCCCCGGCACGACGTCGACGGTGAGGTGCGTGTGTTGCCAGTACTCGAACTGCTGCGCGCCGATGAAGAACGGCGTGCCCTCGACCTCACCCAGCAACACGTCGCGCTGCCCGATGCGGAACTCCTTCGCCGGGTAGCACATGGGCGCGCTGCCATCGCAGCAACCGCCTGACTGGTGGAAGACGAGGGCGCCGTGTTCACCCTGCAGCGACCGGAGCAGCTCGGCCGCCGCGGGTGTGATGTCGACGCGAACGACGCGTTCGTTCATCAGAAGAAGCCCATCGCCTTGGGGTCGTACGAGACGAGCAGGTTCTTCGTCTGCTGGTAGTGGTCGAGCATCATCTTGTGGTTCTCACGGCCGATGCCCGACTGCTTGTAGCCACCGAACGCCGCGTGCGCCGGGTACAGGTGGTAGCAGTTCGTCCACACGCGGCCGGCTTTGATGTCCTTGCCGGCCTTGAACGCGAGCGTGCCGTTGCGCGTCCACACGCCGGCGCCGAGGCCGTAGAGCGTGTCGTTCGCGATGGCGATGGCGTCGTCGTAGTCCTTGAACTTCGTGACCGAGAGCACGGGCCCGAAGATCTCCTCCTGGAACACGCGCATCTTGTTGTGGCCCGCGAGCACCGTCGGCTGCACGTAGTACCCGGCCGCCGCTTCACCCGTGTGCACCTGGCGCGCGCCGCCGGTGAGCACCTTGGCGCCTTCTTTCTGGCCGATGTCGATGTACGAGAGAATCTTCTCGAGCTGATCATTCGACGCCTGCGCGCCAATCATCGTCGCCGGGTCGAGCGGGTGACCCATCTTCACCTTCTTCACGCGCTCGAGCGCCTTCTCCATGAAGCGGTCGTAGATGCTCTCGTGCACGAGCGCGCGCGACGGGCAGGTGCAGACCTCGCCCTGGTTGAGCGCGAACATCGTGAAGCCCTCGAGCGCCTTGTCGAAGAACGCGTCGTTCTCGGCCATCACGTCGGGGAAGAAGATGTTCGGGCTCTTGCCGCCGAGCTCGAGCGTCACGGGAATCAGGTTCTCGCTCGCGTACTGCATGATGAGGCGACCCGTCGTCGTCTCACCGGTGAAGGCGATCTTCGCGATGCGGTTGCTCGAGGCGAGCGGCTTGCCGGCCTCGAGGCCGAAGCCGTTCACCACGTTCAGCACGCCCGCGGGCAGCAGGTCGGCCATGGTCTCGGCGAACACGATGGCCGACAGCGGCGTCTGCTCGGCGGGCTTGAGCACCACCGCGTTGCCGGCGGCGAGCGCCGGAGCCAGCTTCCACGCCATCATCAGCAGCGGGAAGTTCCAGGGAATGATCTGCCCGACGACGCCGAGCGGCTCGTGAAAATGGTACGCCATCGTCTGGTGGTCGACCTCGGCGATGCTGCCCTCCTGCGCGCGCACACACGACGCGAAGTAGCGGAAGTGGTCGACGGCGAGCGGCAGGTCGGCGGCCAGCGTCTCGCGAATGGGCTTGCCGTTGTCGAGCGTCTCGAGAATCGCGAACTTCTCGAGCTGCTGCTCGAGGCGGTCAGCGACCTTGTTGAGAAGGTTGGAGCGTTCGGTCGCCGACGTGCGGCCCCACGCGGGAGCAGCGGCGTGCGCGGCGTCGAGCGCCTTCTCGACGTCTTCGGCGGTCGAGCGCGCCACCTTGCACAGCAGCTGGCCGGTGATGGGCGAGAGGTTGTCGAACGTCTGGCCCTTCGTCGCGGGCACCGACTTGCCGCCGATGAAGTTGCCGTACTCCTTCTTCACTTCGCACCGCGCCATCGCTGCAGCCACCGTGTTCGGAATCGCCATGTTTTCTGCTCCAGGGTTGGGGTTGAGACGCAGCCGCCCGAGGCAACGCTCGTGCCGACACGCCCGCGTGACGTTGCGCAAGGTTGCGGAGCGAGCGGCTGTCGCGTGCAACACGTGTCGCAGCGACACCTGTCGCGCGTCGCAAAGGGCCGCGGTTGCTCGACGAGTTGCGTCTTGAAGGAGGCTGCTGTTGCGTCGAAGGTGACGGCGAATGCGCGATCAGCGGGACTTCGAATCGGCGTCAGCGCAGCTCGAACGGCGTGGCGCCAGCGCTCCCGTCCTGAGGGACATTCAGGAGAGCTGGGAACGCTCGGTGCTCGCAGGCGTCTCACCCGGGCTCGCCTCGGCGCCGCTCGTGTTCAAAGAAGACGCGCTGGCGTTCGCACGTGAGACTTCAGACTGGTGTGGGCTCGCCGAGTCGGTGCTGACGCCGCAGCTCGAGGTCGTTCAGGGCAGCGGCCACGTGTTGACGCTGTTCGACGCCGACGGGCGAATGCTGTGCAGCGCGGGCGACCCCTTCGTCCTCGAGCAGCTCGACGACATTCACTTCATCCCCGGCTCCGACTGGTCCGAAGCGGCTGCGGGCACCAACGGCCCCGGCACGGCGCTGGCGACGGGCAAAGCGGTACACGTCGTCGGCTCCGAGCACTTCGTGGCGGCGTGGCACCCGTGGCACTGCGCGGCGGTGCCGATTCGCGGGCCGGGCAACGAGCTGCTCGGCGCGTTGGATGTGTCGGGCCCCACGCAGCGCGCCGACCCCCGCATTCTTCAGCTCGCGCGCATGCTGGGGGTGACGGTGGAGCAGGCCTTGCTCGCACGTTCGTATCGCCGGCAGTCGCTCGTCTTGTCGCGCTACGCCGAGCTGACGGCGCGGTACTCGGGAGATGCGCTGGTGGCGTTGGACGCCCAGGGCCGCGTGCTGCAGTCGACGAGCATCGCGAGCGCGCGTGGGTTGCCCGAGCGGCTCAAGATTCCACCCGGGGTCACGGGGTTGTCGGCGCCGCCTCCCCAGGCTCGGTGGCTCGAAGGTGCGAGCGTGTACCCGGTGATGGACGGCGCGGTGCGCATCGGCGCATGTCTCGTCTCTCGCGAGTCGAAGCCGACCACGCGGCGCGCGACGGCCGTTCCTCCGAGTCAGGTTCGGTATCGGTTCTCGCACCTCGTCGGCGCAGGGCTGGCGAACGCCGTCTCACTCGCGCGCTCGGCTGCGTCGACGCCAATGCCGGTGTTGCTGCTCGGTGAGTCAGGCGTGGGAAAAGAAGTGTTCGCGCAGTCGATTCACGCCGAGAGCCCGCGACGCACGGCGCCCTTCGTGGCCGTGAACTGCGCAGCGATTTCGAGAGACCTGCTCGAGAGTGAGCTGTTCGGCTACGTCGGCGGCGCGTTCTCTGGAGCGAAGAGCGAAGGCGCCATCGGCCGCATCGAAGCCGCGAATGGTGGAACGCTCTTTCTCGACGAAATCGGTGAGCTGCCGTTGCCGGCGCAGGCGGCGTTGTTGCGCGTGCTGCAGGAGCGCGTCGTCTCTCCCGTCGGTTCCGCCGAGACGCGACCGGTCGACGTGCGCCTCATCTCGGCCACGAATCGGAAGCTCGACGAAGCGGTCGCGCAAGGCCGGTTCCGGCTCGACCTGCTGCATCGGTTGAACGTGATTGCCGTCGACGTGCCCGCGCTGCGAGAGCGCATGGCCGACCTGCCCGAGCTGGTCGAGCACCTCTCACGCACCATCGAGCAGGAGACGGGCCTCGCGGTGAAGTTGACCGACGAGGTGCGTGAGGCGCTCGGCCGGCACACGTGGCCTGGCAACGTGCGCGAATTGCAGAACGTGTTGAGCCGGCTGGCCGTGCTGGGGCGCGAGCGGCCGGTGACCGTGAAGGATTTGCCGTTCACGCCAGCGCCGGCGTCAGCGGGTGGCGTGAATCATCAGATGCAGCACCTGCTCGACGTCATTCACTCGGCGAAGAACATGGCCGAAGCGGCGGAGAAGCTCGGCATCAATCGCAGCACGCTCTATCGGCAGCTCGAGCGATTGGGGCTCAAGCCCGGCCGCACGGCGAAGTCGTGAGTTCGGACGTCGGCTGCGACCAACGCGTTGAGTTCGTCTTCGAGCGTCTGCCGCTTCTTTGAGGCCATGCCGCCCTCACTTCTTCGAGACGGACTTCTTCTTTGCTGGCGCTGCCTTCTTCTTCGCCGGCTTCGGTTCCGGCGCCGTGGCTCGGAACGCGGCTGCACACGCCTTCACCTGCTTCGCGAACTCACTCGCCGACGGAAGCTCCTCGAGGCTCTCGACGTCTCGCGACTGCGGCATCGCGCTCTTGAACTCGGGGTTCCACAGCAACACCTTCACGTGCGCCTTGAAGCCCGCCGTCGACGCGAAGATGCGGCCGTCGAAGAGATAGAACGGCGCATTCCACTTGATGGTCTCTTCCAGCCCAGGGACCGCGGCGTGAAGGCGTTTTCTGACCTCGGTGAGAATGGGTCGGGCAAACGGCTGGGCCTTCGAGATGTACGCGTCGATGCGGGCGTCGGGCATGACGACGGTTTCTAGCGTCAGCGCTGCCGCAACGTCTCCAGCTTCGCGCGCACCGTCGGCACGTCGCCATCGTCGGGCGGCAACAGACGCAGCACGTGCTCGAACTCCTCACGCGCTTCGGGAATCCGTCGCAGCTCGACGAGCAGGTCCGCCCGCGTCTGGCGCAGCAAGCCCTCGATGGCACTGGCCACGACTTCCGTATCGTCCGGAGCCGTCGCGATCGCCGCGTCGACGGCCGTGAGCGCCTCGGTCGGCCGCTTCAACGCCATCAACACCTGCGCCCGAACGTTCAGCGCGAGCGAACTGGTCGGCGCCAACCGCACACGAGCGCGTCGGTGAATCGTCCCTGCTCCTTCAACAGCCGCCCGAGCCGCCGATGCGTCGCGCTCGACTCGGGAGCCACCTGCACCGCCCGCTCGCACACCTTCACGCCGCGCTCGACGACGGTCGCTCCAGCATCGGGCGCTTCGAAGTGCACGACGCCCAACCGGCATCGCAGGACGAGCGAGTCGACATCATCGGGCGCGAGCGCGAGCGCAGCAGCCAGGTGCGCATCAGCCTCGTCGAGCCGCCGCAACGGAATCGCGAGGTCGGCCGCATCGCGCAAGCCAACCACCGTCGGAGCGATGGCCGTCTGCGCCGCGGAGTCGAGGTACGCGCGCTCCCAGTTCCCCAGCCCGTGCCACGCGTGCGCGCGAACGTTTAGCGCGTCGAGGTTCTTCGGCTCCTTCGCCAGCACGACGTCACAGTCTTCGATGGCCGCTTTCCACTCGCTCCGCTGCGCCCGCCACGTCGCGCGCAAGAGCCGCAGCGAAGTGCTGTCACGCCCGAGCGAGAACAATCGGTCGAGGTCCTGCTCCGCAGCAGCCCGGTCACCCAGCTCGCGCGACGCCACGAAGCGAAAGTCGAGCGCCTGACTCGAAGAGTCGAGCTGCAGTGCGGCGGTCGACTCCACACGCGCCTGCGCCCACTGCTTCAACTGCACGAGACAGAACGCGCGCGCCTCGTGCACGAACGACGCTTCGCTCCCACCTTCGATGCCGTCGAGCGAAGACAACACGCCCGCGCAGTCCTTCGACTTCATCGCCTCACGCGCGTTTCCGAGCGCACGGCTCGTTCGCCAGCGCGGAAGCGTCAGCCCCAGGACCACGCCCACCACCCCCGCGATGACGAACCCACCTCGCCTCATCGCGCGCCCTCTAGCAGAAACGACAAAGCCGCCTCTGAACGAGAGGCGGCTTCGGTACTGCGGGAGGGGAGCTGTCTTCTTACCGGCTGCCGCCCGACGCGCCACCCTTCTTGCGATTGAAGACGGTGGGCTCCTTCGGGTTGCTGGTGAGGTACGTGACGATGTCGCGCAGGTCGCTGTCGGGCAGCCGCGTGATGGTCCACGGCGGCATCTGCTTGTTCTGGTGCCCTTCGAGGCGGCGCACGCGACGCACCACCCAGTCAGGCTCGTACAGGCCAGGCGCCCACACCGGGCCGACGCGGCCGTCGAGGTGGCACGTCATGCAGTACTTGTCGGCGAGTGCCTTGCCCTTCGCGACGTCGCCCGAGGTCGGGTCGCGCAGCAGCGTCTCCATCGAGCGGTAGTTGTTCGCCGCGTAGTCGAGGGGAGGCGCCGGGTCGGGGCTGATGGCGTCGATGAAGGCCTGCAGGTCGGCTTCCTGCGCGCTCTCGAGGCCCTGCCCCTTCATGAACTGCTTCTGGCAGATGCTGGCCGCTGCACCCGACGTGGCCGCGAAGCCGTTCCAGAACTTCGGCCGCTGGCCCGCGTTGTACATGGTGTTCGCCGCGCGAATGTGGCCGTCCTTCAAGAGAATGCCCGAGCGCTCGTCGCTCTTCGCGTGACAGTGGAAGCACGTCATCTTGTTGCCGGGGCCGCCGGTCTCTGGCGCGTGGAACAGCCGCTCACCGCGGGCCTTCGGCTCCTCGAGCCCCTTGAAGAGGAAGGTGAACTGCAGCGCCGGCTTCGGCTTGCGGGGCGCCTTCGGCTTGGGCTTCGGCGCGGGCGGCAACACCTGGGCGACCGTCGGCTCGGGCACTTTCTCGAGCGGCGGAGCCGTCGCCACGTTCGGCTCGGCAGGCTTCGGCGTCGCCTTCGGAACGAACGCGACCTCGAACGACACGTCGGCCGTGTCACCGAGCTTGAGGAACAGGCGCTGCGGCCGCGAGATGTTGAAGTCGGCGAACGGCACCGAGAACGAACCCGACGCCACCATGCGCGAGTCGGACTCGAGGCGAACCTTGATGGGCAGCGAGACCGCGCGGCGAACGCCGTGCACTTCGAAGCTGCCGGTGGCCTGGGCCGTCGCGGTCTGACCGACGGCGAGCGCCGCAGGAGCCGCCTGCGTGAGGCTGTCGAGGCTGAGAATCGCGAAGGGGAACCGCTTCGTCTCGAGGAACTCGACGCGCATGTCTTCGTCGCGCTGGTCGATGCCCGTGCGCAGCGTCGTCAAGTCGACCGCGAAGGTGCCCTTGCCGCCGCCCCACGCCTTCGGGTCGACGGTGAAGTTGCCCGACATGGAGCGGGTCTCACCGTTCACGTCGTCGAGCGGGCCTTCGATGGTGAAGCGCACGAAGCCGCGCGGCTTGGGAGCCACCATCCACACGTCGGCCGACGCCACCGCGGCGAGCAACACCACCACACTTCCGAGCACGCGCTTCATCACGGCTCCTCGACGATGGAGGGACGCATGGGGCCGAGCACGCTCAAGAGCTCGCCCTTCTCGGCGGCCGGCACCTTGAACTTGTCGAGCGTCGCGACGAGGTGGCCCACCAGCGTGTCGAACTGCGCGTTGGTGATGCCCTGCCCCGCGTGCGCCGTCGCCATGTCGCGGCCCGAGTACGTGCAGGGCCCGCCCGTTCCGACACACACCAACTCGATGAGGCGCTGCCGAATGCGCGGCACGTGCGCGACGGCGAAGCCCGAGTTGATGGTGGCGTCACCAGCGACGCGGCCGAGGAAGTCGTCGACGACGGCTTCGATGGCGGCCTTGCCTCCGAGGCGCTCGAACAGCGGCTTCTTCGGAGCGCCCTTCGCGTCGGCTTGTTTCGCCTCGGCGGGAGCGGCGGTGTCAGCGGGTTTCGACTCGGCGGCCTTCGTCGTCGCACAGCCGACGAGGCACGTCACGAGCAGCGGCAGGAGACGTCGCATGCGGTTTGACCTGGGTGAGAAGTGGAGAATCAGAACGAGCCGGTGACAGCGACACCGTTCGTGCCCATCGGCACGAGGCCCATCGACGTCGACGACGAGGAGCCACCGACGAACCAGAGCACAGCTCCGCTCGCCACGAGCGCTCCACCTGCGACGAAGAGCACGTTGGCGATGGTGCCGTTGCGAATGGCGGCCTGGTCGCGCTCGTACAGCTCGGCCTGCGTGCCACGGTTGGCCGCGAGGTCGTCACGAATGAGCTGACGCTGCGAGTTGTAGGTGACGCCGAAGTAGGTGGCGACGCCGAGCCCGATGACGCCAGCGCCGAGCAGGCCGTAGCTGATGGGGCGAAGCGGCGACGACGCAGTCTCGGTGGTGACGGCCGCGACAGGCTCCGTCTTCGCCGGCTCGGGGGTCATCACCGGCTTGGGCTCTTCCTTCGGGGCGTCGACGACCTTCTTCTCGACGGCGGCCACGACGGCGGGCGCGACGTTCTTGATGGGGCGAACGGCAGAGGCGAGGAAGGCGACCTGGTTCTTGTTGTCGTCCTGCGTCTCGGCCCACCACTCGACGGTGGCCGCGTCGGTGTCGATGCTGGCCGCGCCGTTCGTCAGCACGCCCTGCACCGGCTTCCACGAGCCGCCGTCCATCTTGATGAAGAACTTCACGACCTTGATCAGCTTGAACGGGTCGTTCTTCACCGCGAACGAAATCTGCTTCACGCGACCGTCGGCGGTGCCGGGGTCGAGCGCGACGAGCTCGAGCGCGCCGTTGGCCTTGATCCACTCCTGCGCCGCGGCGATGGGCTTGCCGATGGCGCCGGAGTACTTGCCGGCGAGCTCACGCTTCGGGTCGAGGCCGAGCACGGCGCGAAACGACTCCTCGGCCTTGTCCATCTTGTTCGTCGACGCGAGGGCGAGGCCCTTGCTCTCGAGCAGCGTGAGGTAGCTGTCTCGATCGAGGCCGCCCTTCTTCTCGGAGGCTTCGATGGCCTTGAGCGCTTCGGCGTACTTGCGCTGAGCGAGCAGTGCCTGGGCCTTCTCGAGGTCGGGGTTCTTCTGCGCCAGCGCCGAGAGCGACGCCAGCGAGAGAGTGAGCAGCAACGCGCGCTTCATCACATGCCTCCGTCGAAGAACGTGCCCGGGAACGTGATGGGCGCGTTGTCGGGCAGGTTGAGGAACTGCGCTGCAGGGCGAGGCGTCGCCGTACGCGTGGTGTCGCTGTTGATGATGTCGCGAGCGAACTGCGTGAACTGCGTCGTCGCCGTGCCACCCGCGGCAGAGCCACCGGCCGCGGAGCCGCCACCTGCGGAGCCACCACCTGCAGAACCGCCAGCCGCCGAGCCGCCGCCTGCGGAGCCACCAGCCGCCGAGCCACCGGCTGCAGAACCACCAGCGTCACCGCCAGCCGAGCCACCAGCCGCAGAGCCACCGGCTGCAGACCCACCAGCCGCTGCTCCGCCAGCTGCTGATCCGCCAGCCGCAGAACCACCAGCCGCAGACCCGCCCGCTGCAGCACCACCAGCCGCGGAGCCACCAGCTGCAGCTCCACCCCCGGCAGCGCCACCGGCGCGTCCGCCCGCCGAACCACCGCCGGTGCCACCATCAGGCGCCGACACGAGTGGGTCGCACGAGCACCCCGAGGAGATGACCGCCATCATCGCGGCGGCTCCCACCATGTTTCGAATCGATTTCATGACGTCGTTCCGTTCTCGAGCGGGTGGAACGTCACGAACCGGCGTTCGGGGCCTTCAGGTACGGGAACACCGAGTCGAACTGGTTCGCGTCCTGGAGCACGCCGTCGTGGAACGGAATCGCTCCAGCGGGCGCGTCGTTGCCGCTCATGAGAATGCCCTCGACGACGCGCAGCGCGATGTCGACGACGTCGTCTCCGGGGCGGCGGCCGTTGGGGAAGCCCGTGGGGTCGCAGCCAGGAGCGGCGGGGTTCAACGCCGGGCCCATCGTCGCCGTGCGGCCCGTGAAGCAGCCGAGCGCGCCGAGGTTGTTCTGCATCGCCGCAGGGCGAGGCGCGAACGGGCCGGTCGACGCGGTGTTGAGGCGCAGCATCTCGCTGAGCACCGTGCCCGCGTTCGGCAGCTGGTTGACGTTGAGGGGAATCGTCGAGTCGGCGACGCCAGTGAGGAAGGCCGCGACGAGGTCGCCACGGTCGTTCTTCGGAGCCTGCACGCCGAACAGCACCTGCAGCAGAATCGGCAGCGTGGGGCGCAGCACGTAGGGCGCGAAGTTCGCGGCGTCGTCCTTGGGCTCCGACGAGTTGAACTTGTCCTTGTCGGGCACGCCGATGACGACCTCGTTCACGAGCGGGCTGCCCAGGCGCGACACCTGCGTCCACGCGCCACCTTCACGCGCAGGCACCGTGTAGTTCGCCGTCGGGTTGATGACGCGGGCCTGGCGAACGCTCGCCGTGGTCCACCCGCCGATGACGCCGTTGCCGCCGGCCGTCGCCTGCAGACACGTCGCGGGCACTTCGAGCGCGAGCGTGGTGACGTTCTTCGAGGCGATGGTGTTGGGCGCGACGTTGCGGCAGTTGTTCGCCGAACCCGCCACCGTGCACGGCTGCGCTTCGCTGGTGATGAGCGCCGCCGGAGCGTTCACGAGGTCGAAGATGGTGCCGAGGTTCACCGCGAAGCCCTCGGCGCGCTGGCCGACGAAGAGCTTGCCCGGCGTGGCGCAGCCCGGAATCGTGATGTCGTAGATGTGAGCGCGCGCGTAGTTCGCGTACGAGTTGCCGGGGAAGGTCTTCGAGCCGATGTTGTCGAGCGGCTTGGCGAAGGTGGCCGACCCGCCGTTCACGTTGGTGATGGGCGTGCTCGTGCCCGTGCGGCGATTTCCGCGCACCACGTTCACCGTGTACGTCTCGCGCTGGCCCTGGAAGCCCGTGGGCGCGAGCGTGAAGCCGCCGTCGGCGAGGCCGATGGTGCCGGCGTTGATGAGGGGAATCGCGACCGGCGC
>JAACJQ010000384.1 GCA_016879935.1 Archangiaceae bacterium | reverse complement strand
GCGCTCGACGTCGCCATCACCGGCCTCGAAGCGCCCGCCAACGTCACCCAGCAGGAGCCGTTCCTGTTGATGGCCACCGTGAAGACGAACGTGGCGACCGAGGCGACGTTGACGCTCCTGCGCAACGGCAAGGCCATCACCCAGTCGACGCGCTCGTTGCCCGAAGGCGCCACCGTCATCACCTTCCGAGACCTCGTCGAGACGCCGGGCCTCGTGGCGTACCAACTGCGCGTCACCGCGAAGGGTGATGGGCTGCCCGAGAACGACGTCGGCCGCGCCGTGGTGCGCGTCGAAGGCCCGCCCTCGGTGCTGGTGCTGACCGACCGGCCCAACGGCGTGTTGGTGCAGACCCTCAAAGCCGCCGGCATGAACGTCGAAGCGCGACTGCCCTTCGCCATCGGCATGGAGCACCTCGAGAACGTCGGCGCCGTGGTGCTCGACGACGTCGAGGCCTCGCGCCTCTCGGAGGCCGGGCTGCAGGTGCTCGCCCAGTACGTTCGTGAGGCGGGCGGCGGGCTCGTGATGATGGGTGGCCGGCATTCCTTCGGCGAAGGCGGCTATCGCAAGTCGGCGCTCGAGCCCGTGCTTCCCGTGTCGCTCGAGGTTCGGGAAGAGCAGCGCAAGGCGTCGGTCGCCATCAGCATCATCATGGACTGCAGCTGCTCCATGGGTGCGACGGTGCCCGACGGCCGCACGAAGATGGAGCTCGCGGCCGAAGGCGTCGTCGGGGCGCTCCAGCTGCTCAACGACCGTGACGAAGCGTCGGTGCACATGGTCGACACGGGCGACCACGAGATCTTCGGTCTCACGCCCGTCGCCAGTGGCCTGCCGCTCGACAAGGTGGCGCGCGGCTTCAGCGGCGGTGGCGGCATCTACGTCGGCGTCGGGCTGCGCACCGCGAAGAGGGAGATTCTGCGCTCGGGCAAACCCACGCGGCACGTGCTCCTCTTCTCCGACGCGGCCGACTCGGAGCAGCCCGACGACTACCGCGAGACGCTCGACGACCTGGTCGAGCAGAACGTCACCGTGTCGGTCATCGGCATGGGCACGAAGGCCGACCCCGACGCGCAGCTGCTCGAAGAGGTCGCCGCGCGCGGCAACGGGCGCATCTACTTCGCCGAAGACGCGATGAGCCTGCCGCGCATCTTCTCGCAGGAGACCATCGCCGTGGCGCGCTCGAGCTTCGTCGACGGAGAGATTCCGCTCGCCGTCGGCCCCGACCTCGCGATGCTGGGGCGCATTCCGACGGCGGGGCTCACCTCGTGTGGCGGCTACAGCCTCACGTACCTCAAGCCCAACGCCAGCGTCGGCGTACGCACCAGCGACGAGAACAAGGCTCCACTGCTGGCGTTCTGGCCACACGGGCTCGGGCGCTCGGTCGCCTTCACCGCCGAGCTCGACGGCAAGTACACCGGCGCGCTCGATTCCTGGAGCGGCCGGCGCGCGATGCTCGAGCAGGCCGTGCGCTGGGTGATGCCGCCGCAGGCCACCAGCGTCGACGCAGTGGCGCGCGCGCGCCTCACGGGAAACGACCTGCACGTCACGCTCGACTTCGACCCCAACGCCCCACCGCCGTCGGGGCAGGCGACGTTGATGCTGCTCAGCGGTGACGCGAAGGTGAAGCCCATCGAGCTTCCGATGCGGTGGGAAGACGAAGACCGACAGGGCGCGCACTTCGTGTTGCCCGGCACCGGCACGTGGCACCCCGTGGTGAAGCTGGGCGACCGCATCTTCCGTGCGCCGCCGGTGACGTTGCCGTGGGTGCCCGAGTTCGAGCCCGCGCCGCCGAAGGAAGGCCGCAACGCGCTCGTCGCCGTCGCGAAGGCCGGCAGTGGCGTCGAGCGGCTCGCGATGACGGGGCTCTTCGCAGAAGGGCGGCAGTCGTTCGCGCGCGTGCCGTTGGCCCCGGTGCTGGTGTCGTTGGCGGTGCTCGCCCTCGTCGCCGAGGTGTTCGTGCGCCGCTTCCTCTCGGGGCCGCGGCCGAAGAAGCGCGTCACGGCGAAGGTGGCTGGGCCGGTGAGCGTCGACGCCATGCCTGCCGTCGCGGCGACGACGCCGAAGCCGAGCGCGCCTCGTGCGTCACCCAGCGAGCCACCACCCACACCCGCGCCGGATCCCGAGCCGCCGAAGCCTGCGCCGAAAGATCCACTCGCCGAAGCCCGCGAGCGCGCCCGCAAACGAACGCAGCGATGATGGCGCTGGCGAAGTCACGCTCCGCACCGCGCTGCAAACACCGAGGCGCTCTCGAGAGCCGTGAGACGCGCCGAGTGTGGTTCACCGGAGCCGGAGTCGAACTGAGGAGCCGTGCGCTTCGAAGAACGGTGAGTTGCTGACGCGCTGTTCGACGTGTCCGATTTGATGCTGCGCCTCTTGCCGCGGCCGCGAGTCACGCACGCATGGCCATTCACATTCCCGTCGGAACTGCGCAGTACGGCACTCTCTTTCATCGGCGCGGTGGCTCGTCTTCGACGACCTTCTGGTTCCTCGGCTACTTCCCCCTCATTCCCATCGGCGGCGAGCGTCACCTCGTCGACGAGCGCGGGGTCGTTCACACCGAGTCGCGACTCTTCCTTCCGTCGCTGCTCCTCGCGCTCTTCAACTCGTGGGGGCTCGTCGCGCTGCTCTTTCTCTTCAATCGCGCCTTCTTCGAGTCTGGGCACACGATGGCGAAGACGGTTCAGGCGCTGGCGATGGGCGGCGCGCTCTTCACCAGCTGGGTCTGGGGCGGTGGGCGTTGGCGCTTCCCCGAGGAGCGTCGTGCCACCTTCATCAAAGCCGCCGTGCTCTCCGTCGTCGCGCTCGTTGGCGGCGCGGTGCTGGTGACCGAGACCCTCGACAGCGTGCGCTCCCAGGCGGAGCACCAGCTCGATGGGCTGTCTCCCCTCGACCGGATGAAGGTGCTGGCGAGCGACCTCAAGACACAGGCGGACCGGGAGCGCGCCGAGGGGCAACGTTCGTTCGAACGCTCCTGCAGCGAGGGAGATCAGAGCGCCTGCGTTCGCGCGGCCCGCCCGCTCGAAGCGACCGACCTGGCGAAGGCGCAGGCCGTCTATCAGCGGGCGTGCGAGGCCAACGTGGGCCTGGGGTGCAGCTTCCTCGGCTTGACGTACCGATACGCCGCCACGCCCAACCTCTCCGAAGCGCGCAGGCTGATGACGCGCGCCTGCGACCTGAAAGATGGCTTCGGCTGCTACCACCTCGGGAGCATGGCTCAGCTCGGGTCCGGCGCGGCTCGCGACCCGGCTGCGGCCGCTGCGTTCTTCAAGCTCGGCTGCGAGTTCGGCTACCAGCCGAGCTGCAAGGAGGCCGCGCTCGGCACGCGCCAGACCGTCAGATGAGCAGGGCCCTCCGGCGAAGCGGAGGGCGCGCCCACCCGTTCACTGCACCTCGTCGCAGCCGATGTCGGGCGCGGTGTTCGTCGGCGTGGGCCGGCGGTCGCCATCGATGTCGTCGACGGGAGCTCCCGCGGCCGTTCCTGCGCCGCGCATCGCCGACAGCCCCGTCAGCCTGAAGTTCAGCCCGAAGAGCGGGTCGTTCGACAGGTTGTTCTGCGAGCTGACGCCGCCGCCGTTGAGCGCGTTGATCTGCCCGGCGCTGTTGAGCGTGGTGGTGCCCTCGTTCTGGTACAGCGGCGCCATTCCCGTGATGGAGGGGCCCGTCCAGAAGTCGTTGTTCTCGAGCACGGCCGGGTCGGTGGTGGTGTCGCCCTCGAGGAAGGCGAAGCGCACGTTGGCGAGGCCGAGCGCGGTGATGATGTTGTTGCGGTAGCTGCCTCGCGGCTGCGACACCATGGTCGACGGCAGCAACGAACGAATCGCGACACCCACGATGAGCTGATTCATCGTGCCGCCCGAGAGACCCGCCACTGGCACGAAGGTGTTGCTGTGCACGTCAGGCGCCGGAACGCTGAGGTCGCCCGTGCGCTGCGCGTTGACCTGCTCGAAGGCCGTCACCGACGCACAGGTGCCGCCCTGCACGAGGTTGTTCTCGACGCGTGACGCCGAGCCCTCGAGTCGCAGCCCGTAGAGGAACGGGTTGCCCGCGCCCTGGTAGCTGCACGAGTTGGTGTCTCCGCCGAACGTGTTGCGCGCGATGCGCGGCGACGACTGGGTGATGAGGCCGTGCGCGACGAAGCGCGAGTCCTGGCCCGAGATCGACCCGTTGGCCATCACCTCGCTGCACGAGCCCGTACACGCGGCGTTGCCGCCGGCGCAGTTGCCGATGCAGGCGAGCCCGACCGACGCCGTCTGCCCACGGCCGGCGGTGATGGCGCGGTTGTTCGCCACGCGGCACGGCGCGTTTCGGCCCGGCGTGCCGTTGACCAGCTCGTGCGTGCACAACACACCCGCCGCCGTCTGCGGAACGATGAGCATCGCGTTGCTGCCGGTGATGTTGTTGCCGTCGACGTTGAGCGCACACCCGTCATTCGAGATGACGCCCGCGACGTAGCTGCTCGTGCCCTGGGCGACGCCACCCTGAACCGTGCTGCCCGTCAGCCGAGGCGCGGTCGAGCCCGGCGAGATGGCCGGGCAGCTCGAGAAGCTGACGCCGACCGACGCGTTGGGCGGGTTCAGGCCGTTGGGAATGCCCGTGCAGCCGCGCGCGTCGACGGTGTCGACGACCACGCCAGCCGAGTCTCCGGTGCTCGAGAGACCGGCGCACGCCCCCTGCGACGCGATGCCCGACGCGAGCGCCGAGGTGCGAATGCTGCTGCCCCGGCCGTTCGAGAGGAAGACGCCGACGCTCACCGCCGCCGTGCCGTTCGTGTTGCCGCCAGATGCGTTGACGAACTCCACCTCGACCGACGCGCTCGTCACCGCGATGCCCATCGAGTTGGTCGTCGCCGGGCCGGCCACCACGTTCGTGCGGTTGGCCGACGACAGGCCGGCGATGCGTGGGAAGGCGACGGTGATGGGAGAGCCGCTCGTCGACACCGAGATGCCCGCGGCCGTCATCGGCGGAGGCAGCGCGCTGGTGGGCGCTTCGACCTGTACGTCGAGAATGGTGGGTGACGCGTCGACGATGGAGATGGCCGCGACGGCGGTTGCTCCGGCCACCGCGCCCGAGCTTCTGACGACGAAGCCGTCGAGGCCCGAGGACCGGCCTGCACCCGTCGCGAACGTCACTCCGGGGGCGAAGAGGTTCAGCAGCGTGGTGCGGTTGCCATTGCGGGTCCACGTGAACGAGCCCGACACCGTCCATCGGCCCTGCACGACGACGCCCGCGGGAATGACGACGTTCTCGGCGTAGGTGGTGGTGGCGCCGTTGGCCGCGCCGACGAACACCGTGGGCCGGCCCAGCTGCTGAGCGACCGCGATGCCGCGCCCGATGGTGCGGAACGGGCTGTTCTGCGCGCCAGTGTTGGTGTCGGCCGAGCCTGCGCAGGTCAGACAGACGTACGTGTCGATGGGGCCGACCGAGCCGCCGGCGCTGCCGCCGCCCGTGACGAATCCACCGCCCGTGACGAATCCACCGCCGGTGACGAAGCCGCCGCCCGTGACGAAGCCGCCGCCGGTGACGAATCCACCGCCGGTGACGAAGCCGCCGCCCACGACGAAGCCACCGCCGACGACGAAGCCGCCACCCGTGACGAAGCCGCCGCCGTTGCCGCCGCCCGTGACGAAGCCGCCGCCGTTGACGAAGCCGCCGCCGTTGC
>JAACJQ010000383.1 GCA_016879935.1 Archangiaceae bacterium | reverse complement strand
TCGAACTCCCTCATGCCGGCGATCGCCCACGCCACCCTCGCCTGCCTCGACCTGCTCGAGAAGAGCGACGGCCGCCGCGCCCAGCTGCGCGAGAACGCCGCGTACTTCCGCACGCAGATGACGAAGGCCGGCTTCAAGCTGTCCGGAGAAGGCCACCCGATCGGTCCCGTGATGATCGGCGACGCCGGCCTCGCCTCGCGCTTCGCCGACGAGATGCTCAAAGAGGGCATCTACGTCATCGGCTTCAGCTTCCCCGTCGTGCCCAAAGGCGCGGCGCGCATTCGTACCCAGATGTCGGCGGCACATACCCGCGCGCAGCTCGACCGCGCGATCGCCGCGTTCACCAAGGTCGGCAAACAGCTCGGAGTGATCCCGTGAAGGCGTTGGTCAAGTCGAAGAAGGAACCCGGTCTCTGGCTCGAGGAGCTTCCCGTTCCGAAGTGCGGGCCCAACGACGTGCTCATCAAGGTGCGCCAGACGGGCATCTGCGGCACCGACATTCACATCTACAACTGGGACGAGTGGAGCCAGCGCACCATTCCCGTGCCCATGGGCATCGGCCACGAGTTCATGGGCGAGGTCTTCGAGCTGGGCAGCGAGGTCACCGGCTTCAAGGTGGGTGATCGCGTCTCGGCCGAGGGCCACATCACCTGCGGGCACTGCCGCAACTGCCGCGCCGGCAAGCGCCACCTCTGCCGCAACACCATCGGCCTCGGCGTCAACCGCCAGGGCTCGTTCGCCGAGTTCGTCGCGATTCCCGCGTTCAACGTCTTCAAGCTGCCCAACGAAGTGCCCGATCAGATCGCGGCCTTCTTCGACCCGCTCGGCAACGCCGTGCACACGGCGCTCTCGTTCGACGTCGTCGGCGAAGACGTGCTCATCACCGGCGCCGGCCCCATCGGCATCATGGCCGTGCCGATCTGCAAACACATCGGCGCGCGCCACGTCGTCATCACCGACGTGAACGAGTACCGGCTCGACCTCGCGAAGAAGATGGGCGCCACCCGCGCGGTCAACGTCGCCAAGGAGTCGCTCGACGACGTCATGAAGTCGCTCGGCATGGTCGAGGGCTTCGACGTCGGCCTCGAGATGAGCGGCAACGGCGCGGCCTTCAAGCAGATGTTCAAGGCCATGAACCACGGCGGGCGCGTGGCGATTCTCGGCATTCCGCCGAGCGAGATCGCCATCGACTGGAGCCAGGTCATCTTCAAGGGCCTCGTGCTCAAGGGCGTCTACGGCCGGGAGATGTTCGAGACCTGGTACAAGATGACCGCGATGATTCAGAGCGGCCTCGACGTGTCGCCCGTGCTCACGCACCACGTGCCCATCAGCGACTTCAAGCGGGGCTTCGAGACCATGCGCACCGGCCAGAGCGGCAAGGTGGTGCTGGACTGGACGAAATGAGCGCGAAGAAGAAACAGCCGGCCTTCGCGGCGGTGCCTCCTCCGGCGCCGCCCGAGATCTCGGCGATCGAAGCTGCGGCTGCCGCCGCGTCGGTGAAGAAGCGCCCGAAGAAGGTGAAGCTCAGCCGAAAACTCTTCATCGCCATGGCCGGCAACATCGGCGCGGGCAAGACGACCGCCGCCAAGATGATCAGCCAGAAGTTCGGCTTCGAGCTCTTCGACGAGCCGGTGATCGATAACCGGTTCCTCAAGGACTACTACAAGGACATGAAGCGCTGGAGCTTCACGCTCCAGCTCGAGTTCCTCATTCGCCGCGTCGAGCACCACGAGCTCATTCACAAGGTCGCGAAGAGCTGCATTCAAGATCGCACGCTCTACGAAGACCCCGAGATCTTCGCGAAGTACCTGCACGGTCTGGGCTTCATGACCGACAGCGAGCTCGAGCTGTACTTCGAGTACTTCCAGCGAACGACCCGCACGATCGCGCACCCCGACAAGGTGATCTGCTTCGACGTGCCCAACGTGCAGGTGCTGCTCGATCGCATCAAGAAGCGCGGCCGCGAAGAGGAGAAGGGAATCCAGTCGCAATTCCTCCGCGGTCTCTCGGGCTACTACGCGACGTTCCCCATGGTGCTGCAGAACAAGTACGGCATCGACGTGCTCACGTTCGACGTGACCAGCCTCGACATTCGCCTCGGCAAGGGTCGCGACCAGTTCCTCGACACGATCTCGGACTTCCTCGCGAAGTAGGCCCCGGGCTATGGCTCGGGCATGACGACTCAACGGGGGTTGAGCTGCGCGCTGGTCGCGTTGCTGAGCGGCTGCGGCGGTTGCGGCACCGCGATGATGGACGACGCAGGCGTACCCGTCGTCGATGCCGGCGCCCTGCCCCAGATTCAGGCCTTCTTCGCGAGCCCGGCGAGTGTTCCGGCTGACGGCGGCGTCACTCAGCTCATCTTCAACGTCACGGGAGCCACGAGCGTCTCGATCGCTCCCGGCGTCGGAGATGTAACCGGGAAGATGAGCGCGCCGGTGACGGTGCTCGCTGACACGACCTTCACGCTGACGGCGACCAACGCCACGGGGAGCGTGACGGCGACGACCCCTGTGACGGTGGAGCCCGCTGCCGTGTCGGCGCCCGAGATCGCGTTCTTCACGGCCACGCCCGCGATGCTGCCAGCCGACGGTGGCACCGCGACGCTCTCGTGGGCCGTGACTGGCGCCGACGCCCTCGCCATCGATCGCGGCGTCGGAGTCGAGGCGGTGATCAGCGGCGAGTGATCGCCGGCGTCTTCGAGAGGGTGACTGCGAAGGAGAGCGCCGCCGTGTCTCGCTGGGAGACCTCGACGACGAGCACCTCTGGCTCGAAGCGCTGACCGGCCAACCACCGCGGGCCGCAGCTCGTTCGCGGCACGAGTCCCTCTTCGGCTGCCGAAAGCTGAGCGCGCAGACGAACGACGCTCCGCGCACCCGAGGGAGCGAAGAGGATCACCTCGAAGGCCTTGCCCTGCAGCGCTACCCACCCATCGGCCGAGAACACGGGCTGACCCTCGATCGGCGAAGGCTCGGTCGACGACCACTTCACCGCGCCGGCCGCGTCGTGGAGTTCGAAGACGAACGTGCGGCCCTTCTTCGACTCTTCGCGCGCTGCGTGAGCGTGAAGCCCTCGCCGGTGAAGTCCTTGTCGGCGATGGCTCCGAGAATGTTCGGAGAGCACGTCAACGCGATCGCGACGACGCTTCCGAACATGACGGCTCAGCTCCGCTCGAGACGAGGCAGCAGGTAGCCCAGCGAGCGCTCGAACCGGTAGTTCACGCCCATGTGCCCGTCTTCGAACTCTTCGTGCACGTGCTCGACGCCGCCGGCGCGGAACTCCTCGGCCAACAGCCGCGCGCCCCAGCGCAGGTTGAACTCATCGCGCGTGCCGCAGTCGATGAAGATCGTCTTGAGCTTCTTGTAGACGTCGAGGTGCTTCGGCGTGAACCGCACCGGGTCGTGCACGAGCCACCGGTTCCACACGTCGACGCGCAGCCGGCCGGTCTGCAGATCGATCGGCAGCTCGATGCCCAGCGGCTCGCCCTTCTTCGGCGAGTACGCGGCCGCCATGCAGAGCATGTTGATGACGGTGTGATCTTCACCCTTCATCTTCGTGGCGAGCGAGCGGTTCCAGAACGACATTGGATCCCGATTGCAGGACGACATGCATCGAATGACAGGTGTGCCGTCCGCT
>JAACJQ010000382.1 GCA_016879935.1 Archangiaceae bacterium | reverse complement strand
CATCGACGGGCTCAACGACACGTTCGGCTGCGCCGCCATCTCGGGCATGCGCGCGCTCGACTTCGAGAGCTCCTTGCGGAGCGGGACGATGATCTTCCGCGCGTCGTCGGCGCTGGCGAAGCGGTTCTCGGGCTTCTTCTCGAGCAGCTTGAGCACCCACTCGTCGACCACGTCGGGCAGCGAGAGCACCTTCTGCGACGGAGGCGAGGGCTTCTCCTCCTGGTGCTTCATGATCATCTCGACGACGGAGTTCGCCGTGAAGAGCGGCTGGCCGGTGATCAGCTCGTAGGCGATGCAGCCGACGGCGTAGAGATCGAGCGCCGCCGACACCATGCCGCCGCGCGCCTGCTCGGGAGCCATGTACGCAGGCGTGCCGACCATCAGGCTCGCGTTGGTCTGCGGCGTCGAGCCGATCACACCGAGCTTCGCGATGCCGAAGTCGAGCACCTTCACGTAGCGGGTGCCGTCGCGCTGCTTGCACAGGAAGATGTTCGACGGCTTCAGATCGCGGTGAATGACGCCGGCCGAGTGCGCGGCTCCGAGCGCCGAGAGCAGCTCGTCGAGAATCGTCAGCACCTCGAGCAGCGGCATGATCTTCCGCTCGTCGCGCAGGGTGTTGATGATGTGCTCGAGCGACTCGCCCTCGAGGTACTCCATCACGATGCACTGGCGGCCATCGGCGAGCTGGCCGAAGCCGAAGACGTCGATGATGCCGCGATGGCCGACCTGGTTCACCGCGCGCGCTTCGGCGACGAGGCGCTGCACGACGTCGGGGTTCTCGGCGACTTCGGGGCGCAGCACCTTGATGGCGACCCGCTTGCCGATGACGGGCTGTTCGCCCTCGTACACGATGCCCATGCCACCAGCGCCGAGACGGCCCTTCACGACGTAGCCAGACACCTGCGAGCCGATGACGGGGTCGCGGTCGTAGGCAGACAACAACGCCTCGGGCCGCATGGGCCGAATGGTGTCTTCGTCGCCGGTGACTTCGTTCTCGCCCGTGAGGGTGTCGTTCTGCCCGCCGGTGTTCATCAGCGCCCGCAGGGGCTTTCGCTGGGTGTCGTCGCTCATACGGGGTGCTCCACTCTAGCCAAGTTCCTGTCGGGACGGGTGCTGTCGAGTGCCTTTCGCCCCACGCGTGGGAACCGTCACCACGAACACGCTCGACCGGGTCGCCGACCTCGCTCAACCTTCGCGCCGGGAGGGCATGTGCGACGAACGCTGCTGCTGGTGATCCTCGCGGCTGGCTGTACCGACCCTGCGCAGGCAGACAACCCGGTGTTCAACACCCACCTCGGGCGGACCACCGGGTTGTTCGCCGCCTACCGCCCGCAGGACTTCGTCTGCGAGCTGCTCCAGATCGGGCAAACGCACCTGGTGTGGACGCTGTATCGCGACGTCGAGCACCCCGATCTGGGCCTGCGCTTCGACCCGCTCCCGCGACGCCACGAGCGGTTTCAGCGCCACGGGCAGTTTCAGTTCAAGGTCTCCAATGCGAACCCGGCCTCGGCCGACGCGATTCTCGAGATGGGCAAGCCGCTCGAAGACGTTCGACCCCACAGCGTGCCCACGCAGTACCTCCCGATGATCGTCCATCACCTCCGAGTGCCCCCGAAGGACCAGCTCTGCGACACACTGTCGGACGCCTGCATCGCGGTGCCTGAGTCCGAGATCTTCGACTCGACGTTCTGGTGCGAAGACGCGAGGACCAAATGAGAGCGATGATCTTCGTCGCCCTCGCCCTCACGGGTTGCAGCAAGTGGCCCGCGATCGAGAGCTCCAAACGACTGCCGACCGACCCCCGCCTTGGGTTCGTGCTCGTCGAGACCGGCCCTCAGGTGCCCACCTTCGTCGAAGCCAGCGCGGCGAACGGCCGTCTGATGGTCGGCGTCTTCACCGGTGCGGGCGTCGATCCCGACCTGCAACCCACCACGCCTGCCCTGCGCTTCTTGGAGGTGGAGTCGAAGACTGGCGCTGCCACCCCGCTGCCCTCGGCCCCGCTCACTCCCACCGACGACTTCGACTTCGGAGTGACGCTGACCGAGCGCACCATTCTCTTCTCGAGCGCGAAGACCGGAGAGGCTGCCTACTTCGACGGCACTGCGTGGTTCGCGCTGCCGACACTGCCAGTCGACGCCCGCTCCACGCGCTTCATGATCGCGCGCTCGGCGACCGAGATCGTCGTGCGCGGCTCGAACCTCTATCGGCTGGTCGGTTCGGCCTGGCAGCTCGTGCCCATCGGAGCGCGGCTCGTCCTCGGCCCGTGGGGCAACACGGGGCTGCGCGTGATCACCCAGCCCGGCACGCTGTGCACCTCATTGCTCGACGTCTCGACGGGTACCCTCACCACGCCCGTCTGCCAATTCACCAACGCGGGCACGATTCAGTTCGACGCGGTGAACGGCACCGTCGACGACTTTCAGCTGATCACCAGCCCCGGGTACGTGTGGCACTTTCAAGCCGGCACCTGGCACGCGGGAGAGATTCTGCCGATCGATCGGCCGCGTGCGACCCCGGCTGGCGCGGAGCTGATCGTCGACGTCACGCCGAAGACCCAGGCCGATGCCTTTCAGTCTCCGGTCGCGACGTTGATGGCGTTGCGTGGAGGCGCCAAGAGCCGCGTGCTGTTGCCCGCGTCGTCCGCGGCGATCACCTGCGCTTGCGATCGCAGCGACGACTCCGCGTGCGAGTGCGTTCGTCGGCCCCTGGTGAACGGGCTCACGGTCTTCGGCGATGGCAGTGCGGCGGTGCTGTTCGGAGTGAGTGACGCCGACGCCCGACGGCAGATCTTCGTGCGCCGCTTCGACCTTCCCGGCGACACCGGCTTCGATCGAGCCACGTGCAGCACGCCCTGCCCCACCGCAAAGGCCTGCCACTTCGTCTCTCTCACCGACACGGCCTGCATCTGGGATCTGTCGCAGAGCTCGACGGGCCCGCTGAGCGACGACCCCGCAGTGACCTTGACGACCGTGACGCCGAGAGACGGCATGGCAGTCACGCTCTCGGTGACGCTCCTCGACGGCGGCGCGGCAGACGTGACGATGGCCACTCCGCTGCCGAACCTCACGCTGCTCGGCAAGGCGCACGTGGGTTACCGGCTCTCGCTCTCTGGCCCCGACCTGGTGACGAAGCACGTCGAGGTGACGATGCCCGACACGCAGCGAACGGCAGAACTCGGAGCGATTCCGCTCGTGCGAGGCATCAGGCTGGGTGACGTGCTCTGGCCGCTCTCGTCGAACCAGAGCCACACCGTCGTGTCTCGTGGAGGCGGCATGGCGGTTCCCGTCACGTCGGGCAACGGGGCGCGCTGGTGGTGGCTCCAGGGCCTGGCTGACGGCGGCGTGACGACCCAGGACCTCTTGGCGGCGCCTTCGAGCCCTCGGCGCGCCCGCATCGATCCGAACGGCCGGTTCCTGCTGCTGCCCACCGACGTCGGCCTCGCGCTGCTCGAGGTACAGACGTTGCGCGTCGTCGACACCCTCGCCGGCACCGACTGGGACACCAACTTCGTCACCTTCGCGAACGCAGCCGACGTGTTCGCGATTCGGCGCGGTGGGCCCTCGAGTACGGCGAGCGCCGAGCCCGCCGGCATCACTGAGCTGATCGCGTTCTCGGCGAACGGCTTCACGCGCCGCTTCCAGGTGACGACGCCCGGCACGGTCCTCGAGGTCGCGGGGCTCGGTGGCAGTGTGCTCCGGCTCGAGGCTGGGCATGCTGAGCGGCGACGGAGCCCGCGTCTACGAGCTCGTCGGCAACGTGCTCATGGAGCGAAGTGACGGCGGCACCACGACGATCGGCTCCCCAGTCACGTTCTTCGCGGTCGAGCCCGCAGCATCGAACGTGCTGTACCTCGAGCGCGGCCAGGTGAAGCGCCGCGACGCGACCGGAGCCACGACGCTCGTCATCGACGGCGGCATCTCGCCCGTCGCCTTTGGGGTTGGCCGGCTCGGAGCCTTCTTCACGGTGGCCCCCAGCGGGACCGGCCCGTACACGTCGATCACTCCGGCGTTTCCCTCCATTGCGACGAGCAGCGCGGCCTTCTTCGAGCGCGAGACAGGCGAGCTGTTCGTCGAGCCTGCGTGCGGCGGTGCCTGCGAGGCGGTGATCGCGCGAGGGGGCATGGAGCGACGCCTCAAGGTCGGGCCCGGGCCGGTGTTCGGGCTCGCGAATGAGCGGGCGAAGGTGGGCAACGCGATCGCGCCCGTGACTCCCCTCACGGGAATGGCTCAGCCCGCAATGCCCTTCGTGCCGTCGACGGGCCCCACCCCGACGATCGATGGCCGCTTCACCTTCGGCGGCGACCCCCGGCAGGACTCCTTCGGCGCACCGTGCCTGCTCTTCTCAGTGCCCACCACGCGCTTCGACATCTCGACGGCTGGCGTGGTGACGAAGGTGGCGGGCCCGGACGAACTCGACTGCGTCTGGTGATTGTTTTTCAGGCAAGTTCAACGACTTGCCAAGCCACCCCGGCTTCGATGTCAGCCCCACCTGCTACGACTTCGCGTCATGCGGCAGGCCTATTCGATTCGGGAAGTGGCGGGGCTGTTGGGCACGACGGGTGAGTCGGCGCGAGCGTTGGTCGAGCTCGTCTGGGGCGCGCCACGCGACGTGTTCACCTTTCAAGACCTCGTGCTGCTGCGTACCGCGCGAGGGTTGATGGAGCGTCGCGTCTCGCGCTCCCGCATCGCCCGCGCGCTCGAGAAGCTGCGCAAACAGCTCGCCGACGGGCGGCCGCTGTCGTCGGTCGCGCTGCAGCAGGAAGGTGAAGAGCTCGTGGTCGGCGTCGGCGAAGAACGATGGAACGCCGAGACCGGCCAGTCGCTGCTCGACTTCCACCAGCCGTCACGCGCCGCGACGTGGCTCAAGGCTCCGGCGCAACGTGACGCCGATGCACTGTTCGCGCGGGCGGTGGCGCAGGAAGGTGAAGAATCTCCCGACGCGCTGGCGACGTACACCGAGGCCCTCGCCGTCAATCCGCTCCACGCCGATGCGCACGTGAACCTCGGCCGCCTGCTTCACCAGCGTGGCTGTCACAAAGAGGCCGAGGCCCACTACACGGCCGCGCTCGTCGCCCGCCCTGCCGACGTGACGGCGACCTTCAACCTGGCCGTCGTCCTCGATGATCAAGGGCGCATCGACGAAGCCATGGGTCGCTACCGCGAGACCCTCGAGCTCGACCCGCACTGCGTCGACGCGTACTTCAACCTCGCGCGCCTCTACGAGCGGAAGGGAGAGAAGATCGCAGCGATTCGCCACCTGAAGGACTACCGGCGGCTGTCGAATCAAGCTCCGGCGTGAGTCACTGCGCGCCAGCGGCCGGGCGCAGACACACCGAGACCGAGCCACCGTCGGAGGCCGGCACCGTGCTGTCGCACTTCATCGCGCCGCGAGACGACGTCGGGCAGCCGTTCATCATCGCGCACGAAACCGAGCAGTAGCCCTGCGGCGGGCCGCCATCGTTCGACTCGAGATCGGTCACGCAGATCTGCTGCTCACACTCGGGCGAGCCGAACTGAATCAGTCTCCGATTCGTCGCTCCCAGTGGCGCGGGCTGGAGTACCGCACAGCCGCCATCTGTCCCACGGGGGCAACACGGAGCATCGACCGCGGTCGTACAGGCCACCACGCTCGCCAACGCCAACGCTGCAATGACCGGCCTCATCGAGCGACCAGACGACCACGTTCCCGTCACCACCTCAACCCTCCGTGCAGGCCCAGCATCGCAGGCGTGACGTCGACGCCCAGCAACAGCTCGTCGGTCAAGCGCCCGTTCAGCACCGCCAGCACCACGTCGAAGCCGAGCAGGAACGCCCCCTGAATCAGCAGGGCCTGGCCAAGGCCCACGAAGCGGGCATCGGCCGTCGCGTCGCCGCGCTGCCAGAGGAACGCGCCTGCCGCCAGGTACGCCACGTCGAGCCCTGCGTTCACCAGCAACACCTTCTGCTGCTTCTCACCCTCGACGAGGCTCTGCTTCGCGTCGAACGACTTCGGGTCGCGGCCCCAATCCGAGATGAGCCCCACCACGCCCAGCGCCAGGTTCACCACGTTCCACGCGGCGTTTCCCAGGTGAAGCCAACGCAGCCGCTCGTCCCTCTCGAGGCCGAAGCCGATGCCACCGACGACCATGTTCCCCACGGCCCAGCCGCTGAGCACGAACATCGCCGTGCGGTTCGTCGAGAGCCGCCGCTCGTTCCACGTCGGCAGATCGACTGGAGCCGACGACACCGAGAGGCTGACGATCAGCGAGAGCATGCGGGATGTACGGCGAACGGTTTTGTTTGTTGCTCGTGCCTGCATCTGCTGTGTCTTTCCCGCCGATGGCCTTCGACCCCGCCGAGATCCTCACCGCTGCGAAGTCCTCCCGCCGGGCGCTGAAGGCCGCGTTGCTCGGCTGGTTCGATCACAACAAACGCGATCTGCCCTGGCGCCGCACGAAGGACCCGTACGCGATCTGGATCAGCGAGGTGATGCTCCAGCAGACGCAGGTCGATCGCGTCATTCCCTACTACCAGCGCTTCCTCGAGACGTTCCCCACCGTGAAGGCATTGGCCGCGGCCGAGGTCTCCGACGTGCTCTCGGTGTGGCGGGGCCTGGGCTACTACTCCCGAGCTCGCAACCTGCACGCCGCCGCCACCGAGCTGTCGAGCCGCTTCAAGGCAAAGCTGCCGGGAACGGTCGACGAGCTGAAGTCGCTCCCGGGCTTCGGCCGCTACACCGCGGGAGCCGTCGCCTCGATCGCCTTCGATCAAGAGGCGCCGCTCGTCGATGGCAACGTCGCGCGCGTGTTGTCCCGGTTGTTCGAGCTCGACGGAGCGCCCGGGGACAAGACCCGTGAAGCTGCGCTGTGGAGCCTCGCCGAGCTGCTCGTTCAAGGTGAGCGCCCCGGCGACTTCAACCAGTCACTCATGGAGCTGGGCGCCACGGTCTGCACGCCCTCGAGCCCGACGTGTCTGCTCTGCCCGGTGCAGACCCACTGCCGCGCGCTCGCCGCCGGCCGCGTCGACGAGCTGCCGCCGCCCCGCAAACTTCCGCCGCGCAAACGCCTCGAGCTGGCCGTCGCCCTGAGCCACCGGGATGGAAACGTGCTGCTCGCCCGCCGCGCCGAGAAGGGGCTCTTCGGGGGCTTGTGGGAGATGCCCGCCCTCATCGTCGAGCCTGGCGTGAACCCCTACGCGGCGCTGCGGAAGCTCTTCGGCAAGCGCTCCACCATCGGGCCCGAGATGTTGGTGCTCGAGCGCACGCTCACCCATCGCGATCTCGTGCTGCGCCTCTTCCCCGTCGCCCTGCCGCCCCGCCTCAAGCTGCCGCCCGAGGCCTACCTCGAGTGGAAGTGGGTGCCGCGCGAAGAGACGAAGGCGCTCGGTATGAGCTCGGCCATGGAGTCGGCGCTCGACGAGGTCTTGCCCCTCGAAGCGATGAAGGGCCGGCGACCGAAGAAGAAGTGAACCGCACCGCGTTACGCTTCTCTTTCGCGCTCGTGCCTGACGCATGTAGGGTGGTGCAGGATTCACGTGCTCCCCGCTCGGTTTGCATCGTTACTGCTGGCCCTGCTCCTCGTCGGAGCGACGCCCGCGCGCGCCGACACGCCCGTCGACGTGAAAGCAGCGATGCCCCTGCTGCTCAAGGTGCTCACCTACGATCTGAACTTCGATGCGCGCGGCGTGGGGCCCTTCGTGATCCTCGTCGTGAGCGCGCCCGCCCAGGCGAAGGAGCGAGAGCGCCTCGTCACCGAGCTCAATGAGCTGGCCGCGAACAAGGTGAAGGCCCGCCCCGTGAAGTACGTGGGTGCCGACTTCGTGAACGAGACACAGCTCCAGAACGAGATCGACAAGTCGCATGCCTCGGCGCTCCTCGCCCAGCCAGGCATGCCGCTGGGCCTCGTGAAGCAGGCGTGGGAAGTCACCCAGGACAACCAGCTCTACGCACTCGCCCTCGAGGCCGTGCTGGTCGAGCAGGTGCTGCCCATCGGCGTCTCGATGAGCGGCGACAAGGCGCAGATCATCATCAACGAGAAGGCCTCCCGCGCGGTGGGCGTGCGCTTCGAGACCTCGGTGCTGAGGCTGGCCCGCGTGATTCAGTAAGTGGCTTTCATGCTGAGCCCCCAGAAACGCTTTGACGGGCAAGTGCCTCGTCTTTAAGGTGATTTTTCAATGGAACACCCGCTCACGCAGTACCTGCCGATCGCCATCGTGTTTGGCCTCGCCGCTGTGATGGCGATCGCAATTCCGTTCCTCGCCGGCATTCTCGGGCCGAAGTCGAGCACGCAGGTGAAGAACGAGAGCTTCGAGGGCGGCAACGCTCCGATGGGCTCGGCTCGCCAGCGCTTCGCGGTGAAGTTCTACGTCGTCGCCCTGCTCTTCATCGTGTTCGACGTCGAAGCGGTGTTCCTCTACCCGTGGGCGGTGAACTTTCAGGCGCTCGGCTGGTTCGGCTACATGACGATGCTCGTCTTCGCGGCCACGCTCGTCGTCGGCCTCGTGTACATCTGGAAGAAGGGCGCGCTGGACTGGGAGAGCTGAACCACATGGCTTCTGAAATCGACGCACCCATCATCACTACCCGTCGCGAAGAGGCGACCGGCTTCATCCAGAAGGTCGTCTCGAAGGGGCTCGGCTGGGCGCGCAAGTACTCGCTCTTCACGTACCCGTTCGCGACCGCGTGCTGCGGCATGGAGTACATGTCGGTCGCCGCCGGCCGCTACGACATCTCGCGCTTCGGCGCCGAGTTCCCCCGCTTCTCGCCGCGCCAGGCAGACCTGCTGATGGTGATCGGAACGATCAACCTCAAGCAGGCTCCGATTCTGCGCCGCGTGTACGAGCAGATGACGGAGCCGAAGTGGGTCGTCAGCTTCGGCGTCTGCGCGAGCTCGGGCGGCTTCTATGACAACTACGCGGTGCTCCAGGGCATCGACCGCGTGATCCCCGTCGACGTCTACATTCCCGGCTGCCCGCCCCGCCCCGAGCAGGTGCTCGACGGCCTCATGCTGCTCCAGGACAAGATCGCCCAGCAGCACCACAGCCTCGGCAACAAGCAGGTCATTCCCGAGCGCCCCGGCTACCGCGACATCGTTCTCGGCAAGTAATCCAACCCCATCGGTGAACCCACGCGCTGGAGATCGTTCGATCTCCGGCGCGTCGTCATTTGAGCGCGGTCATGCCGACAGCCCGATGGAAGCGGTCATGAAACGTCTTCGCTCGGCGCGGGTACTGATGGGCATGAACGTGCTCATCGTCGACGACGAGCTGCTGCTGCTCCGCTCGCTGCGGCGAAGGCTGGAGCGAGCCGGTCATCAGGTCGTGCTCGCAACCAACGGCCGCGAGGCGCTCGAAGCCCTGGCCCACGCCGACTTCGATGTCGTCTTGACCGACGTGCGCATGCCCGAGCTCGATGGCGTCGAGCTCGCCCGGCGTCTGGTCCGCCTGCACCCGACCCTGCCCGTCCTCTTCATGAGCGGGCATGCCGACCCCGACGATCTCCTCGAGGTCGAGCCACTCGCCGTCTTTCAGAAGCCACTCGACGAAGGGCGACTGCTCCGGCTCCTCGCGACGCTCGAACGAGCGGGCGACACCGTCGCAACCCATTGAACCATCGGTCGTTCCGGGCTCCTTGCCTTCTTGACGCCGCGCGTTATATGCAGCGCGTCAAAGGAGGAGTACCGCACATGAAGCAGACCCCGAAGAAGGCCGTGACCGCCGTTGCCGCTGAGCGTCTCACCGAGGGCCTTGGTGTTGCCCGCAAGCAGCTGCTCCAGGTCGAGAAGGACATCGTGACCGAGGCCCGCAAGCAGCGCCGCTCGCTCGAGAAGATGCTCGCCCGCGTTCGCAGCGGAGACGATCTCAAGGTGATCGAGAAGCGCATCGCGACCACCGCGACCGATCTGCAGAAGCGCGTTCGCAGCATGCCTCGTGAAGTGCTGGGGGTGCTTGGCGTCGCAACCTCCGACGATGTGGCGAAGCTCTCGAAGAACCTCACGAAGCTGTCGAAACGTGTCGAAGACCTCTCCAAGGCTCGGCAGCCGTTCGCCTGAGACGTGTCTTTTCAATCGGTTGGGCCTGATTCGGGGCCCTTCCGATCACGTCGGTTGATGTGGTTAGAGGGCACACCTGATGGAAACGCGTCCGCCGCAGCCGCCCCATGACCGCCGGTCCATCGCTGAATTCTTCCAGCAGGTGTGGAGCCAGGCGCTGGTGACCGTCTCTGGCGCCGAAGACGAAGCGGCGAAGCTGCTCGCGCGTGTTCAGGGCATGGCCGGCTGGAGCCAGGACGAAGTGAAGCGTCAGGTTCGCGAGTACGCCGACAAGCTGACGTCACAGCGTCGTGACATGGAGCGGAAGGTCGAGGACACCGTTCGGGTCGCCCTTCAGCGCCTGCGGGTGCCGCGCAAGGAAGAGATCGCCCAGCTGAACTCGCGACTCGACACCCTCAACAAACGAATCGAGCACCTGTCGAAATGAGCGCTCGGCGCCGCCACCCGTCGTTTGCACGGCTCCTGGTGCGGCTGACGCCGCGTCGAGGGACAGCCCTGCTCACGGGGTTGGCTGCGATCACCTGTCTTGGCGTCGCGGTGTGGCCGCTGGTGCAGCCGCCCCTGCCCGTCGCCTCGTTCGAGCCCATCGGGGTGCAGGTCGTTCACCACCCCGACTCGGAGCGAATCGACGGCGTGTTGGCGCGCCGCGGCCCCGGGCTTGGCATGCGGCTGCGGGAGCAGGTCGCGCTCGCCATCGCCGAAGAGTCAGCCGTCGCTGGTTTCGATCCACTCCTCATTCTCGCGATCATCGACGTCGAGTCGGAGTTCCGCGAGGCCGCGGTGTCGAACATGAACGCGCGCGGGCTGATGCAGATCCAACCGGTGACGCTGCAGTTCATCGCTGAGCGCGAGGGCATCAAGCTGAGCGCGAAGGAGATCGAGTCTGACCCGGCCTTGCGCGTGCGCCTGGGCATTCGGTACCTCAAGTACCTCTCGAGCCGCTTCGGCAACGATCTCGACGTCGCGCTCATGGCCTACAACGCCGGGCCGACGCGCGTGTACCTGGCCGCCCGCCAGCGCGACCTCGAGCAGTTCCGCAACTACGTGCGCGCCGTTCGCCGTGAGTACGCCGTGCTCAAGCGCGAACACGGCGAGGCTGGTGATTGGGCCTTCGCGGCGCGCGAGACGTCTGGGACCCGGCAATGAGCGAGAAGTGCCTGCAGGAGACGTACGCCCCACACAACGCGTGCTTTGGCTGTGGTCCTTCGAACGCGAAGGGCCTGCGCATTCGGTCGTTCGCGAAGGGCGACTCGGTGGTCGCGGAGTGGAAGCCCGAACCACACCACGAAGCCTTTCCCGGCGTGCTCAACGGCGGAATCATCGGCTCTCTGCTCGACTGCCACTGCAACTGGACGGCAGCGTGGCACCTGATGAACGAGCGCAAGGTCGCCACCCCGCCCTGCACCGTCACCGCTGACTACGCCATCGTGCTCAAGCGCCCCTGCCCGACCGACGTTGCCCTCTCGCTCACCGCGAAGGTCATCGAGTCTGACGGGACGAAAGTGGTCGTCGAAGGTGTGCTCGAAGCGGCCGGCAAGGTGCGCGGAACGTGCAAAGGCACCTTCGTGGCGGTCGAACCCGGTCATCCCGCGTACCATCGCTGGTAGCCGCGCTTCGCGGTGCCGATGACCGCGATCATCACCTCCATCTTCCTGGCGGCGGCTCCGCTCGACGAGGCGCGATGGTTTCCCGTGTCGGCGCGAGCCAGCTTCTCGGCGGCCATCACCTCACAGGGCACGCCGCTGCTCGGGGTCGAGCTCGGCGTGCTCGCGACGTTCGGCAAGCCGGGCACCGGGCCCCTCCCGTTCGATCGTCAGGGCTTGGTCTTCGGCACCGGGCTTCGCGGGTTTCTCGCCGTCGCGCCGTGGACGACCTGTGACTGGTGCCTCACCCGCCAGGAGTTCGGCCCCGCCTTCAGGCTCGCCTACGCGATGAGCGACGCTCCGAAACCGTCGGAAGCCACGCATCGGGTCGAAGAGCGGCCGATGGTGCCTTCGCTGCAGCTCTGGCTCGAGGCCAGCCCGTTGGTGGTGCGCGAAGCGATTCCCGACGCTCCGCTGATGCCGGGCGGGGCGAAGCTGGGCTTCGGGGTGCGGGCCGAGCTGGGCGTCACCGCCGTCGCGTGGACGTTGACCCTCTTCGAGCTCGTCGGCCTCATCGCGCACGAGGGCTCGGTCGACATGGGGCCGATCACCCTGCCCCTCTTCGGGCTCGCCTTCATCAACCAGGCGAGTCTGTGGTTCGAGTGGAGCAGCCCGGCCGTTTCCATGAGCACCAACCGTTTCGGGGCTACCATCGGCGCGAGCTTCTGATCCTCCTCTGTGAAAGAGCCCATGGCCTCGACCCCTCGCGCAGACGTCACCAGCCGCACCCGCGGTGAAGACACCTTCGAAGCCGGCGTGCACGCGGACGCCGAGGTGGGCGCCATCGACGTCGGCCTCGCGGTGCAGAAGGACGCGATCGGCATCGTCATCGACGCTCCAGTCGTGGGGCAGCTGAAGGTCGCGCTCGAGGTCGCTCCCGATGGAACGACCCGGCTCGCCTCGATGCAGCGCCGGCTGATCGACGGCACCGAAGCGAAGGTGCCTCCCCTGGTGGTGATCGACGAGACGCGCATCGTTCAGCTCGAAGGCCAGCTCGAGCAGCAGAAGCAGGAGCTGGTGACGGCGCTGGAGCGCTTCGAGAAGCTGCAGTCGCAGACGGTGACCGAGCGCGACGAAGCGCGTGAACGTGCCGAAGCGCACCACGACAACGAGAAGCAGCTCGAGGCGACGATCGCCGAGCACGAGACGACGGTGGCGCGGCTCGAGAACGAGCTGAGCGAGGCGCGACGGCTCGTGGCGGAGGAAAAAGAGAGCCGTCTCACGGTGCTGGGCGAGCGGGAGAAGGCGCGGGCCGAGCTCGATCGCCTTCGTGAGGAGCAGGACGCCGGCTCGGCGGTGCTCATGCGCGAGCTCTCGGAGGCGCGGGCCGCGCGTGACGCGGCAGAAGGCCAACGTGGGCACATCTCGAAGGAGCTGACCGAGCTGTCTGGTGCGCTCTCGGCGCGGGGCGAAGAGCTCAAGACGTTGACCACGGAGCGCGACGGCCTGGTGCTCCAGCTGGCCACGGCGACCAGCTCGATCGAGACGATGCGCCTCAGCCAGAGCAGCGGCGACGCGCAGAAGAACGAGCTCGAGAAGCAGCTGTCGGAGCTCGCGCAGAACCTCAACGATACCGAGGTGCAGCGCGACGAAGCGAGGGCGCGCGTCGGCCAGCTCGAGACCTCGCTGACGGAGACCGAGGCGAAGCTCGAGTCCTCCACCGCCGAGCTTGCGTCGGCGCGCATCGAGCTGAAGACGGCGACCGAGCAGCTGGCCGAGTTCGAGTCGAAACACGGCGCGCTCGACGGCGAAGTCGGAACGCTCCGCACGGAGTTCACGGCAGTCACCGATCAACTCCGGGCGCTCGAGGCGAAGCACGCGGCGCTGGAAGCCGAGTCAGCCCGCGTTCAAGCCGAGCTGAGCGCCGCGCAAGAACAGATCGGTTCGCTCGAAGCGCAGCTCACAGAGACCCGCGCCACCCTCGCGGAGAAGTCGACGGCGTTGGAGCAGGCCTTCGCCCAGGCGGCCGAACTCGAGCAGGTGCGCTCGCAGGTCGACGCCCTCTCCCAGGAGCTCGCGCAGAAGAACGCGCAGCTCGCCGATCTCTCGTCCGGCGCCGAGGGGGCGAGCGCACAGGTCACCGAGCTGCAGCACCAACTCGACGCCACGAAGGCCGAGCAGCAACGCCTCGAGGGCGATCTCGACAAACGGCTCGAAGCGATGACCGACGCCATTTCCCAGCGCGACGCCGCGATCGCCGAGCGCGAGGCCCTGCGAACCGAGCTCGAAGGCGCCCGCTCGGAGGCCGCGACCGCGATCGCCGAATGGCAGGCTGCGCTCGAGAAGGAGAAGGCCGATCTCGAAGAGGCACGGAACGTCGCCAAGACACTGAAGGACCGCGCCGAGAAGGCCACGACCGAGCGTGACGAAGCGCGCACGGTGGCCAAGACGCTCCACCAGCGGCTCGGTGCTGGTGGCGGCGCGCCCGCCGACGCGTTGAAGAAGGAGATCAAAGAACTTCGCGAGACGCTCGATCACGAACGTTCGGTCGCGGCCAAGCTGGTTGGCGACAGGGATCGCGCCGTGCAGCAGGTCGAGGCGCTGCAGCGCATGATCGAGCAGGAACGCAGCACCCGCGTCAGGGCCGTGGCCGAACGCGACGAGTACAAGAGCCGCTTCCGCGCCCTCACCACCGAGATGCCGGCGCGCGGCCCGTCGGACAGCGGCGAGACGACGCAGAGCTACCTGCTCACCACCACCGAGCCCGAGATGCCGGTGACGCACGCTCCCGAAACGCCCACCACGCCGATGCAGCCGATTCCCCCGAAGAAGAAGGGTCCCTGACGTGCGCTCCTTGTCGATCGTCGCGCTCACCGCAGTCACCGCGTTCGCTGATGCCCCCGCCAACCAGGAGCAGTGGGAAGAGGCCACGCAGTTCGACTGCATCGGCCCGTTCACCCACTTCTCGACGCCCGACGTGAAGGAGAAGGATGGCTTTCGCTACGAGTACACCGGCGCGACGGTGAAGCTGCGGCGCACGAGCGCGAAGCCGGGCAAGCAGGTGCGGCTCGGGCTGCTCGCCGGGATCAAGGATCTCGACGCCGAGACCAGGACCAGCGTCGAGCGGTTCCTCGCCGAGTTCGAGAAGGCCGACGTCGACGCCGTGGTGATCGGCGGCGACACCTCGAGTGACCCGCAGATGCTCGAGAACCAGTACGCGTACCTCGCGCAGGCGACGAAACGGCCGCTGCTCATCATCGCCGGCAACATGGAGCGCGGTGCGTCGCTCAACTACGCGATCGCCAAGGTTCGCAAAGACACGGGCGCGACGAACCTGGTGAACATGGATCTCGTGCGGCGTGCAGACTTCGACGGCGCCGACGTCGTCAGCCTCGGCGGCTATCACGACAAGGCGTTCCTCCACCTCGCCGGTGGCTGCATCTACGCCGACAAACACGTCGATCAGATCGAGGCGGCGGCGAAGGCGGCCGATGACGCGGTCGTGCTGCTCACCCACGGGCCGATGCGCCAGAAGGGCCAACAGGCGCTCGACTACGTGCCCGGCGCCGAGAACGTCGGAGACCCACGCCTGACGGCGATCGTCCAGAGCGCGAAGATCTCGTTCGGCATCACCGGCCACATTCTGGAGGCTGCGGCCAAGGGCACCGACGTCGCCGGCAAGGTGTTGCCCCCGAAGAAGCTGCACCCTGCCCTGTTCGTGAACCAGGGATCGGCGAACCCGCTGCCGTGGAAGATGAACGACGGCTCCACAGCGCACGGCCTCGCGGCGATCATGACCATCGACGGCAAGAAGGCTTCGTACGAGGTGCTGCGCGGGCCAAAGCCGACGAAGTGAACCGGTCGTCAGTGCGCCTTGAAGAAGTCGAGCATGTAGCGGCTCGCGCTGATGCCCTGAGAGACGACGCCTGATGACGACATGCGTGGCTCGGCTCCTCGCGGCCACGTGTGACCGCCGTTGACGATCTCGAGCAGCACCACCTCTTTGCCTGCGGGACAACCGCTCCAGGAATGCTCGAGCGCCGTCGTGAGATCGGAAGCGCCCGCGTCGGACAGTTGTCGCGTCACCCGAGTCTGCTGGCAGCCGTTGCGTGAGGCCCAGCCCGCCATGGTGTCGGCAACGGCGATCTTGATGCCGGGGTTGGAGTCGGCGCACGACTCGGAGCCGCCGTCGAAGTTCCAGCACGGGTCACCAGTACCGTGGATCTCGAGGATCGCTTTCTGGCCGCTGCACGCCTCGGTCGTCGAGAACTGATTGCCTCCGGCGACCGACGCGATGGCGCGCACTGACGGCAGCTGACACGCGAGTCGATGACTGAGCGCCGCTCCGTTCGAGAGCCCTGTCGCGAACACGCGCTGCGGGTCGGCGGACACCACCGAGCGGAGGTCGGCAAGGAGCAACGTGAAGTACGCCGCCTCGTTCACGCCGTCGAGGCACCCGCGCCCAGAGACGCACTGCCAGCCGCCATCGCCGCCGCCCGCGTTCCAGGTGCGCAACCGAGACAGGAGCGGACCGGTGCCCGAAGGTGTTCCATCGGGTGTGACGACGATGAACCCCTCGGCGAGCGCGAGGTTGCCCAGACACTCAGGGGAGCCACCGTCGGCGCCAGGGCAGGACATTTCCCAACCGTTCTCGCGGTTGCCGCCGCCACCATGGAGCATCAACAGCACGGGCAGAACGCCTCCGTCGTAGCTGGCAGGCACGTGCACCTCGTACGGCCGATTGGTGAAGGTTCCGAGGGTTCGCACGCTCACGGAACCGGCGACCAGACCCGCGGTCGAGCCTCCAGCTGTCGAGCCGCCCGCTGCCGAGCCTCCAGCTGCCGAGCCGCCCGCTGCCGAGCCACCCGCTGCCGAGCCACCCGCTGCCGAGCCACCCGCTGCCGAGCCACCCGCTGCCGAGCCACCCGCTGCCGAGCCCCCCGCTGCCGAGCCACCCGCTGCCGAGCCACCCGCTGCGGAGCCACCGCCGGCGCCCGCGTCCGAACCAGACGCCGACCCGCAGGCGCACAGCATCACCGCTACCGAAATCAGAGAGACACGCATGTGCCGACATTGAACCACTGCGGTCCGGAAAGGTTGCGGTCGGGTCGAGGAGACGCCCGACGGAGCCGTGCTATGCCCGAGACTCGATGGTGACTCGCGCTGCCCTGATCGTCCTCCTCTTGGTTGGCTGTTCCCCTGTCTTGGCCGTTGGCGACTGCAGCCCGAAGAACTGCCTGGGGTGCTGTGACTCCACGGGAACGTGCCAATCCGGCGTGAAGAAGACCGCGTGCGGCTCCGGTGGCTTCACCTGCCTCTCGTGCGCGTCGAACCAGCTGTGCGGGGCGAAGAGCACCTGCGAGATCGACCCCAACGCACCCCTCGACATGGTCGGCGGGGGCTCGGCGGGTGGCTCGGCTTCGGGTGGAGCTGGTGGAGGCGCAGCGACCGCCGATCAGGAGTTCGTGAACGCCCACAACGCCGCCCGCCGTCGCGCGACTCCAGCTCCGAGCCCCGCCCTGCCAGACGTCACGTGGGACTCGGCGACGGCTGCCTTCGCGAAGGCTGGCGCCGATCGCTGCATCTTCAGCCATCGGCAGCAGAACCAGTACGGCGAGAACCTCTATGCCGGCACCGCCGAGCCAACGCCCACCGAAGTCGTCGACAGCTGGGACAGCGAGAAGCGCTTCTACACGTACGCGACGAACGCCTGCTCGGGCACCTGTGGCCACTACACACAGGTCGTCTGGCGCAGCAGCGTGAAGATCGGCTGCGCGACGACCCGGTGCACGACGGGCTCGCCCTTCGGCAACGGCGAGTGGTTCCTCAGCGCGTGCAACTATTCCCCACCCGGCAACTTCGTCGGGCAGAAGCCCTACTGAGCGATGGCCACGTTCTCCGAGAAGTACGGCCGCTGGGCCCTGGTGTGCGGCGCGTCGGAAGGCATGGGCGCGGAGTTCGGCAGGCAGCTCGCGCTGCGCGGGCTCGACGTGATTCTGGTCGCGCGGCGCGCCGAAGCGCTCGAGTCGGTGAAGCAGCGCATCGTCGCCGAGACGAAGCGTGACGTTCGATGCGTGACGGCCGACCTCTCGGCCCCCGAGGCGATCGACGAGGTCGTCAAGGCGGTGGGCGATCTCGAGATCGGGCTCGTCGTCTACAACGCGGCCCTGTCGCCGGTCGGCCCCTTCCTGCAGCAGACGGTCGCCGAGAACCTCAAAGCCATCGACGTCAACGTGCGCGGCCCGATCGCCTTCTCGCATCACTTCGGCGCGAAGATGGCGGCGCGCGGGCGAGGTGCATTGGTGCTGCTCTCATCGCTCACCGCGTTTCAGGGCTCGCCCTTCGTCACCACCTACGGAGCCACCAAGGCCTTCAACCTCGCCTTCGCCGAGGGGCTCTGGTTCGAGCTGAAGTCGAGCGGCGTCGAGGTGCTGTCGGTCTGTGCTGGCGCGACGAGGACTCCGAACCTGCTGAAGGCCGCGCCCAACGGCGCTCCGGGAATGCTCGAGCCCGCGCAGGTGGTGACCGAAGCGCTCGACGCACTCGGCGGCGGGCCCACGATGATTCCCGGCGCCTTCAACCGCGTTGCGTCGTTCTTCATGCGCAAGGTGCTCACCCGCAAAGCGACGATCTCGATCATGGGCGATCAGACGAAGAAGCTGCAGAACCCGAAGGCGCTCCCGCGATGATCTCGCTCGTTCTCCTGTCGCTCCTGACGGCCGGCGCCGAGTACGAGACGGCGGGCGAGTCTGACGGGGTCACCATCGAGCAGCGCGCGGTGCCTGCCTCGAAGTTCGTCGAGCTGCGCTTCACGACGCTGACCGACAAGACGCCCCGCTCCTTGTGCGACGCGGCCTTCGGAGACGGCAAGTTCGACCCGAAGGAGCCCGATCTCAAAGCGCGCACCATCGTGCAGGAGTCGGCCGACGAGCGCGT
>JAACJQ010000381.1 GCA_016879935.1 Archangiaceae bacterium | reverse complement strand
TCGTCGATGACGACCGAGGCCGCGCTCAAGTTCATCGAGCCGATGGACGGCGCCGAGGTGATGACAGACTCGGTGACGGTCTACGGCCAGGTGACGGGCTTCGACGTGGCGGGCGTGAAGGTCAACGGCGTCAGCGCCGAACTCGTCGGTGCTGGCGGCTTCTCGGCGACGGTTCCGCTCACGCGCGGCGCGAACGTCATCGAAGCGGTCGCCAGTGGAATCTCGGGCGAATCGGTCTCGGGCAAGTTGACGGTGACGTGGAAGGGCGTGGTGAGCGGCGGCGAGGCTGACACCGTCATCGGCGGCTGTTCGACCGCTGCAGGCGTGTCACCGCTCGTGCTCGCTGCGCTGCTGTTCCGCCGGCGCCGCAACGCGCGCGCATGACGTGTGGGACGATGTCCCAGAGCGACCCGAGCTTCTGATCCAACCGCAACACGTCGTGCATCTCCCTTCGTGATACCGTTCGACGCGGGGATGAGCGCTTTCGAATTCGTGCTGGCTGGTGCACCCGAGGCGAAAGCCTGGGCTTTTCCGTCACAGCGCTTCACCATCGGCTCCGGCCCGCAAGCGGGGCTGCGGTTCGAGCCCACGCTGGTGCAGCCGGTTCACGCCGAGGTGGCCATCGACGCCAAAGGCGTGCCGTGGATTCGGGACCTCACCAACCAGAGCCTGCTCTGGGTCAACGATGCGCAGGTGGCCAAGTCGGCGCTCGCCGTCGGCTCGAAGCTTCGACTCGGGCGCCTCGAGCTGCTCGTGCGTCAGGTCGGTCAGAGTGAAGTGAAGCTCGAGGCGACGGCTCGCCGCCCCACGCCGTTTGCGAGTGCGCCCATCGAGGCGACCGCGAAGCGGCCGACGCCGTTCGCCAGCCCGCCCGTCTCGCTCGACTCGACCGCCAAACGACCGACGCCGTTCCGCTCGATGCCCGTGGGCGCGAAGGCCAGCGGTGGCAACTGGAAGCCCGTGCTCACGCCATCGCCCGTGACACCGATGGAGACGGGTGACGAAGCCACGCGGCGCTCCGCGATTCCAACCGCTCCCGAACCTCAACCTGCCGGAGCCCAGGCCCCAGACGGCCGCACCGTGTTGCCCGAAGGCGCGCTCATCGCGGGCCGCTACCGCATCATTCGCAAGCTCGCCGCCGGCGGCATGGGTGAGGTGTACCAGGCGGAACACATCGAGCTGCACAAGCAGTTCGCGGTGAAGGTGATGCTGCCCGCGCTCTCGTCAGACCAGGAGTTCGTCAACCGCTTCAAGCGCGAAGCCATCTCGGCCAGCCGCATCGGTCAGCTCAACATCATCGACATCTCCGACTTCGGGCAGACCGAAGACGAAGGCCGCTTCTACTTCGTCATGGAGTTCCTCGATGGCGTCACCATCGCGAGCCTGCTCCATCGCGAAGGGAAGATGCCGATTCTCCGCATGGTGAACGTCGCGTTGCAGGTCTCGCGCGCGCTCGCGGCGGCGCATGCGCAGGGCATCGTGCATCGCGACATGAAGCCCGAGAACGTCATGGTGCTGCAGCGCCCTGGCCAGCCCGACTTCGTGAAGGTGCTCGACTTCGGTGTCGCCAAGGTCTCGAAGGGGCCGGGCGAAGGCGGCCAGACGCAGCTCGGCATGGTGGTCGGCACGCCGCAGTACATGTCACCCGAGCAGGCGATGGGCGTCGCGGTCGATGCGCGCACCGACACGTACGCGCTCGGCCTCATCTTCTACGAGATGCTCACTGGCACGCCGACGTACCAGGGCGACACCGCGAGCATTCTGATGGTGAAGCAGGTGACGGAGCCGGCGCCGCCGTTCCCCGAGGCGCTCGCGGCCACCCTGCCGGCCGCGCTCAACGACCTCATCTTCCAGATGCTCGAGAAGGACCCGAAGAACCGCCCGGAGACGATGGACAAGGTGGTCGAGGTGCTCGAGAACCTGCAGGCGCACCTGCGGGTCGGCGCGAAGCTGGCACCGGCGACGGCATCGGGCCGCTTCCCCACGACAGCGACGCCGCACTCGCTCAGCCCGGTTCGGGTGACGTCGTCGGGGTTGCCTGTGGCTCAGGTTCCCCGGCCGAGTGGTTCGGTGCCGGCCATCGCTGCTCCCGCGACTGCTGCCGCCCAGTCGGTCACCGTCTCGACGGGAACGCAGGAGGCAGTCGCGCCGCCGCCTTCGTCGAAGCTGCCAATGGTGCTCGGCGGTGTGCTCGTGTTCGCGTTGCTCGCAGGTGGTGGCTTCATGGCCTTCAAGCCGGGCGACCCGCCGAAGAGCGACCCCATCGTCGCTCCGCCCGTCGTCACCCCGCCTCCGCCGCTCGAGAAGCTCGAGAAGGTCGAGGTGCCGGTGGTGGTGCCGAAGACGTACACGGTGAAGCTCACCTCCACGCCCGAGGGCGCGCAGATCTTCAAAGGCGAGTCGCTGGTCGGCGTGACGCCCTTCGAGGTGCAGCTCGAGAAGGGCTCGGTGCTCGAGCTCGAGCTGAGCCTGCCTGGCTACGCGAGAGAGAAGGTGAAGCTCGAGCCCATCGGCGACCTCGCGCTGAACCTGCCGCTGAAGAAGCTCGGTGGCGCTGCGAAGCCGCCTGCCGGAAAGCCGGGAGACAAGCCGGGCGACAAACCCGCCGACAAGCCGAACCCGCTGCTCACCAACCCGTACGGTGAGCCGGTGAAAGACCTTCAAGAAGACCCGTACTGACGGAGTGACGAATGAGCGCAATCGGACTGTCAGTGCTGTTGCTCCTGCAGGCAGGCCCCGCCAAGGCGCCTCCCAAGACGAAGGCACCGCCTGCGGCAGCAGCGCCTGCTCCTGCGGCGCCCGCGCCGGCAGACAAGCCGCCCGAGAAGACCGACGACGACACGGTCGCTGCCAAGAAGTACTTCCAGTGGGCGCAGAGCCTCTACAAGCAGGCGCGGTACTCGGAGGCCATCGCCAAGTTCGAAGAGGCGTACCGGCTCAAGCCGCACCCGACCATCTTCTTCAACATCGGCCGCTGCTATGAGCAGCTCAACGACCTGCCGCGCGCGCTGAAGAACTATCGCGACTACCTGCGCATCGCGCCGGAGGCGAAAGACCGTGAGCTCGTCAGCGATGCCATCGCGAACCTCGAGCGTCGGCTCAAGGAGTCGGGAGTGCAGCAGCTCGCGGTGCTGACCGAGCCGTCGTCGGCCCGGGTGAGCATCGACGAGAAGTACGTGGGCCTGACGCCGCTCACCATGGAGCTCAAGCCGGGCAATCATCTCATCGGCATCACGAAGGAGGGCTTCGAGCTGGTCGAGAAGAACGTGGTGCTCTCGGCCGACAAGTCGATGGAGCTGAACCTCACGCTGAAGGCGAAGGCAGTCGCCGTCGTCGAGCCGGTGAAGACGCAGCCCGTGCTGACTCCCCGAGCCGAGGTGGTGAAGCCGGTCGAGCCGGTCACCGCCGCTGCGCCGACGCGCACGTACACCTGGGTCGCCACGGCGGTCGGCGGCGCGGGCATTGCGGCGGGGGTCACCATGGGCGTGCTGGCGGGCATGGCGTCGACGAAGCTGCGCAGCAGTGTTCACCCGATGAACGAGGCGCAGGCCCTCTTCGACCAGGCCAACAGTCTGGGGCTGGGCTCGAACATCGCGTACGCGGTCGGCGCGACGGGCCTGGTGACGGCGGTGGTGTTGTTCTTCCTGGAGCCGAAGCTGAACGCGCCGAAGGCGATCGCGTCGGCGGAGTGAAGAGACAGGTCGAGACCGGGCGACGCGGTTCGGGTTTGCCCGCTGGGCACTGCCAGACTCGCAAGGGGACTCCACTCACCCGACGACTCGCCAGGACTGGGCTTCCGCGATCAGCTTGGCTCGGCTGAGAGTCTCCACTCGCACGACAACGAGACGTGGCTGACGCGTCAGCTCACGCGACTCGGCTCGGCTCACGTGACTCGGCTGAGGCAACTCGGCGCACGACTCCGCTCACGCGACCGGCTGACGCGACTCGGCTCAGGGAACTCGGCTCAGGAACTCGGCTCAGGGAACTCGGCTCAGGGAACTCGGCTCAGGGAACTCGGCTCAGGGAACTCGGCTCTCGGCGCACGACTCCGCTCACGCGACCGGCTCACGCGACTCGGCGCACGTGACTCGGCGCACGCGACTCGGCTTACGTGACTCGGCTTACGTGACTCGGCTTACGTGACTCGGCTTACGTGACTCGGCTCAGGCAACTCGGCGCACGACTCCGCTCACGCGACTCGGC
>JAACJQ010000380.1 GCA_016879935.1 Archangiaceae bacterium | reverse complement strand
TGTCGACGCCAGTGCAGTCGTTTCGAGAGGGTTTGCAGACCTGCCCACGCGTCGGAGCCGCTTTGCAGATCTGAGCGGCGAGATCGCACGACGCGCCGGCCTTGCACTGCTCACCGACGAAGACGGCGTAGACCGAGCCGCGGCAGGCGGTGTCGAGATCGTCGGGTGAGCGGCAGGTGCCCGAGCTCGGGGCGCTGGCTGGGAAGCCGGTCCAGTTGATGTCGGAGCAGAGCAGGCCCGCCTCACAGCTCCAGTGGAACTTGCACGGCTTGTCGAGGCCCTGCGGCCGAATGCAGGTGCCGGTCGCGCCATCGACGTACGGCACCACGTCACACGCGAGGCCAGGCTCGCAGGTCGACGGCACGGTGGGGTCGAACTGGCAGGCGTCGCCGAGCTTGCGGCGCGGGCGGCAGGTGCCTCCGAGGCAGATGAGATCGGTCTCGCACTCGGGGCTCGCTTCGCAGGGCGTGTCGAGCGGCTTGAGCGGCGCGCACTTGCCGTCTTTTCCGCAGACGAGGCCCGCGCCGCAGCCGAACGCGCACGCATCTCCCTGTTTCGGCGACGACGAGCACACGCCACGACAGACGCCGTTGGGCTTGATGCAGACGGTGCCGGCGACGCACTCCTGGGCGTTCACGCAGGTCTCGCCCGCGGGCACGAAGCCGGTCAGCAGCCCCGTGCGGAAGGTGCAGTCGGCGAAGGGGCGCGCGACCGAGCCGGGGTAGTCGGGCGGGAAGGTGGGCGGGCACGCGCTCGACGTCATGCGCGTCTCGCACGCGGAGATCTTCGCCGGGTCGACCTTCACGAGCTCGCGATCGAACGACTGCTGGAGCGCCGCGTACTCTCCGAGACAGCGCGCCTGTTCGTTCTGCGTGCAGGCCGAGTCTTCTTCGCGCTGGAACGCGACGTAGCAGCGTTTCTTGAGCGCGCACTTCGCGGCGGCCAGGCGATCGCACGCCTCGGTCGGGCTCAAGGTGATGCCGGCGTCGACGGTCGCTCCGGCGTCAGGCGTCATCATCATCGGCTGCGGGCAGCCGAGCAGAGCAGCGACAGCGAGCGCGAGGGCAGGGCGGAGCACGGTCGGCAACCTACTGCCGGCCGTGCTCGGGCGGAACGCGCTTTTCCGTCGTCAGGTCTCCAACGAGTGCTGTGCAATCTGGCGGCGCTCTGGTGCGGGCCTGCCTTCCGGTCGATCGCGGCGGCTGATGCCCAGGCCGATCAGGGCGAACGCGACCAACGTGGGGAGCACAGCACCTCCGAACGCCGTACTCCGAAGGTGAAGTGGAGCCATCGTCGTGAGGACCGTACGGACCGCAGGCGTTTGGTCCGCTGGCTCGCGTTCAGAGAAGTCCTGCAGCGCCAGTCGCTCCTCACGAGCCGATCCAGCCGCTCCGACGACGAAGGACGCGCCCACGAGAGCGAGCAGCACGATGCCGAACGTGAGTGCCCCTTTCTTCCGAACCAGGGTCACGAGCAGCATCACGAGGCCCGTCAACGGAAGGACGACCGAGGCGAGCAGGAGGGGCCACATGAAAGGACCTCCATCTGCGATCCACGACTTGAGCGACTCGTTCATGACGCCCTCCTCGACCACCGCATGAACCCGTTGGCCAGCACGCCCAGTGCGAGCACGGCCAGGGGAACACCGCCCATCAAGCCGAGAAGCCGATCGGACTTCGCCTCGACCTGCATCGGCTCGAGCATTTGCTCGCGTTCATCGGGTGCCGCATGCGACAGGGCTTCGTACGAGTGGATCAGCGTGACGGACTCACCGGCCGCACCGATGAGGACAGCCGAAGAAGCCAGCCCCAGCACGATGCCCGCGACGAGCGCAGCACGAGGGGCGTGCCCGGACAGCAGGAGCACGACCATCAGCACCGCGAGTGCCCAGCCTCCAGCGCTCGCGAGCAGGGCGAGGTGCCCGTAGAAGCTCGCGAACTCGAGGAGTTCGCTGGGGTTCATCGCGCACCTCCCGAGCGGTCGGAGCGTTTGTCCTGGGCGGTCTGACCGGTCGGACCGTGAGGCCGATGCTGGTGCGCTGCCGTTTCTGCCACCTCGATGGTGGCGTGCGGAACCGCGTGAGCTGCACCCTTCGCCACGAATTCCCCGACGAGAGGCTCGAGACCCTTCTCGAGATGGTGCACCGGGGCGTGGAGAATCGTGGGCGCTGCTGCGCTGGCAACGAAGCCTCCAGTTGCGATCGCGCGATTTGTCTTCGCCGTCTCCACCGAACCTTCGGGCATCGTGCCGGCCGACTCACCCGCTCTCGCAGCGTCCACATTTCGCCACGCCTGAGTCAGGGCCGGTGCGCCGATCGCCATCGAGGCGCCCGCGCTCACTGCGAGACCAAGACTGAGTCCACCCGTGAAGTACGCAGTGGCGACGGAGGTCGCGATCTTCACGCCAGTCAGTTGCGAGCTCAGCGAGGCACCCTCGGCTTGCGCACCACCAGCTGCACTGGCGAGCCAGCTGCCCTCGCGAGCGCCCATCGCCTTGAGGGCCGTGGTTCGAACGTCGTGCTCGGCCACCGCCATCAACGTCCGGTCGCCGCCTGAGGTTCGGTCGAGCTTCGAGGCCTCTGCTTCGATCGTCTTCGCTCGAACGAGCAGGCGCTCGGCCATCTTCTTCGGGTCCCTCGAGTGCATCGGCGTTGGCTCGTTGAGGCCGTAGAGGTCTTTGATGTGGCGCTCTTCCTGAATCGGCAGCTTCTCGAGCTGATCGGCGAACTTCGCGAGCGCCTTCGGATCGGTCGCCAGTTCTTTGAAGTGCTTCGCGGTCGTCTCCATCATCGAGACGGCAGTGCGCTTCATCTGCGTCGCGGTCTGGTAGCGAAGTGACTCGCCGATCTCGTTCGCGACCTTGTGGGTGATTTCATCGATCGCAGCAGGCTCGAGCTTTGGCCACGTCTGCTTCACGTGTTCGCGAATCGCGCGCGTTGCATCCGCTCGACTCAGAGTTCCCAGCGCCTCGAGGGCCTCGTCTCCGTGAAGAGCGTTCTCGAAGCCGAACTTCTCCTTCGAAAACTCGAACTCGCCGTCAGGGTACTTTCGGCCGAGCTCCCGAAGCGGTTCGCCGAGCGCCGCCTTCAGTTCCTTCCGGGCCTGGTTGGTGACGGCCGCCTCTCGCTGGAGTTCTTCAGCCGAAGAGACCGCCGCGTCGCCCTGCAGCAGTGGGGCAGGAGAATCGAGCGCTGAGCTTCGCTGAGAGAAGGCCTCGCGTGTCGTCGGCCACTGTTGCGAGCTGGTCGTTGCGGTCGGAGGAGGCGGAGCGCTGTTCTGCTCGACGTGCTCGAGCGCTCCGGTGTTGGTTGAACTCGTTTCGACTCGACCTGGACCTGCCATGGGGTGGGCTCCTTGGGTGAAAGGGAGCCCGGCCGCAGAGCGGAGATCATGCCAACGCCAGGTCTGCGATTTCGTTACGAACGGCGAAGCCAGCCCACGGGACTTCTCCCGCGGCGGATCTCAGCCGCGCTTCTTCACGACCCCGGCCTTGTCGACGAAGTACGGCTCGGAGACCCGCTTCTCGACCTTCTCGCGGTGGCCCTGCACTTCGAAGCCGGTCTCGTGCAGCACCTCGACGCAGCGGGTCTGCACGCGCTTGGCGGTCTCCTCGTGAATCAACAGCTCGAGGATCGGCTCGCGGGCCTTCGGGTCCTTCAGGGTGCCCAGCGTGCGGAGCGCCGTCATCTTCACGTCGTCCGACATGTCCTTGAGCAGCGCGATGGCCGCGTCGGTGATGCCGGGGCCCTGCTTGCCGTCGAGGAAGTGCAGGAGCACTTCTTTCTTCTCGGGGTCGCGCGTGTATTCGACGCCCAGGCGCTTGAGCTCTTCGATGACGATCTCGACCACCTTCTCCTCGTCGAGAATGCCCTCGAGGATCTTCACGGCCCAGCTCGACGCGGCCTCGCTCTTCTTGAGGAACTCCCGAACCGGGCGCACGGCCTGCTCGCCCTGGGCGACGATGGCGTCGAAGACCATCTGCTTCTCGTCGGCGTCGGTCGTCTGCGGCTCGACCAGCATCGTGAAGCGCTGCATGAGCACCGGCACCACGTCGGGCGAGCGCGTCTGAATCAGCTCGTCGATGGCCTTCTGACGCGCCTGCGCCTCACCGTACTTCTCGGTGACCTTCTTCTTCAGCTTCTGCGCCTTCTCGGCCGGCGTACTGCTCTTGAAGATGTCGAACAGACCCATGGCGCGCGCGGCCTCTCACACCCGCGATCGAAAGAAAAGCATCAGAGCTTCAGGTTGGACCGCACGGCGCCCAGGTAGTGGCTCTCGATCGCGTCGACCGCGTGCTTGAGCCCCGGCGCCTCGCCTTCGGGCAACTTCACCTGCACCACCAGGTAGAGATCGCCCGCGTGTTCTCCGCGCAGCCCGGGAACACCCTTGCCCCGCAGCCGCAGCTTGGTGCCCGACTGGGTGCCAGGCTTGATCGTCACCGTCCCGGAGCCTCCGAAGACAGGCACCTTGATCTCGGCGCCGTACATCGCCTCTTTGATGGTCACGGGCAGATCGAGGAAGAGATCACGGTCTTCGCGCCGCACGAGCGGGTGTTCGGCCACCTCGAGATCGACGAAGAGATCGCCGGCGGGCCCACCGTGTTCGCCCGGCTCTCCCTGGCCCGCGAGCCGAACGCGGGAGCCGGTCTCGACTCCGGCCGGAATGCGCACCTCGAGGCGTTTGCCGTTCACGTTGAGCGTGCGCGTGGCGCCCAGCACGGCGTCTTCGAGGTTGATCTGCATCGTCGCGACGAGGTCGCCGCCCGCGCGAGGGCCTGACCGACGCGCGCGCCGGCCGCTCTGCTGCTGGCCGAACATCTCTCCGAAGATGCTCTCGAAATCGACCGGCCCGTTCTGGAAGTCGAAGTTGAAGCCGCCGGGCATTCCGCCCTGGCCCTGCGCGCCGCCGAAGCTGCCGTTGCGATAGGCCCGGTACTGGGCTGCCTTCTTCTCGTCCCACCCCATCTTGGCCGCGTCGTCGCCGAACTCGTCGTAGAGCTTTCGTTTGGCCGGTTCGGACAAGACCTCGAAGGCCTCGGTCACGTGCTTGAACTTCTCCTCGGAGGCTTTGTCTCCGGGGTTCACGTCAGGGTGGTACTGGCGCGCGAGCTTGCGGTACGCCTTCTTGATCTCGTCCGCCGACGCTTGCCGAGACACCCCGAGTCGCTGGTAGTAGTCCGTCACCAATGGCCTCACCCGCGAGCCACAGTAACCAGCCGCGATTTCGATGCCAGTGGCTCGTGCTGTCGCTGTTCTCGACGGTTGCGTTCGGCCAACCGGCACCGACGCAGGGCCGAGTCGTCGATCGGGCGGTTGCCTCGGTCGACGGAAAGGTGATCACCCTCACGCAGCTCGAGTTCGAGACGCGGGTGCAGCTCATCAATCGGGGAGGCACCGAAGCGGCCTTCGCCTCGCTCGATGGAGAAGACCTGACCCAGGGCCTCCAGCTCGCCATCGCCCAGCGGCTGGCGACCATCGAAGCCGACCGGTTCGATGCGTACCCGTTGGAGCCCGGCGAGCTCGAGAAGGCCGTCGCCGACTTCACGAACCGCATTGGCGGCGAAGGGCGGCTCCAGCAGTTCCTCGACGCCCAGGAGGCCGACGTGGGGGACGTGGGGCTGGTGCTGCGTCGGGCGATTCGGGCGGGGCGGGCGCTCGAGGGGCGGCTCCGCTTGAAGGCCAACGTGACCGAAGCCGAGGCGAAGCGCGCGAAGGCCGATGTGGCCGCCTGGCGCTCGTTGCCCATCGACACCGTTCGCCAGCTGCTCGCCAAGGAGCGCTTCGACAAGCTCGTGCAGCAGGAGCTCACCCAGGCGCGCAAGACGAACGACGTGCGGTTGTTGATGGCCTTCGCGCCCGATGGAGGCGTGCTGTGAGGCAGCTGGCCGTCGAGCTCCGTACGCGTCGCATGACGCTCGCCGATCTGCCCGGTGTGATGGAGATCGAGAAAGAGGCGTTCACCAACCCCTGGTCGCTCGAGATGGTGAAGAAGGAGCTGACCCAGGAGTGGTCGACGGTGCTGCTGCTCGAGGAGTCGACACCCTGGGGGTGGGAGCTGCGCGCCTTCGCCATCTTCTGGATCGTCGCCGACGAGGTGCACGTGCTGAACGTCGCCACCCACGTCGCCAGCCGGCAGAAGGGCTACGGGCGGAAGGTCATGGACGAGGTGATCGCCATCGGGCGCGGGCGAAAGTGCACCATCGCCACCCTCGAGGTGCGCCGGGGCAACGTGCCGGCCATCACCCTCTACAGCCGCCTCGGCTTCCGCACGGTAGGCATGCGACCGCGCTACTACGCCGACAATCAGGAAGACGCCGTCATCATGAACATGGACCTGTGATCGCGGTTTCTTTGCTGATCCACGTTGAGCGCCTTGACACCCAGAACGGGGCCATGTAGTCGGGCCGCCCTTTCCTCTGAAGGAACCGAGTCTTCATGCCTACGATCAGCCAGCTCATCCGCAAGGGACGCGAGAAGCTCCGCTACAAGAGCAAGAGCCCCGCCCTCAAGCAGAGCCCGCAAAAGCGCGGCGTCTGCACGCGCGTGTACACCACGACCCCCAAGAAGCCGAACTCCGCCCTCCGCAAGGTCGCGCGTGTTCGCCTCACGAACGGTATCGAGGTCACCTCGTACATTCCGGGCGTCGGTCACAACCTTCAGGAGCACTCGGTGGTGCTCATCCGCGGCGGCCGTGTGAAGGACCTCCCCGGCGTTCGCTACCACATCATCCGCGGCACGCTCGACTCGGTTGGCGTGCAGGGGCGCAAGCAGAGCCGCTCCAAGTACGGCGCCAAGCGGCCCCAGTAATCAGGAGACTTTTCAATGCCACGTCGTCGCGTACCCAATAAGCGCAAGATCCTGCCGGACCCGAAGTTCCAGGACCGTCTGGTCGCCAAGTTCATCAACGACCTCATGCGGAAGGGCAAGAAGTCCACCGCGGAGCACATCGCGTACGGCGCCTTCGCCGTCGTCGAAGAGCGTGCCAAGGAAGAGCCTCTCAAGGTCTTCAAGCGCGCCCTCGACAACGTCAAGCCCGTGCTCGAGGTGAAGAGCCGCCGCGTCGGTGGCGCCACCTACCAGGTGCCCGTCGAAGTCCGTCAGGACCGGCGCGTGGCCCTCGCGATGCGCTGGATCATCGAGTACGGCTCCGATCGTGGCGAGAAGACCATGATGGAGAAGCTCGCCGGCGAGATCATGGACGCTGCGAACAACCGCGGCAACGCCGTGAAGAAGAAGGAAGACACCCACAAGATGGCCGAGGCCAACAAGGCCTTCTCGCACTATCGGTGGTGAGTTGGCTCACCCTCACGGGTGACTGACTGAGCGGGGCTCTGGGAAACCAGGGCCCCGTTTTCGTTTTGGCGGTTCATGATGCGCCCATGTTCGCGCTCCTCGGGCTGCTCATGACGGTGTCGCCAGACGCCGGAGTCGATGCCGTCTCCACCGCGCGTGGCCTCGCGCTGGAGCTGGGACGGGAGAAGTTCGAGGCGGCGGCCTCGCGGTTTGGCCCAGAGATGGCCAGCAACCTGACGGCAAAGGCGCTCGGCCAGCAGTGGCAGCAACTCACCGGTGGGCTCGGGGTGTTCAAAGAGCTCGGCACCGTGCGCGAGGAGCAGGACCCGCGCGGAACCGTCGTCTTCGTCGAGTGCCGCTACGAGCGCTCGAACCTGCACCTCAAGATCGTGCTCGATGAACGGCTTCGGGTGATCGGCTTGAGGCCGACGTCGGGCAAGACGAGCGCCGAGTTCGAGGCGACGGCCCGCGAGGTGTTGAAAGGGCTTCAGGCGAACGCGTGGGAAGAGGTCGTGGCGCGCTTCGCTCCGGTGATGGTGAAGGCGCTGCCTGCCGAGGCGCTTGCTCGAACGTGGCAGGGGCTGGTGTCGAAATCGGGCGCGCTCGTGCAGGTCGAAGCGGTGCGCCAGGACGGTTCGCAGCCTCCGTACACCGCGGTCGAGCTCACCTGCGCCTTCGAGAAAGAGCGTCTCACCTTACGCATCGTGCTCGACGGCAACCTGCAGGTGGGTGGGTTGTTCTTCAAACCCGCGTGGAATCCACCCGCGACCGCCGATCGTTCCCGCTTCGAGGAGCGTTCGCTCGAAGTTGGCGCTGCGCCGTTCAAGCTCCCAGGCACGCTCACACTGCCGAAGGGGAAAGGTCCGTTTCCCGCGGTGGTGCTGGTGCACGGCTCTGGCCCGAACGACGCAGACGAGAGCATCGGCCCGAACAAGCTCTTCCGCGACCTCGCCTGGAGCCTCGCGACGAAGGGCGTTGCGGTGCTCCGCTACTCGAAGCGCACGTTCGAGTACCGCGGAAAGCTCTCGAACGCCGACCTCGCGACCGTGAAGGAAGAGACGATCGACGATGCGCTCTCGGCGGTGAACGCGCTCACGACGGTGAAGGAGATCGACCCAAAGCGGCTCATCGTCGTGGGGCACAGTCTGGGCGCCGGGCTCGCGCCACGCATCGCAACAGCTGACTCACGTGTGCACGGCATCGTCATGCTCGCCGCGCCGGCGCGAAAGCTGTGGCAGCTGATCGTGGAGCAGCGGAAGTACCTCGCCAGTCTTGGCCCGGCGAGCGAGGCCAGCGCCGCGGCGGTTCGAGCCGCGGAAGAGAACGCGAAGCGCCTCGAGGACCCGGCGTTCAAGGCGACCGAGACCGTCGACGGAATTCCCGGCGCGTATTGGTTGGATCTCCGTGCCCACGACGACGTCGCGATCGCCGCCAGGCTCGCGGTGCCGATGCTCGTGCTTCAGGGCGAGCGCGACTCCCAGGTGACGATGACCGACTTCACCGCGTGGACGAAGGTGCTGGGCCAACGGCCGAACGTCACGCTGCGGAGCTACCCCGCGCTCAATCACCACTTCATGCCGGGCACGGGGAAGTCGACTCCAGCCGAGTACGAACGCCCGAACCATGTGGCTGCCGAGGTGGTGGACGACGTCGCGAAGTGGGTGCTCAGCCACTAATCGATGCCGAGTTCCTTCTCGATGTCTTCGCGGTCGACCAGCTTGAAGCCCTGAAGCCACCACTCACCAAGCACGCGGCGGAAGCTGATCTTCAGCAGTCGGACGTTTCCCTGCGAGTCCTCGAGGACGAAGTGGCGAATGGTCATCCACTCGCCCAGCGTCTGCTCTTTCACGCGGTAGAGGGTGGCGAGATCGTCTTTGCCGAGCCAGCGGGTCAGCTCGGTCGTGACACGTTCGGCTTCGCCCTCGAAGGTGGGCACCAGCCGTGGCTGAACACGCAGCAGCTGCTCGGTCATGCACTTCGGGCGCGCCTTGAACTCGAGCACGCAGGCCTGCAGGTCGGTCTCCCAGGCGTCGGGGCTGAGCATGGGCTGCGCGATGACGCTTCCGCGGCGGGCCGAGACGTCGAGCTTCTTCGCGGGCGGATCGGCGAACGAGGGCATCGCGAGCGTCACCGCCACGCATGCACCCACCCGCTGGAGCCACGAAGTCTTCACATGGGCGAAACCCTTCGAACCGTTCAGGTGTGAAGGGAATCGACAGACACGGTGCGTCACCGGCGGGCAACGAGGAGCACGGCCCCGATCACCGAGGCGGCGCCGACCCACTGCAGGGCCGTCATCGTCTCGTGGAGGAAGAAGAGCCCGCAGAGGGCGGCGCTGATGGGCTCGAGCGTGCTGATGATCGAGGCGCGGCTGGCCCCGATGCGGGTCATGCCGAAGAGGAGCAGCGGAATCGGAATGACGGTGCCAATCACCACGAGGCCGGCGACCGAGGGCCAGGCGCCGATGGCTCCCGAGAAGTCGAGGCGGCCCTGGACGAGCGCGCCGAGACCGAAGCCGAGCGCTGCGATGCTCATCAGAATCGCGCTGCCGAAGGTGGGGGCCACCCCGGGCTGAACCTTCGCGCCGAGCAGCACGTAGACCGTGTAGACGAGTGCGGTCGAGGCTCCGAGGGCGACACCGAGCAAATCGAGCGAGCCCGACGGCGTTCCGACCGCCATGGCGATGCCTCCCGTCGCGAGCACCAGGGCAACGAGGCCTGCGCGGCCCGGGGGTTCCTCGAAGGCCAGCCACGAGACGACCACCACGATCGAGGGGAACAGGTAGAGCAGCAATGCGGTGAGCGCGATCGGAATGCGCTGCGACGACTCGAAGTACAGCCACGCCTCCGCGACGTAGAGCAGACCCAGCGCCGAGAAGCCGGCCAGCTTGAGGAGCGGCAGCTTCGTCACCTCACGGCGCGCGATGGCGAGGGCCCACAAGACGAGCGCTCCCCCGAGGAACCGCAGCATCAACATCTGCGAGACGGACAAACCCGCTGCCGCCAGCTGCCGGTTGAACACCGAGAGCGTGCCGAACGAGATGCCCGAGATGGCGACCATCAGGCCGCCGATGAATCGTCCGCTGCGCTCCACGCGTCGTGGGTACCGTCGAGGAGGTCAGCTGTCACGTGGCGAGTTCGTGAGTTCCGTTGGACTCAGACCGGCGACATCCGCAGTCGTAGTGTTCACCGTCGGTGCGAGGTCGCGTCGGCAGGAATGACGGACGGGCAGCGTGCCCCACGTCAAGCTCGTGGTGGCAGTCAGGTGGATGCGGGCCGGGAGGTCGATGCGAGCTTCGTCACCGGTGGGCGCGGAGGGCTCGGTGCTTCGGCTCGAGGCTGCAGCGGTCGTGGTGTGCTGTTCGCGGCTGCTGGTGACGGCGCGAGGGCGCGAGTCGCCGTCACGTCGCGAAGTGCGGCCAGCGACTCTTCAACAGCTCGAGCGCTTGCGACTCGATGCGCGACCACGGTGCGCCACCGGTGTGGACGCGGGGCAGGGTGACGAGCGCGCTCGCCGCTGCTGCGGTGATCTCACTGTTGCCGAAGCCGAACGTGTGCAACCCGTCGGCGTGGCCACTGTCGACGAAGGCTTCGATCGTGTTTCCCTTCACTTCGTCGACGCGCAGGTGCCGCAGCCTCGGGAGCACCCCGCGCGTCGCGACCAGCAAGCCCTCCTCCTTGAATGGGTTCTCCCGGCCGAGGAACAACGTCTGTGCGTTCGGCATGTGCTCGAGCAGCGCGCGCAGCCCGGTGTTTCCGATGCGGTTCGAGAAGAGCGACAGCGACTCGAGCCGAGGCAACCACGGCGCCGCTGACAGGGCTCTCGCGCCTCTGGAGCCAACGCTCGTCATCAGCAGCTCGAGCGCCTTCAGGTCTCTGCACAGTGGGCCGCTCGCGAGGCTCGTCGCGCCCGCCTCATCGAGCGCGTTGAGGACGAAGTCAGCGCGTTCGAGCGGCCACTCGGCCAACGCGAGGGATGCAAACCCGAGCGGCGCTGCGCGAACCTGGGACAGCGACAGCTCCCGGAGTTCAGGGAAGTCGAGCTTCGCCAACGCCGCGACTCCTCCGTCTCGGAGCGTGTTCGAGTTCAGCGAGAGCGACTCGAGGGTGGCCGTGCCCCCAAGCATCAGGCTCACGGTGTCGGCAGACAGCCCGACGTTGTTGAGCGCGAGCTCAGCGAGCGGCGCCGAACGACGCAGGAACGCCGCGAGCGACTCCAGTGCCGGCGCCGACGACTCGAGACTGAGCGCGCGAAGCGTGGGGAGCGAAGGCAGGGCGCTCCACTCGACCGCAGCAGACCGAAGCTCGAGCCGCTCGAGGCGAACGAACCGTTCGAGCTCCTTCGTCGCGGCGGCAGACAGCGACACCCCTTCGAGCCGCAGTGATTGGAGTGGAAGGCTCGCGAGTGTTCGGAGCGTTGCTGGTTCGAGCTCGTCGCCCGTGTGACGCAGGATCAACGAGCGCAGCGCCGGTGTCTTCTCGGCGAGGGTCGTCGCGAACGACAGCGTCAGCGGCGCCACGACCTCGAGCGTGTCGATCGACGCGAAGGCGCCCGTGGCGATGAGGGGCTCGGTCTTCTCCGAACGCTCTCCACCAGCGGAGAGTTTTCTCAGGTGCTTCACGAGAGGGTGACGCGGCAGCCACTCGACCCACTGTGGGTCGGCTTCGTAATCGGAAGCATTGAGTTCGCGAATCGGTGCGCGCTCATGAAGCCAGTCGAGCGCCGAGACCGATCTGAGTTGCACGTGCGCGATCTCGGGCAACCCGTTCTCGAAGCCGATGCCACGCAGGTTGCGATCGCCGGAGTGCAGCGCGCGCCGCCATTCAGGGCTGAGGCGGCCGAAGAGCTCTTCACGGCGCTCTCCCTGAGCAGGTGTGGGCTGCTTCTTCAGCGCGAGCTGCAGAAACTCACCGCGAGGGTCACCAGCATCCAACAGCGCGTCAGCCAGGACGGAGCGGGCGTCGAGATCGGAGGGATTTCCGAGCACTGTCCTCCACGGTTGCTCCAGCGCTCCCGTGAACGGTGTGGGCGTGTAGGGCTGGTACCGCTCGCGAGGCCGGTTGATCGCAACCGCCCGTTTCGTCGCCATGTGGTGAGCGTCGCATGGCTCGATGCGCTTTTCGTGATCCACGAACCCGCCCCCACGCATGTGGCAGGTCATGCGGCCAGCGCTGAAGCGACGGGTCAACTCTCGGCACGAGGCGAACGCACTGCCTCCGATCGCGCGTGCGCAGCTCCTCTCGGCGGGGCGAAGCCTCCTCGGAGCAAGAGACTTCGCGAGTCTGCTCGCCTGGAGCGAACGTGAAGGCATCGGCTGGTACCAGCTCGTCATCGAAGACGGCCGCGGCGCTCCAACGTGGGACATCTGGGTGCTCACGAGTGGTGATGACGGGGTGATCTTCACGCACGGAGCGCCCGATCACCTCGGCCTCATCATCTCCCAGACCTACGTCGTCGACGTTCATGCGGCTCGAGACGAACTCGTCGAGCGAGTGCAGCAGGCCTTCGACGCTTTCGTGCCGCCCGTCTTTCGCGGCTGGTTGAACGAAGAGTCGCACGCGACCGCGAAGCTCCAGGCGATCGCGGTGCCCTGGCCCGCCGAGGAATCATGACGTGAAGCCCGAGCGCCTCGAACTCGTCGCGACCCTCGACGCAATCGACGGGCCAACGCTGCGACTGTGGTCGCGAAGCCGAGGGCAGGTACACTGGCGCGATGCGCGCACGTCTCTGGGTCCCGATGGTGGTGCTGCTCGGGTGCGGAGGCACGACCAACCCACCGGTCAGCAAGTGTGACGGCGTTCGTTGCACCGGCACCGATGTCTGCGACCTCGAGACAGGAGCGTGCCGTTCGCGCTCGACCGACGCGGGGAACGACGCTGGCCTGGTGGTCGACGCAGGTCGCGACGCCGGCGTGATCGACGCCGGGAGCGATGCGGGGTCGGTCGTCGACTCTGGTGTTCGTGACGCGGGCGTCGATGCGGGAGTCGACGCGGGGGTGTTGGTGGACGGGGGCCTCGATGCGGGCACTCCGGAGTGTTTCGACAACTTCGACTGCATCGGTGTGCGAAATCGCTGCGACGTGACCCGGGGCCGCTGCGTCGAGTGCCTGGAGGACTCGCACTGCCCGAGCGCGATTCCGAAGTGCGACGTCGTACGCAACGACTGTGTCGAGTGCCTCTCGAACGTCGATTGCTCGAACCCACGGCCCGCCTGCCGCGCGCATGTCTGCGACGACTGCCTCACGCTCTCGGAGTGCGGCGCGGGCCGGCTCTGTGACCTTCGCTTCGGCGACTGTTCGATCCTGCCTGACTCGTGCGCAGCCCCGCAGCCGTTGCTCATCGCCGACGCGGGTGGCTCGGCGTACGTGACGGTCGATCTCTCGACCGCGCTCGATGACGTGAGCACCTCGTGCAGCGCTGGCCCCGATCTCGTCTATGCGCTCTCGCTGCCTGCGCCTCGTGACGTGACGATCACGGCGAGGCTGGTCGGAGCGGGAACTGCAGCCCCCGCCGTCTCGTTGCGCTCGGCCCCCTGTGGTTCCGGCACCGAGCTCGCGTGCGACGCCGTGCGCGACGGTGGCTCGGCCGCGTCGCTGGCATTGAGCAACCTCGTCGCGGGCTCCTACTTCGTGGTCCTCGAGTCACCGCCGGGGAGTACGGGGCGGATCGAGCTCGGCGTGACGGCCGTGCCCCAGCCGACGATGGCCGCGAACGACACCTGCGCAGGCGCCGAGGCGCTCCAGTTCTTCGGCACGCGGGCGATCACGGTGGGCTCGACGGTGCTCGGTTCGAATGACGGCCTCGGCCCGAGCTGCAGCCCCACGGCGGCCGCGACGGGGAACGATCTGGTCTACACGTACGACGTCGACGCCGGCTCGAACGTGGCGGTCACGGTTCGGCCACTGGCAGGCTCGGCCCTCGTTCCCGTGGTCTCGGTGCGACCTGCCTGTGCGAGCGCGATGAACGAGCTCGGCTGCTCGCCCGCCATCGCCGCGCTGGAGACGCGCACGCTCTCGCTCCCGAATCATCCTCCCGGGCAGTACGCCGTCATCGTCGACTCGGCGAACGGCTCCAGCGGCAGCTTCCAGCTCGAGGTGACGAAGACGCCGATCGTGCCCAACGACACCTGCGCTGCCGTGCAGCCGCTCACCTTCGCCGGCAACATCGCCACGGCGACGGGCGACACCACGTACGCGACGAATGACAACGCGCTCACCGACGCCACGCCCTCGTGCTCCGCTTCGGCGCGCAGCAGCGGGCAAGACGTCGTCTTCTCGTACACGCTCACGCAGGCGAGAGACGTCACGGTGAGCGTCACGCCGACTGGCCTCTCGCCGTCTTTCTGGCCCGTGCTCTCGATTCGCAACGCGTGCACCAACGCCGCGACGAACGCCGAGCTGGCGTGTGTGAGCCCGAACGCGTCGATGCAGGCGCGTGCGACGCTGGTGAACCAGCCCGCCGGCACCTACGTGGTGTGGGTCGACTCCGCGGCGCAGGTGAGCGGTCCGTTCCAGCTCGAGGTCATCACCGCTGCGCCCACGCCGCCTCCGACCAACGACACCTGCTCGACGGCACAGGCGCTCGTCTTCACGGGCGCGGTCGCGACGGTGAGCGGCTCCACCCTGCAGGCCGCCAACGACAACTTCGCCTTCGACATCTCGCCCACCTGCTCGTCGACGGCACGGCAGAACGGTCGTGACGTCGTCTATTCCTTCACGCT
>JAACJQ010000379.1 GCA_016879935.1 Archangiaceae bacterium | reverse complement strand
GTTCGGCAGGGGCACGTTGGGGAAGGGCCGCTCCTCGATGTCGAAGACGATGGCGGCGCCAGTGCCCTCGGGAGCCAGCATCAAGCCGCTGCCTTCGGGCGCAGCACAGGCGCAGACGAAGACGAGCGACGCAGTCAGAACGCGGAGCATGTGAAGACCCACCCTTTGCGAAACAGAGGAGCCCTAGCTGTCAGCCCGCATCGTGCGGGTCAAGACCACCTGCTCCGACATGCCTCGGCGGTGGGGAAATCGGTACGCTCCGCGTGTGCTCTCTCGCCTGCTCAAGTGGCTGAAGCGAACGCCGCCCGACGTGGTGTGGCCGGCCGTGATTCAGCCGCAAGCCGTCGTCGAGCAGCAGGTCGAGCGCCCACCCGCCGAGGTGGTGCGGTTGTCGAGCGTGCTCAAGGCGCTGAAGCAGGCAAAGGAGCGCCTGTCGGAGCCCGAGCTCGCCGCGCTGGGCGTGGCGCTCGCTGAGGCGTTGCAGTCGGCTCCCGGTCGACGGCTTCGCGGCACCTCTCCGAAAGACCTTTTGCTCCCGCGCGAGGGTGGGCTGCGGGTGCTCGACAGCCAGCAGCCGAGCTCGGCGATGGCGTACTTCACGCCCGAGATGGTGAGAGGGCGGCCGCTCGACGTGCGGTCGGACGTGTTCAACCTCGGCACGCTGCTCTGGTTCGCCGCGACGCTTCAGCACCCCTTCGAGGTGCAGGGGCAGAGCGACTTCGACCTGCTGAACGCCATTCTCCAGGTCACCACGCCGGTACCGCTCGAGTCGTTGCGCGACGACCTGTCGCCAGCGCTTCTCGCGGTGCTGCGCACGGCGCTTCAGCGTGACCCGGCCGAGCGGTATCAGACGCTGCATGCGGTGCTCGAGGTGTTGCGGCCGTTGGCGGGCGAGTACCACCCGCTCGTCGAGCGCGCGTTCTCGTTGACGGGCCCCACCAGACCTCGCCGCGTCGCGATGGCTGATGACGAGATGCTCGACGCCGTCGGGCGCGGCGACGAGACGGCGAGGCTCGTCTACGCCGACGTGCTCGAAGAGCGTGGGCTCGTTCAACACGCGCGCTGGTTGCGGCTCGAGTCGAAGGTGCAGGTCGCGGCAGGCGAGGAGCGGGAGGCGCTGCTGAAGGAGTTGGCGCCGCTCCGGGAAGTCGTCGGTGCGGAGTTTCTCGCGACGGTCGGCCGGCCCGCCATCGAGCGGTGTGAGCTCGTGTTCGGCTTCAAGTGCCCGCTGAAGTGGACCGAGCTCGAGCGCACGGCGAAGCCCCTGGAGCGCTACTGCAAGGTGTGTGACTCGACCGTGTACTTCGCCGACTCACCCGAGCGGTTGACCGACCTGTCGTGGCGTGGCGCGTGCGTGGCCGTCGACGTCTCGGTGCCGCGCTCGCCCGATGAAGAGGACCAGGTCGGCGTCGCGGTGATGGGCCGTGTGGCGCCTCGTCGACGTCGGAACGCGTTCGGCGACTGAGCCTGCAGAATCGACCATTTCTGGTTGTTTGGAGGCCGAAATGGCCGATGGGAGACCATAAATGGTCGATTTCGAAGACATCCTTCGGGGCCTTGCCGAGCGTGCACGAGCGCTCCGCGTGTTGCGTCAGCTTCGTCAGGAGGAGCTCGCCAATCGCGCAGGCGTCGGGGTCATGACCGTGCGCCGCTTCGAGAAGACGGGCAGGGCGTCGATGGAGAACGTGCTCCGCATCGCGTTCGCGTTGCGAGCGGAGGCCGCGTTCGAGGCGCTCTTTCAGGCGCCGAAGTACCGCACGCTCGATGAAGCGCTCGCGGAACCGGTCCGCAAGGTCCAGCGGGTGCGGAGCGCCAGGTGAACTTGCACTCAGCAGGCTGACTTCACCGCGCGTACGTGCGCAGGAAATTCTTCACCGAGATCTTCTTCGCCGTGTTGTCCGACGACATGTACCGAACCGAGCCGAAGACCGGGCGCTCGGGGCCCCACGCACGGTCGTACCGCCCGAGCACCCAGAGGTAGCCCGAGTACGAACACGGGTCGCGCCCATCGAGCGAGTACTTGTTCATCAACCGCTCCATGCGCTCGAGCGCGTCTTTCGCCGAGGGCGACCACTCGAGAATCTTCTTCCCCCACAACATGCGCAGGTAGTTGTGGAACCAGCCGTCACGCACCATCTGCCGCTGCGTCGCGTTCCACAGCTCGTCGTGCGTCTCGGAGCGCTCGAGCTGCTCCAGCGTGTACAGATGTTCGCGCGGGTCTTTCGCGTGCTTCGCATGCGTGGCCTTCGCGAACGCCGGCAACGTCGCCATCGAGCCGTAGTCGTCGGGCCGCAGCGCCGCCATGTTGAAGGCGAGCTCGCGCCAGGTGATCAGCTCGTCGAGGAACGACTCGGCCGCTGCCGACATCTTCCACCAGCCCTCCTTCGAGCCACCGATGGAGCGTCCGAGCACATCGGGCGTCCACTTCTCCCGCTTCGCGACTTCGGCGAACACGTGGTGCGCCGAGATGTGGCCGAAGTGCAGGTACGGAGACAGCGCGCTCGTGCCGTCTTCTTCAGGCTCGTTTCGCGCGACCGGGTAGTCGGCCAGCTTCTTCGACACGAACAGGCTCAGCCGCGCTTCGGCGACGTGCGAGCCACCACGCATCTTCCCGCGTGGCACCGAGTGGTCGATGGGCAAGGCCGCGATGGCCGCCGGCGTGGCGTCGAGCAGGTCCTTCGCGGCGCGGCTCCAACGTGAGGTGATGCTCGAAGGCAGCTTCACCGTCGGCAGGTCGAGGCGAGAAAGCGGCGCATCGTTCGGCATCGCGTGCAGGTGCTCAGGCAACGTCTTCTGCAGGTGCGCGCGAAACGAGTGGGCCGTCGTGAAGACCCGGTCGGTCGCGTGCATCGGCCACACCCCGTTCGAGTCGACCACCTCGAACCGAACGTCGAGCCGCTCGGCCGCGGCCGCCTGCATGCGCGGTACGAAGTAGCAGGGCCAGTCGTCTCCCACGACGACGCACGCCTGCGCCGCCAGCGCCTCGAGCAACCCCGAGCCGTCTCCTTTCACTTCTTCGACGTAGGGGAAGTGCAGCACCGGCGAGTTCGCGAAGCGCCGCGCGTTCTCGGCCATGCCCTCGAGGATGAAGGTGTGCAGGCGGTCGTTCGCGTCGGGGTAGCCCACGCGCAGCGCTTCGAGGACGACGAGCGGCTTGGCGAGCTGCTTCGCGTGCTCGATGGCGCGGTCGAGCGCGAAGTTGAACCGCGTTCGCCGGAACGACGTCATCCAGTACAGCACCCAGCGGCGCGACGGCTCGAGCGAGGCGTCGTTCAGCGCGCGAATACGAATCGAAGGAACGGCCATCGCTGCGAGGTAGCGACGACGTCAGCCGACCGCACGAAAGATCGTCACGGCGCCGGAATCTTCCACAGCACCGCGTTGCTGCCCTCGTGCACCGCGACGTAGAGGAACCCTCCGCTCTTCGCGAACGCCACGGCCTGCTGGTCGAGCGGTATGTCGAAGACGCTCGCGCTCACACCCATCGTGTCGATGCGAATGATGCCCACGTTCCCCTGATGGCCATTCGTGTAGTTCAACACCGCAGGCCCGAAGGTGACCGGCTGGCTGTAGTTCACCAGCACGTACACGCCGACGCCGTTCTGTGCTCGGACGATGTCGACGACTCGAAGGGCTGCGTCCGAAGTGAAGACGTTGGTTCTCATCAGCGAACTGGCGTCGCGGCGCTCCACGACGAGGGTCGAGAACGCTGCCTGGCCAGCCAGAAAGACGCCCGTCGAGCCGTCGAACGCCGCCCGAATCGGGCTTGCGGTGTCGAAGACCGCAGGCATGCCGAGCGAGGGTTGCGCGATGAGCTGAAAGAGCGTGGGCGGCGAGATGGAGGCCTGGCTCGGCGAATACTGCGAGACCAGCATTCTCGCGAAGGGGCCCATCGTCGCACTGCTGATGGTGAGGAATGAGCAGGCGTCGACGCAGCGGCTCGTCGCGAAGAGCCGCGTGTCGCCCATTGCCAGCGGCACGTCGATGACCTCGTCACCGCGCAGGACGCCTGGCGACATGGCGGTCGAGGTGAGTGCGCTCACGCTCGTGTTCTGGGTCTCCATGCGGTGGAGCGTCGCCACGGTCCCTCCTGCAACCCAGACGAAGACGGGCGCGATGGCGGGGCTCAACACGTTCAGCCGGGTGACGCCGGCGTCGCTGTCGTTGGCCAGGGTGGCGAGGCTCGTGGAAGGCCCGATTCGCGCGAGGGTCGTGGCGGAGATCTGCTCGGCCGTGATGCTGAGCGCGCTCCGGCCAGCAAGGTACGTGACGGCCTGGTTCGAGCTGATCGCCTGAACGCGATAGTCGGTCGACCACGCAATGGTGCGGCTCCTCGAGGGGATTGAGGCCCCGTTGAGCGCCCAGCCCTCGAGGATCGATGAGGTACCCGACTGATCTTCGCGCACGGTGACGACGGCTGGATCGCTCGGCGCTCCGACGACGGCGACTTGCGCGATTCCGATGAAGCGGCTGTTCGGCATGACCGCGAGCGCTGGGTAGGTGACGCCACCGTCCGCCGAGCCTCCACCCGAGCTTCCGCCGTCGCGCACTCCACCGCCAGCGGATCCTCCGGCCGATGCTGATCCACCCGCCGATGCAGTGCCGCCGGCCGATGCAGTGCCGCCAGCCGATGCAGTGCCGCC
>JAACJQ010000378.1 GCA_016879935.1 Archangiaceae bacterium | reverse complement strand
CTCGACGTTCTGGAAGACGGTGAGCACCGAGACCAGGTTGAACGACTGGAAGATGAAGCCGATCGTGTTGAGGCGCAGATCGGTGAGCTCGCGCTCGGTGAGCTTCGCCGTGTCTTTCCCCGCGACCTCGACGACGCCGCGTGTGGCCGTGTCGACGCAGCCGATCAGGTTGAGCAGCGTCGTCTTGCCCGAGCCCGACGGGCCCGCGATCGACAGAAACTCGCCCTTGAGCACCTCGAGCGAGACGCCTCGCAGTGCCTGCACCACCGTGGTGCCGAGCTGGTATTCCTTCACGACTTCGCGAATCGAGACGATGGCGTTCATGTTCTGGGTTCCGTAGCGCAACTGGGGCTGGCGATGATGAAGAACTGCGAAGGGCACATGAAGGTGTCGAGGGGCCGCAACTCTTAGCTCCCGCGCTTCTGAACGGCTCTGCGAAATTCGGCGGCGCCGCTGATCTCGCAGTCGCTCAATTGCACGCCGTCGAGTGTCAGATCGGTCAGCTGCACGTCCTTGATCGTGACGTTCTTGAAACGACACTCCGAGAAGACGACCTTTGCGAAGCTGCAGCCCTCGAAGCGAACCTTGTCGAAGCCCTTCTTGCGCCAGCCCTCGGAGCCCGAGAAGAGAACGTCGTTGAAGGTGCTGTCGACGACGTCGACCTCGTCCATTCGAACGATGCGCAGGAACGTCGTGAGCCAGCGGGAGCGGGTGAGGGTGAGATCGTTGACGTGCGCGCCACTCACGTGTCCGTCGACGAGCTCACTGCCGTCGAGCACCAGGTTCTGCAGGTGCACGCCCGACAGCGTCACGTTGGCGATGGTCGAAGCGGTGAGGGCGATTTTTCGGAGTGACGAAGAGCGCACCTGCACCTCGCGCAGCAGCGCCTCGCTCGCGAGGTGCAGCTGATCGAGGCTCGACGACGAGGCCTGCAGGCGATCGATTTGACTGCGATCGAGACGCAGCCCCTCGACCGACGCGCTCATGAACTGCGACCCGAGCACCTTCGAGGCGTGCAGGGCGCCGTCGTCGAGTCGTGTGGAGCGCAGCACGTTGCTCCTGAACTCCGACTCCGTGAGCACGAGCCGATCGATCGACGACATGCTGATCGTGTTGCCCTCGAAGACGTGATCACGCCCGTCGAGCAGTCGAATGCGCGACATGCTCAGCTCGTTCGCCTCGAGCTCCGAGGCGCGCACGCCCGTCGTCGAGTTGGTTCCGTCCATCGCCAGGCGCACGGCGTCGATCACGTCGCCCAGAATGCTCGACGGCCTGGTGGCTGGCCGCTCAGGGGCCCTCATCTGGAGCGCTTCGATCAGCTGTGCTGCCTGGGCTTCGTCGATCGTTCCGGCCTTGGTCATCGACAGAATGCGCTCGAGCTCCGATTTCATCGTTTGCCTCGACGTGGGGTGGTGGGTTTGGTGCCTGACGTTCCACGAAGCTCGTGAATGCGTTTCATCGCTTCGTCGAAGGTGATCTCCTGCCGCTGCAGCCGCTCGAGCACCGCGTCGACCGTCTCGGTCGGAGCACCGGCAGCAGGCGGCGAGCTGCGCGCGACCTTCTCACGCAGCGCAGAGAGCCGCGTTCGAATGGTCGGGTAGCTGAGGCCCAATGGCGCCTCCATGTTGCGAATGCGCCCTTCGCTCAGCACGAAGATTCGCAAGAGATGCAGATCATCGGCGTCGAGTGAGGCGAACTCGTTGAACTGGAAGGGCCCCTCCACCCGAACTCCACAGCTCCCGCACTCGAGCACCGCTGGTCGAAGCGGGCCTCGACAGGATGGACACGCGATGCTCGCGTCGATTCGCGACATGTTGAAGAAGTAGCCATCAATGCTCAATTCGTCAAGCTCGATTTTAACTGGTTAAAACAGGCTCGGCATGGGGTCCGCCTCGTTTGAATTGCCGCACCGGTGCCAATCCTCTAGCTTCCGCGGGTTTCGGGGAGGCCACCTGATGTCTCTGAACGAAGAAGCGATTGCCGAGAAGCTCGCCGAACTCGAGCCCGCGTGGGCGGGCCGGCCGAACATCTTCACCAAAGAGATCGCCGCGAAGAACGTGAAGGCGATTGCTCCGCGCCTCGACGATTCGCTGGCTGCCATTCGTGGCGACGCAGCCGAAGCGCTGGGGCAGCTCAAGGACCAGAGCGCAGTGGCGAAGCTGAAAGGGCTGCTCACCGACGCCGATCCGGGCGTGCGTCGTTCAGCCGCGATCGCGCTCGCAGCCCTTGGAGACGAAGGCCTCGCGAAGGAGTTCGTGAAGAACCTGCTCGATGGCAGCGCGAAGGTCGTTGCGGGGGCGGCGACGGCGATTGGGCTCTCTGGCTACAAGGCGGCGGTGCCCTATCTGCTCAAGGCCTACCGCACCGAGCACCCCCGCGTGGCCGCAGCCGTTGCGACGGCCCTCGGACAGCTCAAAGATCGGCAGGCGGTTCCATGGCTCATCACAGCCATGAAGACGGGTCTGTCTCCCGTCGAGGCCGCGGCTGCGCTGGGCGAGTTGAATGATCCGGCCGCGACCCGACCCCTCTGTGAGGCGCTCACTCACGAACTCCCTTCGCTTCGCGCTGCCGCTGCTCGTTCACTCGGACGCCTCGCCCAGGCCGGCAGCGTCGACTTCGTCCTGAAGGATCAGGCGCTCTCGTCACTCCACAAACTCACCAAGGACCCAGACGAGCGCGTTCGCTTCTGTGCTGCGCTGGCCCTTGCCGGCTTTGGTGACCCCGTTGGGCAGAACCACCTCAAACAACTTCTCGCTTCCTGACTTCCCCTGGAGAACACATGGCCGCCCGCAAGAACGAAGAGCCCTCCCGCCCCCCGATGCCCCAGCCCGAGTACCCGGCGATCGCCACCTTCGTCGACAAGGCCCAGCAGACCGACATCGACGCACTCTTCCAGTCGCTCAAAGACGGGCTCTCGACCATGAAAGGGCCCAAGGCCGATCAGGCCAAGAAAGTCTCGAAGGCCATCGAGCGCACTGAAGAGCTGATGTCCCACCTCCTCCAAGTGCGCGAAAAGATTGCGTCGGAGCGAAAGGGTAAGCGCTGAAGGAGCCCGGTTCGCAACTCACGATGCAGTTCGCCGAAAATGAGAGCACAGGGCGGCGCTGGCAGGTGCTGGCGGAAACAAGACCCTGACACTTCACGCAGCACTCCTGGAGGTTTTATGGCCGTCAATCGCATTGACTCGACCCCTGCTCGTCTCTCCACCAACTTCACCGTCAACAAGCAGTCGCAGGGCGTCGACTTCGGTCAGCGCATGCAGGCTGGTCTCAGCAACGCCACGGGTGCTCTGGCGTCGGGTGTTGGTCTGCTCGGCAACGCGCTCCCCGGTGCGGGCATCGTCTCGGCTGCCATCTCGTCGGTCTCGAGCCACATCGGCGGCGCCTCGTCGGGCTCCTACGCGGCGTCGGGCATGGTGAACGTCGGCGGCGGCACGGGCATCAACACCACCGTCGGTGGCAACAACGGCGGCCCGATGGTCGGCGGCGCTGGTCCGAGCGCGAACTTCGGCGCGGGCGTCTCGTCGAACGACGTCGGCATGGGCAACCAGGCCATCGCCGGCATGAGCGGCGAGATGAGCAACATGCTCAAGCTGCAGTACCAGATGCAGCGTGAGAACATGACGTACACCTCGATCTCGAACGTCATGAAGGGCAAGCACGACACGGTGAAGAACACCATTCAGAACGCGCGCTAAGCGAAGGTTGCTTCAGCAGCGAACACCGAGGGCGACCGGAAACGGTCGCCCTTTGTGCTATTCACGGCCTGCGTTCCCCACTGAAAGGACAGCGCCACAATGGCCGAGACGAAGTCAGACATCGCCGGCAGCATCCTCCCCGTTTCGAAGCAGCAGGCGATGCTCATGCTGGAGTCCATCTACCTGTGGATGGATCTCGGGAAGTTCGATCACGCTCGCGAGCTCGCCAGTGGCGTCGCGTCACTCATGCCGAAGACCAAGCAGGCGCAGTTCGCCCTCGGCACCATCGAGTTCAATCAGCAGAAGTACGACAAGGCCCTGCAGGCGTTCCGCGCCGCGCAGCGCCTCGACGCGAAGAGTGGGCTCGCCCGTGCGCACTGTGCCGAGGCTCTCATCTTCATGGGCAAGACCGGCGAGGCGCTCAAGGAGCTGCAGTCGGCTCGCGATCTCGAAGACGACGGCGGCGTCGCCGAGTTCGCCTATCGCCTCACGATCTTCGCAGGCATCAGCGATCTCGAACGCGCGCTCAAAGAGACCAACGACAAGAAGCGTGGCGAGAAGTTCGACTTCGCCATCAAGGCGTTTCAGCTCGCCGCGAAGTTCGAGCCCAAGGCTGCCGAGCCGCGCTTGCGCATCGGAGAGGTGCACGTGTTGACCGGCAAGAACGCCGAAGCGAAGGCCGAGATCGACGCCGCGCTCAAGCTGACTCCGAACGATGACGAGAAGGCCCTGGCCGACAAGCTGCTCGAGGTCGCCAGCGGAAAGGTGAAGGCCGCGCCGAAGAAGCGCTAGTCTTCTTCAATCGAGGAGCCCATGTCAGTTCGCGGTGTCGGTCGAGGTGGAAAAGCGGGTGGTGCGGGCCGCGCTGGGGCAGCTGGCGGCGCGAGCGGACCAGCGAAGGCCGGCGGCGCTTTCGGCGCCAAGGTCGATCGTGCCGAGTCACTCGTCGGGCCCTCGGGGCTCGTCGGCTCCTCGAACGTCGGCGCGACCGCTGCGACCAATCCCGTCGTCGCTCAGGCCCTCGACATCGCCCGCCAGATGAAGGCCGGGCAAATCAAGAGCCGCGACGAAGCCACCAAGAAGCTCGTGCAGGACATTCTGCGCGACAAGGTTCACACGCAGTCCAAGCACCTCACCGAGAAGATCGTCGCGCAGCTCAAAGACGATCCCCGCCTGGCCCAGACTCTCGAGCGCCTGTGGAACAAGGCGGAGCAAGAGGAGTAATCGCCCTTTGCCTCTCGCGGAATCCAAGGCGCAGATCCTGGAAAAGTACGGCGCCTACGTGCGTTCGCTCGCCGCCCAGGTGCGCAAGCAGTTCAACTCCCAGTTCGAGATGGAAGAGCTCGTCGCGTGGGGCCAGGTCGGCCTGCTCGAAGCAGCTGAACGCTTCGACGCCCGCGTGGGTGCCAACTTCCTCACCTTTGCTCACTACCGCATCAAGGGCGCCATCTACGACGGCCTCCGCAAGATGGGGGTGCTCAAAGGGTCGAGCGCGGGTGCCGAGCGAGCGAACGCCTACCTCGGCAACCTCGCCGATCGTGAAGGCGGCGGCGGAGGCCTCGAAGACGAGGTGGAGCGCATCTCGAACGCCGTCACCGGCCTCGCCATGGTTTTCGGGACCAGCCTCGACGGCGCCGATGCCATGCAGATGTCCGACGACGCCCTGCCTCCTGACGAGCGCATTCAGCTCGAGCAGATGCGGCGGCGGGTGCGTGGGGCCATCGAGAAGTTGCCGGAAAAAGAGCGAAAATTGCTCCAGGGCTACTACTTCCAGAACAAGACCCTGGAAGAGGCGGGCGCCGAGATCGGCCAATCGAAGAGCTGGGCGAGTCGCCTGCATGCCCGGGCGGTTGAACGCCTGAAGCAACTTCTGGAAGATGAAGACGATAACGAACCTGTAGACGACTTGAGGAGGCCTCAAAATGGCGGGTCCACTGGCAGGAATCTCAGCAGCCCAAATCGCCCAGCAGAAGCTGCCCGAGCAGGCCCAACAGGCCAACAAGGCGGGCCCAAGCAAGTTCGACCAGGCGATGAAGACGCAGGGGGTCGACAAGGCCCAGAACGCCCAGCAGGTTCAGGGTACCCAGCAGGTCCAGCACGCCGATAAGGCGCGCCAGATCGAAGCGGCGGGCAAGATCGAGAAGGGCGGCCTCAACAAGGTCTCCGACAAACTCACCGCCAAGGGCATGGATCCCGTCGCCCAGAAGAACGAAGTCAACAAGGGCACCAGCCTCCTGAAGGGCCTCGTCGCCAACATGGAGAAGGGCCAGGCGTCGATCGACAAGCTCATCAACGGCGGCCTCAACGGCGCGAACTTCTCCAACACGGAGATGCTCTCGATGCAGGCCGGCATGTACAAGTACACGCAGGAGCTCGAGCTGACCGGCAAGGTCGTCGAGAAGGCCACCAGCGGCCTCAAGGACACCCTCAAGACCCAGGTCTGAGCGGGTTCTTCTCTCGCGGTGCGAAGGGCAGTCACCCAAACAGGTGGCTGCCCTTTTTCATTCTGAGCCGTAGTAGGGTTCGCAGCCCGAATGCCCCGCAATCTCTTTCGAAGCGCTCTCGCCGCCGTCTGTGTGGCGCTCTCTGGCTGCAGCATCGAGCTTCAGCACGATCTGACCGAAGACGACGCCAACGAGATCTACGTCGTCCTCCAGCACAACGGCATCAGCGCCTCGAAGCTCAAGGAAGAGGGCGGCAACGAGCCTCGCTACATCATCAGCGTGCCCAAGCAGGACGTCGCCGCTGCTGCCCAGCTGCTGAAGGATCACTCGCTCCCGCGGCCCAAGGCCGACGGCCTCGCGATCTTCAAGCGCATGAAGGGCATGATCCCCACCCAGACCGAAGAGCGCGCGATGTTCATCGAGGCGCTCGCGGGTGAAATCTCCAACGCCCTCAATCGCTACCCTGGCGTGCTCGAGGCGCGCACGATCGTGATGATCCCCGAGAACAACGATCTCACCCAGCCCGACAAGCGCCCGCTGCCCACCGCCTCGGTCTTCATCAAGTACACCGCCACCGACGAGCACACGGCCCCCTTCAAGGAGACCGACATTCAGGAGTTCGTCGCGAACTCGGTGACGGACATGAAGAAGGAGCACGTGAAGGTGCTCATGACCGAGGCGAAGTCGGTCACCACGATGGACGTCGACCCCGAGAAGCGTACGCAGTCGGTGCTCGGCTTGCGCATGGAGAAGACCAGCGCCGATACCTTCAAGGTGATGGTCGCGGTCAACGCAGTGTTGTTCCTGGCGCTCGCGGGCGTCGCGGCGTTCCTCGCGATTCGCAAGCCCAGCGGCAACGGCCGCCCCACGCGCGCTACCAAGACCCAGGAGAGCTGACCCTCGCGGGCGGCGGTGACGAGTGGAACAGTTCTTCGCGTCACTCTCCAAGCGGCAGACGATGCTGCTGCTCACGTCGCTGGCGTTCGGTGGCTCCGACGCGATCGGCTCCTTCGAACATCTCGCGCCCGAAGAAGAGGAGCTGCTCAAGCACCGGGCGCAGAGCCTGCTCCAGATTCCCCGCGACAAGCGCATTCCGCTCGTCATTCAGGAGATCAAACGCATCGTCATGGCGCGGCGCCGTCAGCTCGCCAACGCCGACCCGAAACGGCTGGCTGCGCTGCTGTCGAAAGAGCGCGGCGCGATGGTCGAGGTGGTGCTCCGCGCGCTGCCGTCCGAGATCGCCGATGCCTGCCGCGCCGAGCTCGGTCCCCGACCAACCATCAAGCTCGCCCGTGACGTTCGCCCCGACATTCTCTCGATCGTTCGCTGGAAGCTCGAAGAGGGGCTCAAGCAGGGGGCGCCCCAGGTCGGCACCTTCCGCTTCACCGACCTGCTGATGATGCCGCAGCGTGAGGTGCTCTCGATCTGCGATCGAATGGGCGCGCGGGTGCTCGCGACGGCGGTCGCCGGGCTCGCTGACCCCGATCGTGAAGCCTTCCTCACGAAGCTCCCGCCTGATCAGCGCGCGCTCGCCAGCAAGGCCGCCGAAGCGGGGAAGGCCCGACGGCTCACCGAGGGTGACGCGAAGACCGTGCTCGAGATCCACGGGGCGCTCGAGCAGCCGTCGACGGGCCTGCGCTCCGCTGGGGCTCAGCGCGTCATTCGTGCGGCCGTCGCGCAGGGCGCTGAGTTCGCGCAGCGCCTCGTCGAACGGCACCAGGGCGGTGAGCTGGGCAAGGTGCTCCAGCGATGGTTGCGCGAGGAGAAGAACAAGCCGGTGAAGGGCGACGGCGGCAGACTCGACATCGTCGAGCAGATGGAGCGCCTCGCTCAGCGAGGGGTGATCGATCGCCCGTTGCGGTTGCCGCCCCCGATGCGACCACCCCAGCTCGCGGCGCCCCAGCCGCCGACGCTCCAGCCTGTCGTCGCGCCACCCGTTCGCCGCAGTGGTGCCAGCCCGTCGGTCGCGCTCCCGAAGCAGGAGCCTCGACCCGCCGAGAACCCACCTCAAAGGCCCCGTCGCGACGTTCCGGCAGGGCCCCGCCGAGATCCGATCGCCGAGCGAAATGCGCGCCGTGCAGGCGTCGCGAGCTCCCGCCCTCCGCCGCCATCGTCTTCGTCCGTGCCCGCCAGTCGCAGCGCCTCGAATGACCCGTCTGCCTCGGGCCTGCGGCGGATCATGCGTGATGGGAAGCCACTGGCTCGAGACCCCAACGACACCGCCGGCCCGCCCAAACAGCCCGCCAAACCGCTCCGTCGAGCCATGACCTCCCCTGCCGTTCAGGACGTGCCGAAGCGCCGAGAGCGTGCTCCCGACGGCAGCCCGATCGTCAAAGGCTCAGGTCGTGGACCGGGCGGACGATCGAGCTAGAGTCGTTCGCTGAATGGAAGACGAACGTCGGCCGCCGTCCCGCGTGCTCGGGAAGGTCATCAAGAGCGACAGCAGTGGTGAGCACGTTGCCGGTGTACCGGAGAAGCCGATCTTGCCTCCGCCCCGTCGAGGCGGCGTCGTCAACGCCGAGGAATTCGAAGCGATGACCACCGCCAAACAGATCATCGCCGACGCGCAGAAGAAGGCCGAGGAGATCAAAGCCGAGGCGCTTCGTTTCAAAGAAGAGGTCTTCGCCAAGGCGCGCGAGGAGGCGAAGGCCGACGTCCAGGCTCGTGCCGCCGAAGAGCTCGCGCGCGCGAAGATGCAGGCTGGGCAGATCGTCGCCGAGGCCGAGAAAGACGTGCTCGAGCTGGCGCTCAAGATGTCGGCGAAGATCATCGGCCGCGACCTCGAGCGTGACCCCGACGTCGTCATCGAGATCTGCGCGACCGCCATCGAGTCGGCGCGTGGCAGCAAGGCGATGGTGCTCAAGGTGCACCCTGAAGACGGCAAGGTGCTGCGTGAGAAGCGCCCTCGACTGATGGAGCTGATCGGTCGCGCAGTCGACATCGCCATTCGCGACGACGCCGAAGTGGAGCGGGGCGGCTGCGTGATCCAGACCGAGTACGGCGTGATCGACGGGCAGATTCGCACCCAGTTCGAGATGCTCAAGAACGTGCTCATGCCCGACGGTCAGAAGAAGGAGTCGAAGTAACCCATGGCCATCGACCTGCGGCGGTACCACGAGCTGCTCAAGACCGCGCAGACCGTTCGGGTGCGTGGGCGCGTCACCGAGCTCACCGGCCTCGTCATCAAGGCCGCCGTGCCGAACGTTCGTATCGGCGAGGTCTGCATCATCAAGCGCGGCAATCAGTCGGTGCGCGCCGAGGTCGTCGGCTTTCAGGGCGAGCAGGTCATGCTCATGCCGCTCGGTGAGCTCTCGGGCATCGGCCCCGACAGCGAAGTGATTCCCACTGGCCGGCCGCTCACGATTCGCGCCGGCGACGGCCTGCTGGGCCGCGTGCTGAGCGGGCTGGGAGAACCCATCGACGGAAAGCCGCTCCCGACCGAGGGCATGCAGGACTGGGCGGTCGATCGCGACTGCCCTGACCCCTTCAAGCGCATGCGCATCACGCGCCCGCTGCCCCTCGGCGTGCGTTGCATCGATGGCCTGCTCACCGTCGGAGAAGGCCAGCGCATCGGGCTCTTCGCAGGCTCGGGCGTCGGCAAGTCGACGTTGATGGGGCAGATCGCGCGCAATACCGCCGCAGAGCTCTCGGTCATCGCCCTCATCGGCGAGCGTGGTCGCGAAGTGCTCGAGTTCATCGAAGACGCGCTCGGCGAAGAGGGCATGAAGCGCTCGGTCGTCGTCTGTGCGACGTCGGATCAGCCCTCGCTCGTGCGTCTGCGTGCCGGCTACGTCGCCACCTCGATCGCCGAGTACTTCCGCGAGCGCGGCGGCAACGTGCTCTTCATGCTCGACACCGTGACGCGTCTCGCGCGCGCCCAGCGTGAGATCGGCCTCGCCATCGGCGAGCCGCCCGCTCGTCAGGGCTACCCACCGAGCGTGTTCTCGATGCTCCCCCGAATGCTCGAGCGTACGGGCAACAGCGACAAGGGCCGCTGCACCGCCATCTACACGTGCCTCGTCGCAGGCGGCGACATGGAAGAGCCCATCGCCGACGAAGTCCGCGGTATTCTCGACGGCCACTTCATTCTCAACCGCGCCATCGGTGAACGAAACCAGTGGCCCGCGATGGACGTGCTGGCCTCGCTTTCTCGTGTGATGAGCCAGATCGCCACGCCCGAGCACAAGAAGGCCGCGGGCATTCTGCGTCAGACCCTGTCGACCTACGAGAAGCAGCGTGACCTCATTCTGCTCGGCGCCTACCAGTACGGAACCGACCCTCGCACCGACTACGCCATCGACAAGTACGACCAGATCATCAACTTCTTGAAGCAGGACACCCACGACTCGACCCCGTTCGACGAGACGGTTCAGCGGCTGGTCGACATGTTCACTGACGCCCCCACCACCTGACCCCAAGGGGTGCTAGGCTTTTCGAAGCCTTATGCCCCCGTATCGACTCCAGGCGCTGCTCGACATTCGCATCAAGGCCGAGGAGGCCGCGAAAGACGCGTTCTCGGCGGCCGTCAAAGCGCTCGAGGTCGAGAAGAAGAAGCTCGTCACGATGACGCAAGAGCTCGATCAGCGGAAAGTCGAGCGCAAGGCCAAGGTTCAAGCGTTCCTCGAAGACGTCACCAAGAAGGGCGGTGGCATCGCCGGGTTCCAGCAGATGAACCGGTTCGAGCAGCGGCTCAAAGACGAAGAGGCCCAGCTTGCCCTCGAGATCGAACGCCAGAAGGAGTCGGTCACCCAGGCCGAGAAGGTCGTCGAGCAGCGGCGCCAGGAGATGGCAGAGGCCACGGTGGAGAAGAAGGCCATCGAGAAGCACAAAGACACCTGGAAGAAGCAGGTGCGCTACGAGATGCAGCAGAAGGAAGAGATGAATCAGGAGGAGATCGGCAACACGCTCCACCTGGCTCGCGTTCGCGCGGCGGAGAAGAAGTCGTCATGAGCCGAGTCGATGATGATCGCCAGGCAGCCCGTGCGGCAGAGCGCCAGATGGAGGCGCGCCGCAACGAAGAGCTCCAGAAGAACAAGAAGACGAACGAGCAGACGACCTTCAAGAAGCTCGTCGGTCAGCAGCAGGCCCAGGCGAACGTGCAGCAACGCGCCGCTGCCGAGAAGGAAGCAGACCTCGGCAAGAGCGTGATCGCGTCGCTGCTCGAAGGCGCCGAGGCGAAACAGGCCGACGAGACCAAGGGCAAGAAAGAGACGCAGAACGCCTTCACTTCCAAGCTCAAGACCCGAACCGCCGGCGAGAACATCAGCCAGACCACCCGTCACGAGGGAGAGCACCAGCAGAAGGTCGGCGAAGGCAGCCAGCAGCTCGATCAGCAGGGCTCGAAGCTGGCGCAGACCGACAAGGGCAACACCGCGCGCGCGCTCGACGAGCGCAAGGCCGACGCGAAGATCGGTCGCGAGGTGCTCTCCGAGAAGAGCGAGTCGTCAGACCTGAACGCCGCTGGGGCGGCAGGGGCCGGCGGCGCGCGAGGTGAGAAGGGCGACTTGAAGGCGGACGCCGACAAGGGCGGAGGCGGGCAGGGCGGCTCCGGTCAGAAGGATCAGAAGGAACCCGCGATGCAGCCGGGCTTCCGCTTCAACCCTGCGCTCATGGCGCCGGTGCCCGTCGCGAAGCAGAAAGACGTCTCTGGCTCCGAGCGTCTGCGCAAGGTGGCCAACGAGCTCGCCCAGAAGATCGTCGAGCGCGTGCGCGTCGGCACCAACGCCGCGGGAAAGGTCGAGTTCCAGATCGATCTTCGCAGCGACGTGCTCAAGGGCCTCTCGGTGAAGGTCTCGAGCCACAACGGCAAGATCAAGGCAGTCTTCACTGGCTCTGACAAAGACGTGCTCAAGCTCATCGAGGAGCAGAAAGAGGCGCTCACCAACGCCCTCTCGTCTCGTGGCTTGTCGCTCGAAGACTTCAAGGTCGAGGCCCGCGCGTGAGTGACGAGGGCGGCGATCGCACGATGATGATCGACATCTCGAAGATCCGGCCTCCCAAGCCGGCTTCGGGAACGCAGAACAAGCGGCCACCACCGCCGCCTGCTCCGCCTTCACGCCCTCCGCCCGCGCGCGAGTGGAAGCCCTTCACCTTCGCGAACCTCGAGCGCGTCTCGAAGACCCACGGTCGGCTCGCGCGAAACCTGGAGTGGATGCTACCCAACGTTCGCTCCACGGGTGAGGTGAGTGAGTCGGTCAAGAAGCGCCTCTCGGACATGCTGGACGAGCAGATCTCGCTCCAGGCCGAGTACGTGCACTTCATTCACCCGTCGAAGCTGCGCCGCTACGTGGGAGATCCCACCTTCCTTGGCGTGCTCGCTCCCATTCCGAACAAGGCGCGCGGCCTGCTCGAGGTCGACATCGGACTTGCCCACTGGGCCATCGACACGTTGCTGGGCGGAACGGGCGAAGCGGTCGGGCTGCGGCCGCTCACCGACATCGAAGAAGGCGTGATGACGTTCGTCGTGCTCGAGACGCTCAAGGCGCTCGCTCCCGCGCTCGACTCGTCGTTGCCGAAGCTGCGCCTCGAGACGATTGCACCATCGTTCGACGCCGCCGCAGCGATGATGCACGAAGAAGAGACGCTGGGCGTCGTGCAGCTCAAGGCCATCTTCGGCGGTCACACTGGCTACGTCAGGTTGTTCATTCCCGAGAGCGTGCTCGCCGTCGCGGAGCCCGCCGCCGATGCGCTCGTTCGCCGCCAGCGCCGCGCCGCTGATGCGGTCGAGCATGCGTCGCGGCTGACGAACGTGAAGGTCTGGCTGCGCGCCGAGATTGGCCAGGTCGAGATCTCGTCTGGTGATCTCGCCCAGCTGCGTGAGCGTGACGTGGTGCTGGTCGACGGGCTGTCGGCGCGACCCGATCAGGGGCAGGGCGGCACCGCGAAGCTGAAGCTGGGCCTCGCGCGCACCGGCTACATCGACAGCGAGATCGCCATCGAGAACGATCGGTACACGGCCAAGGTGAATGGCTTCGTGATCGGTGCGCCGATGCCGCCGGGCGCTCCGATCGAGGGTGGCGAAGAGCAGGCTCCCGAAGGTGAAGGCGATGGGGCCGAACAGAGCGAAGAAGAGCGGATGGCGCTGGGCGATGGCCCTGACGAGTCCACCAACCCGGGTGCGGAGAGGGCTGACATGGAAGAGGGCCAGGCTGAAGGCGCCGACCTGCTGAACGACGTGCCGCTGCAGATTGCAGTCGAGATCGGGCGTCTGCCCATCACTGCCGAAGAGGTGGTGAGCCTCAAGGTGGGCCACGTGTTCGACTTGAACCGCCAGGTCGGCGAGCCGCTCGATCTCTCGGTGAACGGCAAGATCGTCGCGCGCGGTGAACTCGTCGAGATCGAAGGCAACCTCGGCATCCGCATCGTCTCGCTCGCGGGCTGACATGAAGCACTGGCTGCTGATCATGCTCGTGTTTGCGCCGGTTCGTGCGTTCGCGGACGACGCAGGTGCGCGAGAGCCCGCAGTCGCCGCCCGACCTGACGCGCCCGAGCCGGAGATTCCCGTTTCGGAGCCGCCTGACCTGCTGAAGGACAACGCCGAGTTCGATCTCGGTTGGTCGCTCGTTCGGACGATCGTCGTGCTCGGCGTCGTGGTCGCGCTCGCGTGGCTGACGCTCAACGTGGGCCTGCGAAGGCTGATGGGCATCGGCCCTGCGGCCGGGCGACGCGGCATCGTCTCGGTGCTCGAGCGCGTGCCTCTCGATCAGAAGCGCACCCTCTACGTCGTGAAGGCGGGCGACGAAGTGCTCTTGCTGGGCGCCAGCGATCTCTCGGTGAACTTCCTGTCGAAGCTCGACGCGAAGGTCGTCGAAGCGTCCGCGAAGCCGGCCGGGCAGGTCACGCTCAGCCCGTTCTTGCAGAAACTCCTGGGGAAGAAGGATGCTCCGCCTCCGCCCCCAGCCACTTGATTGACTGGACCTTTCGCATGACGCGACGTCTGTCTCACTGGATTCTCTTCGCTTCGGTGCTGCTCGCGCCTGCGCTCGCGTTTGCCGGCAAGAAGAACGGCGCGGTCGACGATCTGAACGCAGCAACGGGCGGCGACGCCTCCTTCGCCAATCGTCCGCTGGTGCTGATGATCGCGCTCGGTGCGCTGGGCTTCGCGCCCTTCGTGCTGATGATGGTGACGAGCTTCGTGAAGATCTCGGTCGTGCTGTCGGTAGTGCGCTCGGCTCTGGGCACCCAGCAGATCCCCCCGACGCAGGTGATCACCGGCCTCGCCATCATTCTCACCGTCTACATCATGGCGCCCGTCGGCCAGGAGATGTTCAGGGCCGCCGACAACGGTGAGGTCGCCGAAGGTCGAAGCCTGATGGACGCCAAGAACGTCGACACGCTGCTCGGCGCCGCGAACCGCAGCAAAGAGCCGCTGCGCGCGTTCCTCAACAAGAAGGTCACCAAGAAAGACCGTCAGCTCTTCTACGGGCTGGCGCTCAAGCTGCGCAAACCCGAAGACCGCGCGTCGATCACCGAGAACGACTTCCTCATTCTCGTTCCGGCGTTCGTCGTCTCGGAGCTCAAGGAGGCCTTTCAGATTGGCTTCCTGCTCTTCGTCCCGTTCCTCGTGATCGACATGGTGGTCGCGAACATCTTGCTCGCGCTCGGCATGCAGATGTTGTCACCCACGACGATCTCGATGCCGTTCAAGCTGCTGCTCTTCGTGCTCGTCGATGGCTGGTACATGATCGCGAAGGGCCTCGTCGTCGGCTACCTCTGAGGGTTCGATGCACCAACTCACCTACGTCACCCAGCAGGCCCTCATCCTCGTGCTCGTCGCCTCGGGCCCGCCGATCGTCATGAGCCTCGTGATCGGCTTTGCGGTCTCGGTCTTTCAGGCGGCCACCCAGATTCAGGAGCAGACGCTCTCGTTCGCGCCAAAGCTCGTCATCGTGTTCGGGGTGCTCGGGCTGGCCGGCCCGTGGATCGGCTCGCAGTTGCTCCGCTTCACCTTCAACATCTTCGACCGCTTCCCTGCGCTGATTCAGCACTGACGACATGGATCTTCAGGGAGTCCTGGCGGAAGTCAGGAACCAACTCGGGCTCCAGACCGACCTGACACAGGTGATGCTGGCGTTCGCGCTGTTGATGGGGCGCATTCTGCCGGTGATCATGCTCACGCCCTTCCTCGGCGGTGAGAGCGTGCCCTCGGAAGTGAAGCTCGGTCTGGGCGTGCTGATGGGCCTCATTCTCTACCCACTGTTGATCGCCCAGACGCAGGACATTCCCGTCTCGCCCCTCATCTTCATCGCGCTGATGCTGAAGGAGCTCTTCATCGGGCTCTCGTTGACGATGGTGGTGAACATCATCTTCGACGCCGCCAACGTCGCCGGAGGTCTCATCGACGTCATGTCGGGCACCAACCAGGCGCAGCTGATGGTGCCGTCGATTGGTTCTCAGGTGTCGCTGTTCGCGAACTTGAACCTGCAGCTGACGACCGTGACGTTCCTCACGCTGGGTGGACACCACCTCGTCATCGGCGCGTTCGCCGAGAGCCTGGCCGTCATTCGCCTCGATCAACTGCCGCACTTCAGCTCGGGCTTCTGGCCGTTCTTCGACACCATCATCCGCATCGCGGGCGACATGCTGCGCATCGCACTCGCGATCTCGTCTCCTGTTCTGCTGGCGACGTTCCTCACCGACCTCGCGCTCGGCATGATCAACCGCGTCGCGCCCCAGGTTCAGGTCTTCTTCGTCGCGATGCAGATCAAGCCGGCCGTGACGATCTTGATCATGTTCACGGCGATGCACCTGATCCTGAACCGCACCGTGGACGAGTTCGGTGTGATGTTCAGGTGGCTCAAGCTCACCATTCACCTGCTGTCGTGACGAGGTCTCGCCATGTCAGAGGGTGGTGACAAGACCGAAGAACCGTCTCAGAAGAAGCTCGACGATGCCCGCAAGCAGGGCAACGTCTGGAAGTCGAAGGACCTCTCGGGCGCGATGGCCTTCGCGGTCGCGATGGGGGTGGTGAAGTCGACGTGGGGCACCGTGGAGGAGCGCATCACCATGCTCTTCCAGTTCGCGTTCGATCACATCGCGCACCCGCAGGCGCTGAACATGGCGATCGCGCACATGCTCGCGCTGGCGCTCGCTTCACTGCTGATTCTCTGTATTCCCATCGCGTTCGCGGCCGCCCTCACCGGAGGTCTGCTCGAGTTCCTGCAGGTCGGGCCGCTGCTCGCCCTCGAATCGTTGATGCCCAAGCTCGAGAAGCTGAACCCGCTTGCGGGCATCAAGAACATGTTCAGCAAGAAACAGATCGTCGAGCTCGTGAAGTCGATGTTCAAGCTCTCGGTCACTGGCTACGTCGTCTACGGCGTCGTGCACGACGCAATGGCGCTCGTGGTGGCGACGATTCAGGGCGACGCGGGCATGACGATGACGGTGCTGGGAGAGCTCGTCTCGCGAGTCGTCATCAAGGTGACGATGCTCTTCCTCGGCTTCGCGATCTTCGACGTCTGGTGGCAGCACAAGTCGTACATGAAGGACCAGATGATGTCGAAGGACGACCTGAAGAAGGAATACAAGGAGAGCGAAGGCGACCCCCACCACAAGGCGCATCGAAAGCAGATGCACCAGGAGATCATGGAAGGCGCCCAGATGGAGGCCGTGAAGGGCGCCGACGTGATCGTGACGAACCCCGATCACGTGGCGGTGGCGCTCAAGTACGACCGCGAGAAAGACGGGGCGCCGCGCGTCATCGCCAAGGGCCTCGACTTCAAGGCCGAGAACATCAAGGCCATCGCCCGCGATGCGGACGTGCCGATGCTGCGAAACGTGCCGCTCGCCCACGCGCTCCTGCGTACCGACGTCAACCAGGAGATCCCTGAAGAGCTCTACGACGCGGTCGCCGAGGTGCTGAACTTCGTCTACCAGCTCAAACACCCGGCCCCCGAAGCGGCGCGCGCCTAAACTTCGGAGCAGGGCAGTGGTAGCGTCGCTCCCGTGGCTGACGACCCCGAGATGGCAATCGCCATCAAGTACGACCGCGAGAAAGACGGCGCGCCGCGCGTCATCGCGAAGGGCATGCGGCTCAAGGCCGAGAAGATCAAAGAGCTCGCGAAGCAGGCGGGTGTGCCCTTCATGAAGAACACCACGCTCGCGGCGGCGCTCTACCGCGTCGACGTCGGCCAGGAGATCCCCGAGGAGCTCTATGACGCGGTCGCCGAGGTGCTGAACTTCGTGTACGCGCTGCAGCAGGAGCAGGGGAAGAAGTGACCTCTCTTCGAGGAGTCTGAGTCATGGCGAAGGTTGGACAACAGCCCACGAAGGCGCCGCTGTGGCCGTGGGGTGGCCCGCGGAACGTTCGCGACAAGCTCGTCGACAAGACGCAGGTCACCACCAAGGCGAAGAAGAAGGGCGACCCCAAGAACCCGGCGCTCGCCTCCGCTGCGTTGCTCGACTTCATCGCCCCGGCGCACTCGGCCGAAGAGCTGCGGTTGCCGATGCCTCCGATGCCCATGGGGCATGGCGCCGATCTCGAGGGCTTTCTCGATCGCCCGTACGTCTCGACCGTCGCCGAGCGAATGAGCGAGTACCGTCAGGCCGAGATGGAGCGGGGCATGACTTCGCTGCGTGCCGCTCCGGAGCGCGTCGAACGCCTTCGTTCGTTGCTGCAGCGTGAGGCGCAGATGCTCAACCTCGTCGGCATGGTGGGCGAGGCGATGAGCGAGGTCGAGCGGCGCCGTCGCGAAGAGCAGGCGGAAGAGACCTACTGACATGGCCGACAACGACGCCCAGCTCGCGAGCCGGCTCCAGAAATGGGCCGACGGCAAAGCCACCCTCAAAGACGTGCGCGGCTACTCGAATGAAGAGCTCTATTCGATCGCGCGCATGGGCTACTTTTTCTTCTACCAGGGCAAACTCGAAGAAGCGCGAACCATCTTCCAGGGCCTGTATGCGGTCAATCCGCTCGACCCCTATTTTGCAAAGGCCCTTGGCGTTGTTGAGATGGCCGCCGGAAACGCAGCGGGAGCGTTGGCCGCGTACGATGTCTGTTTGAAACTTTCACCTCAAGATTCAGCGGCTTACGTGGGTAGGGCCGAGGTGAAGGTGGCTCAGGGGCAGCGGAGCGGAGCGGTCGAGGATCTGCGTCGGGCGGCCCAGCACGTGGGGGCCGATGATCCCCTGAAAGACAAGATCGGCGCGCTCTTACAGCGACTTTCTAGAAAGTAAGAAGGTCGACGCAACTCGAAATGGTGCGTCGAGATAATGTTCACATCAGCGCCGGGGAATACACCTCGGACCACTCAGGAGAGCAAAACCATGGCATTCGTCAGCCTCAAGAGCATCGGCAACTTCATCAAGCCCCTCGCCACCTCGGTCATCAAGGCCGTTGCGCCTGCCGCGGTCGACGCGCTCAAGGGCATCGCCGGCAACGGCATCTCGAGCCTCTTCGAAGGCGCCACCAAGGGTCTCCAGGGTCTGCTCGGCAACGTTCCCCTCGTTGGCCCCCTCCTCTCGAACCTGGTTGGCAAGTACGCCCCCGGCCTGCAGAACATCGCCCAGAACTGGGTGAACGGCGGCCTCGACAAGCTCCTGAGCATGGTCACTGGCCAGCCCACCGAGCGCCCGGTTCCCGGCACGAACACCAGCGTCACCACGCCGCCCCTCGCTGATCCGGGCCGCACCACGTCGATCCAGAACAACACCCCGTCGACCAACACGCAGGCTTCGACGGGCACGCCGTCGAGCCCCTCGACCGGTGGCACGAGCTCCTCGGGCGGCCCGAGCTACAACGGCTCGTTCCCCTCGTACCCCACGCCTCCGAAGGACCCGAAGGACCTCGCGGCGCAGAACAAGTTCCAGGAAGACATGTTCAACTTCCAGCAGGCCTCGCAGAACCTGAACATGTTCTGGCAGATGATGCAGAACACCCTGAAGTCGATGGGCGACACCGCGAACAACGCGGTCCGCAATCTCCGCTGATGACAGCGGCCTGAGCATCGCTACAATCGGCTGGGGACTTCCTTCGGAGGTCCCCAGCTTTTTTCTTTTCTCGAAGGTGTGGCTGAGGGGACGCAATGAGCAACGACAAGAAGGAACCGCCGAAGCCGATCGCACCGGGAATTCCCGTGACCGCGACGGGCCAGGTGATCTCAGGCGAAGTCACGAAGGACTACGAGAAGATCCTCTACACGCCAGAGCGCCAGGAGATGTTGAAGAATGGCGAGCTGACGCTGAAGGACTACCACGCGATCAGCGGCCCCGAGATGCTGCAGATGGCGCTGATCGGCTTCCGCATGTACGAGAACGGCAAGTACAGCGAGGCCGAGACGATCTTCAACGGCCTCATCGCGCTCGATCCGCGCGAGGCCTACTACTACACGGCGCTCGGTGCGGTGTACCTCGCTCAAGATCAGTTCGAGCGCGCCAAGCACAACTTCGACACCGCGCTCGTCTTCAACCCCAAAGAGCTCGCGGCGTACGTCAACCGCGGCGAAGTTCACCTGCGCATGGGCAACGTGATGGAGGCCGCGCAGGACTTCAAGAAGGCGGTCGATCTCGACCCCACCGGCAAAGATCCCCTCGTGTTGCGCGCGCGAGTGCTCGCGGCTGCTGCCCTCGAGATGATCGAGAACGCTCAGGGCGAAGGCGGCGGCGAGAAGAAGAAGGCCGAACCCGCGAAGAAGGCCGAGCCTGCGAAGAAGGCCGAGCCTGCGAAGAAGTCGGCGGCTCCCGCGAAGAAGAAGTGACGGCGCAGTGAAGTCGTCCCGCAAACCCACTCCGGTCCCCGTCGTCTACTTCCCCAAGAAGACGACGCGGACTGTGAGTCGCACCCAGACGATTCCCGAGATCTTTCTCGGCGACGATCTGGGCGAAGACGCGAAGACGGAGGAGCTGGACACCTCCGAACTTCGACGTGGGAAGAAGCGCACCAGGAGTGGCTCGTTTGCTCGCACCACGCTGAGCGACGAGTCGCCCGCTCCCGAGGCTCAGCAAGCGCACGCAGACATGGCTGCGCTGGGTCACGAGTTGTTCTCACGAGGGAAGATCGCCGAGGCCAAGGTGATCTTCGAGGGGCTCGCCGCCAACGCGGCCGATGCCTTCGTCTTCACGATGCTGGGCACCATTCACCTCGCCCAGAACGAGCTCGACAAGGCCCTCGCGCGGTTCGAAGAGGCGCTGAAGCTGGACCCCGAAGATCTCGCAGCGCTCGTCTATCGCGCCGAGATTCGCCTTCAGAAGAAGCGGGTTCGTCAGGCCATCGATGATCTCCAGAAGGCCATCGGCCTCGGGTCGTCGAGTGAGCCGTTCGTCGATCGCGCACGCCGCCTGCTGCAGATGGCCAGACGGGCAGTCAAGCGCTGACCGGCGCTTCGCGGCGCTGGCCTTTAGGTTAGGCTCGCCGCCCGATGGACGCTTCTGCAAACAAGACAGGCTTCCTCAACAAGTACTCCGACATCGCGCTCGCCATCATCGTGATCGCGATCATCGGCATGATGATCGTGCCGTTGCCGACGATCGTGTTGGACGTACTGCTCACGATCAACATCAGCCTCTCGGTCATCATCCTGCTGATGACCATCTACATTCCCGGTGCGTTGCAGTTCAGCGTGTTTCCCACGCTCCTGCTGATCACCACGATGTACCGGCTGGCCCTGACGGTCTCGACGACGCGACTCATTCTCTCGACGGGCGACGCGGGCGAGGTCGTGTACTCGTTCGGCAACTTCGTGGCGCGCGGCAACTTCGTCGTCGGCGGCATCATCTTCGTCATTCTCGTGATCGTGAACTTCATCGTGATCGCGAAGGGTTCGGAGCGCGTCTCTGAAGTCGCCGCGCGTTTCACCCTCGACGCCATGCCCGGCAAGCAGATGTCGATCGACGCCGACCTTCGGGCGGGCTCCATCGACATGGACGAAGGCAAGCGCAAGCGCCGCGACCTCGAGCGAGAGAGCCAGCTCTTCGGCGCCATGGACGGCGCGATGAAGTTCGTCAAAGGCGACGCGATCGCCGGCATCATCATCACCGTCGTCAACGTCGTCGGTGGCCTCGCGATTGGTGTGATGCAGAAGGGCCTGGCCGTTGGCGACGCGGCGAAGAAGTACTCGCTGCTCACGATCGGTGACGGTCTCGTCGGCATGATCCCCGCGATTCTGATCTCGACCGCCGCAGGCATCATCGTCACCCGCGTTGGTGGCGAAGAAGAGGGTGCCCACCTCGGTAAGGACGTCGGTGGTCAGCTGATCGCCTTCCCCCGCGCCATCGCGATCGCGGGCGGCATGCTCATCGCGCTCGGTCTCATTCCCGGTCTTCCGAAGCTGCCTTTCTTCGTCATGGGCGGGCTCGCCGGCTTCGGCGCCTACAAGCTGATGAACAAGGACAAGAAGAAGGCCGACGGCGGAGTGGCGGAAGCCGATGGTGCTGAGAACGGCGAGAACGGTGAGACGCCCGCCGCCGCCGAGCCCCAGCCGAAGGAACCGATCAACCCCGACTCCGAACTCTTCATCCCCGTCGTGACGCCGATCGTGCTCGAGGTCTCCGACGCGCTGGTTCCCTTCGTCGACTCCCGCCAGGACGGCGGCAAGTTCCTCTACGAGCTGATTCCGTTCATGCGCGACGGTCTCTTCGTCGAGCTCGGCGTTCGGTTCCCCGGGGTTCGTGCGCGTGGAAACCCCGGCCTGCCGCCGGGCGCGTACCAGATTCAGATCAACGAGGTGCCCGTCGTGACGGGCCAGGCGACGCTCGGCCACATTCTGGTGAACGACACGGTCGACCGCCTGAAGCTGATGAACATCGAAGGCTTCGAGGCCGTGAACCCTGCGACCCGTCAGCCCGCAGCGTGGGTGCCGGAGCAGAACAAGGAGATGCTCGAAGCCGCAGGCCTCACCACGTGGGACGTGCCGGGCTACATCATTCTGCACCTCGCCAGCGTGCTCCGCCGTCAGGCACGCGAGTTCCTGGGCGTTCAGGAAGTGCAGTCGATGCTCGATCAGCTCGAGAAGGCCTTCCCCGCGATCGTGAAGGAGGTCATTCCCAAGGTCGTCAACGTCTTGAAGCTGACCGACGTTCTGGGCCGCCTCGTCGAAGAGGAGATCTCGATTCGCGACATGCGCGGCATTCTGCAGGCCATCGCCGAACACGGTCAGACCGAGGCCGACAGCGTGATGCTGACCGAGCACGTGCGGTCGTCGCAGAAGCGCTACGTCTCGCACAAGTACGCGCGCGGAACGAACACGCTGATCGTGTACCTGCTCGACCCCCAGATCGAAGACGCCATTCGCAGCTCGATCAAGCGCACCTCGGCAGGCACGCACCTGGCCCTCGAGCCCGACATCGCGCAGGAGATCGTGCAGGCCGTGAAGAACGAGTGCGGCCACCTGCCGCCGACGGCACAGCGGCCCGTGATTCTCACGTCGATGGACATTCGGCGCTACGTGCGAAAGCTGCTCGAGTACGAGTTCAATCCGCCGTTCTCGGTGGTGAGCTACCAGGAGCTGTCGCCTGAGCTGAACATTCAGCCCGTCGCACGCATCAGCACCCGCTGACCCCAGCACTCGCCTGTCGTTGCCTCGGTCGTGAACGCCGGCTTCGGCATGCGGTTGCGGGTCGCCCTCGCCGAAGAGTCGCCGGTCGCACGCTTGGCTCCTTTTCTCCAGGCGCGCGCCGTTGCGATGTTCATCTCTGCCGTGGCCGAGCCGACGTCGCTGCCCGCGTGCGCCTCGGTGAGGCACGTGGTGCCGCCCGACTGCCCGTTGAACATCTTCTCGGCGAAGTGCTTCTTCTGGTGCTCGGTGCCCTGCGATCCTTCGCTGAAGTTGGAGCCACCACGGCAGAGGTCGGCCGACTCCATCGTCACCGACCTCGCGTCAGACGCCCGAGCTGCGGCTCCTCGAGGTGTTCAACACGCTCGCCCTTCAGAGCTGCGTCATGCTCGTGGGTCGACTCTTCGTCGACGCCCGGTCACCGAGCAGGAAGCTCATCGCGTTCCTAACGGAGTACCGCTCGCACCTCGACGCAGGAATGAGTGGTGAGTGAGACGGAACGACGATCGGAGTCTGCGGGTACTTTCCCTCAGCCGGCCTCCCTGCGCCTGGCGAGAAGAACCGTCGCGTCGGGGCTGCAACCAGGTGGGGTTCCGGACGCGCTGGAGCCCAGACTCAGGTGACGAAGACGAGCACGACCAGCACAATCGCGATCAACACGAACAGGCCGATCGCTCCCAGCGCGATCAGGGTCTGCTTGTTCGAGAAGTCGATCAGCTTTCCCGACCCGGGCTCCTCTTCATCAGGAGGAGGGTCCTCCGTCGTGTTCGACGGGCCATCGGGATCGCCCTCGGCCGCAGGCTGATCCGGGTCGCCTTCGGCAGGTGGCTCTGCCTGCGGCTCATCGGCCGGAGGGTCGGCAGCAGGCTCGGGTTCCGGCTCTGAAGCTGCGGGTTCTGGTTCAGGCTCAGGGGCTTGTGGCTCTTCTGCGACGCTGACCGTTCCTTCTGTCTCCTGCGACTCTGACGGCAGCACCACGGGCGTCTCGCGCACCTCGGAGGGGTCGAGGAAGAGCAGCTTCACGCCGCCAATCTCGAGCTCGTCGCGATCCTTCAGGGTGACCTTCTTCGCCCGCTTCTTGTTGACCTTGATGCCGTTGCGGCTGCCGAGATCTTCGACGTGGGTGCCCGACCAGTCGCGGCGCACGCGGGCATGCCGCCGTGAGACGAGATCGTCGTTGAGCACGATGTCGGCGGAGTCGTCGCGCCCGAACGTGTACTCCTGAGCGTCTCCAATCTCGATGCGGTGGCCTTCGCGCGGCCCGTTCATCACGCGGAAGTAGGGCTGCTCACCGCCGGTGCCCAGGCCCTTCATCACGTCTTTCACCAGGTTCCGGCTGACGAACATGGTGTTGCCGGCGTTCGACTCGGTGACGTCGGCCACGCGATCGAACACGACGTCGAACTGCGCGATGGCGATGGTGTCGCCGTTGCGCAAGAGCTGCTTCTCGTTCTTCTTCAGCTTCGCGCCGTTGAGCAGCGTGCCGAAGCTGGAGCCGAGATCTTCGAGGAAGAAGAGGGTGCCGTCGCGGCTGATGCGGGCATGGCTGCGTGAGACGGCAGACTGAGCGAGCACGACGTCACAGCCGTCGTCACGGCCGAGCGTGATGGTGTCCTCGGTGAGGGTCACCACCTGTGGCTTCTCGGCGCCCCCGGCCTCGGCGCGCCGTTTGACGGTGAGGCGAACGCCCATGGAGGTCAGTCACGCACGTACTGCTGACAGGTCGCGACCTGCGACTGGTACTCGGTCTCGTTGGCGAACTTGAGGAAGTTCTTGCAGGCGGTCGAGGCCAGCTTCTCGTCGCTGCGGTTCTTGAAGAGCTCGAACAGGCCGAAGTGGCAAAGGACGAACTTCGGATCGTACTTGAGGCACCGTTTGTAGGCCCGCTCCTCGTCGTTCACGAGGCCCTCCTGGCGGAACTTGAGGGCGGCGGAGTACTCGCTCTCGGGAGTCTTCTGGCCGGCGGCGCGCTCCTTCACGTCGGTGAGCGCCTTGTCCTGCAGTTTGCACTTCTTCTCGGCGTTGATGATGTTGTTGCGGCAGAGAATGTTGTTCGCGTCGGCCTCGATGCACGAGCTGTAAGCGTCTTTCGCGTCGCACGGCTTGCCCGACTCGACGAGCGTGTTGCCGAGCTGCAGCCAGGCCTCGACGAACTGCGGGTCGAGCTGCGTGGCCTTGGTCAGCTCTTCGGCGGCGGTCTCGAGGTTGCCTTCGTCGATGGCGATGGCGCCGAGCTCTTTGTACGGGTCGGCGAGGCTCGGGTTGACTTCGATGATGGTGCGCAGCTCCTTCTTGGCCTTGTCGTCCTGCTTGAGGCCGCGGAAGGCGAGGGCGAGGTTGTAGCGGGCCTCGGTGTAGTCAGGGTTCACCTTGAGGGCGCGCTGGAAGTTGTCGTGCGCTTTGCCGAACTGCTGATCGCCCAGGTAGATGTAGCCGAGGTTGTTGTACGCCTGCGCCTGATCCTGGTTGAGCCGGAGCGCCTTGATGAAGAGCTCCTTGGCCTGATCCTTCTGGCCGCGCTTGAGCGCGATGAGGCCTTTGTTCACCCAGAGATCGGCGTACTGAGGCGAGAACTGAATGCCGAGATCGCACTGCACCTCGGCGCGCACGAGATCGCCCTGAGACAGGTACTCGGTGCAGATGTTGTTGGCCTCGAGCGCACGCGGGTGCGGAGGCGGGGTGGTCACGCACGCAGCCATCGCGAGGGTGAGCAGACCCATGAGGAGACGACGCGTCATGGTGGGTGGGAGTGTAGAGAGTCTGTCTTTGCCCGGCAACGATGGATGAACGTCAAACGAGTCGGAATTCCGCGGGTTGCGCCCACCAAACCCGGTACGATGCCGCCCCGCATGCGGACCGCCCTCAAGCTCTCGCTGGCCCTCAGCCTCGCCGTCTCTTCACTCCACGCCTCGACTGCTCACGCTGGCAGCTTCGCCAACCGCGGGTTGGGCCTGGGCATCGGCTTCATGAAGATCTTCACCGACGACGCGACGGTGCCAGACTTCAGCGTGCCGTTCTGGCTCGAGGGGTCGTACTACGCCGAGAGCGGCTTCGACGTGTACGTGCGCATTCCGCTCGCCCTCGCGTACCTGAAGGTCGGCGCGCCGCCCAAGGGTGGAGCCGGGTTCGTGTTCGCGACCGGTGGCCAGTTCGGCATGCGCTACCTCTTCATGGAGGAGTCGTTGCGCCCATTCGTGAGCGCGCACCTCTCGGGCATCGTCGTGCTGCAGCCGACGGCCATGTCGATCGGAGTCGGCAGCACGCTGGTGGGCCCAGGCGTCGGTGGCGGTGTCGAATACTTCGTCGCCGAGAGTGTGTCGCTCCAGGCGCGCGGGTACTTCGACTGGTTCATCGGCATCAACTGCGGTCTCAGCAACTGCCAGCGCTTCAGCGTCGGTGGCACGGTCACCGCTTCGACGTACTTCTGAGATGGTCGAGCTGTTCGCCGAGCCCGGCGCGCTCTCCTTCGCAGTGGTCGAGGTGACGCGTGAGCCCGCCGACGCCCCAACCTCGTTGATCGTCATGCTCGCCGCAGCGTCGGACGTCGGCCCGGTCGGGTTGGCCTTCGAGCTCGCCATGCTCAACGGGGCGAGGGCGGTGCACCCGTTTCGAATCACTTCGATCGGCGAGCCGACCGAGGCGTTGATCGCGGCGTGTGGCGGGAAGAAGGCCGCTGGTGCACCAGCACGCTGGACCATCGAGGGCTTCGCGACGGCGGAATGGCGTGAGACCTCTCAACGGTCGCCCATGCACTTCAAACCCCAGGACCTCACCTGGGAGCGCGCGCGCTTCTCGCTGACGTTGTCGGTTGGCTCGACACTCGAGTCGGGAACGTTGGAGCTCGCGCTCGAGCAGGAGCGCAGCCGTTTCGGGTTCGAGCCCAGGCGGTTCGGGAAGCTGCTCGCGCGGGCGCGACAGGGCTGAGTTCAGGCGCCCGGTCGAGGCGGTGGCTTTCGTCTGGCGGCGGTGCGGTTCTTCTCGGTCTTCTTCGCCGCGAGCGAGGCCGTCACCAGCAACACCAGCTTCTCGTCGGACAGGTGCGGCGGCTTGAAGAAGCCCAGATCGTCCTGCAGGCGGGTGGAGAGCGTCGAGAACAGATGCAGGCGCGCCTCCATGCCGAGCTCTTCACGGCGCATGGCCGCGTTGAACAGCACCGTCTCTTCCTCGGCCGAGAGCTTGGCGACGCGCGAGCGGAAGTCGGGGTCGCCGAGCAGGGCGGTGTCGCCGTCAGGGCGCGAGAGCGACGCGGGGATCTTGAGGCGCCGCTCGCGAATCACGATGGTGCCCGCGAGGAGATCGCCCAGCCGCTGCTGTGACTGTGTGAAGAGCGCCGCGAGGCCCCCGACGAAGTAGACGAGTGGCAGTCGATCGACCGGACGCGCGAGGTTGCGGAGCAGCGCCTGCAGCCACGAGACGCGCACGCCGCTCTCCTGAATCACCCGCAGCCCGAACATCTTCTTGCCGACCGTCTGCCCGCTCCACAGCCCTTCGAGGAAGATCGCGTAGCCCCAGTCGACGAGGAAATAGAGGATGAAGACGAGCGCGAAACCGATGGCGGGAGAGATCAGGTTCATCGCCAGGCCGCCGATCGCGAGGCCGACACCTGCTCCAAGCAGACCGATCGGCAGCACCAGACTTTCGCCCTCGGCCCTCTTCTCACCGAACTTGCGGACGAGGAGGAGGACGAGCCCCACCACGGCGATCGCGCCGCCGAGGTAGAGCGAGAACACCGGCAGCAGGATCACGGCGATCGACAGGAGAATCGTCACCACCGAGTCGACGAGCCACGCGAGGAACCGCGTGAACATGCCCGCGAGGACGAAATCGAACTCCACGTACTCCGGCGTGAGCACCGAGTGCTGACCATCGAGGTGCAGGCGATCGGTGGGCGCGTCGGTCATGTTCGGAGGCACAGTCTTCCGCACCCGGTGCACGCGCACCAGCGCAACTCAGCGGGCTGCGATGGGCACACGCACCGACAGATCGGCCGAAGTCGACGCGATGGTGGCGATGCCGGGCCCGAGCAGCTCGTCGACCATTCTGCCGTCGACGCCTGGTACGGCGCCGAGGGTGAAGGTGATGGTCGCGGCATCGAGCGAGACGGCGAGGCGAGGGGCGTGGCCGTGCTCTCCCGACGAAAGCAGGAGTTCGACGAGCAGCTCGGTGAGGGGGCCTTCGGCAGCGGCGATTCGCGGCAGTTCGCCAGCCGGGGCTGTGGGCAGCACGCCCACGAGGCTCTTCACCAGCCGAAGAATGCGCCGCGGGTCGCCGCTGGCCGTCTCGGTGTTCTCGATGGTGAGCGCCCGAAGATCTTCCGAGAACTGCGACAAGCGGCGCGTGCCATCGACGAGATCAGTGGCACAGTCGGCGAGCTCTTGTTGCAGCTCGGGCGTCGAGGTCTCGGTGAGCGCGCCCTTGAGGAACGAGGTGCTGCTCGTCATCCACGCGAGGGGGTTGTTGATCTCGTGGGCGACCGAGGCGCTGAGGCGCCGGAGCCGATTCGCCAGCCTTCCCATTCGAGCGCGCTCGACGCGGGTTCTTCTCCGCTCGAGCCCAACGGCGAGGGCCGTCATCATCGCCAGCACGCCCATGATGCTGGTCGCCTCGAGCCCGCTCTTGCGAGCCAGGTTTTCGGGGCGGGTGAGTGGCTCGATGGCGACGGCGCGGCCCGTCTCGACCCTCCAGAGCGCTCCCGCCGTGATGAGCACACCGACGAAGGCCCAGCCTGCCGCGGCCCTCGATCCAGCGAGGTATTGAACCACCAACGGGAGCACGCACAGAAAGATGAGGGCGCCGAGCGGCAGGTCGGCGCGAAGGCTCGCGTTGTACGCGACGAGGCTCGAGACCAGGGCGGCGATGGCGTGGCCGGCAGCGGGGTTGCCGAACCGTTGGGCGAACCACGGGAGTGAGAGCAGGCCGAGGGCGCCGCCCGCCATGGCCGCGGCGCTGGGCAGGTAGCCAAGGTTGAACGCGTGGGCTGCCGAGAAGGCTGCTGCGACGACGAAGCCGATGCGGCCGAAGGAGCGGAGGAAGTCGCGCTGTTCGGTGCGCTCGAGGAGTGGCAGCGGCTGGCTCAAATCACCGGGCACTCTACGCCGCTCCTCGAGCACCGGCGAAGCAAAGCCCTGCTACGCTGCGACGCCGAATGGAGCTGCCCGAGTTCATCGATCTGCGCCGCCCGCGATGGGAGGCACTCGAACGCCTCCTCGATCGCGCCGAACGTACTGGCCTCAAGACGTTGTCGCTCGACGACGCGCGTGCGCTCTCTCGCCTCTACCGCGCGGCCTCGTCGGATCTGCTGTGGGTGCGCGCGCGTGCGGGCGCCGCAGATGTGAGCGGCTACCTCAACGATCTGGTGGGGCGTGCCTACGCGGTCACCTACCCGGGTCGTCGTGTTCGCCTGCGCGAGATTCTGCGGTTCGTCACGCACGGCTTCCCCGAGTTGGTGATGGCCGAGTGGCGGTTGATCGTCGCGGCGACGCTCATGTTCGTCGCGGGTGCAGGCTTCGGGTGGATCGGCATGATGTTCGACCCCGACGCCGCGCCGTACCTGGTGCCGTCGATGCACAAGTCGCTCGATCCCGACGAGCGCGTGAAGAAGGAGCAGAAGAACGAAGGCGCCGACGTCGGTGAGCAGGCCGCGTTCTCGGCGTTCCTCATGCGCAACAACATCGGCGTCGCGTTCTTCGCGTTCGCGCTCGGGCTCACGGCGGGCGTCGGCACGTCGATTCTGCTGTTCGGCAACGGCGTGCTGATCGGCTCACTCGCGTGGGTCTACGCGGCGAAGGGCCATGCCTGGTGGTTCTGGGCGTGGATTCTTCCGCACGGCATTCCCGAGATCACCGCGATCTGTCTGGCGGGGGCTGCGGGGTTGACGATCGCGAGAGGGCTCGTGGCTCCGCGAGGGCTGGCGCGGCGGGTCGCGCTGCGGCGCGAGGGGCTGACAGCGGTGAAGCTCGTGCTGGGCACGATCGTGCTCTTCGTGCTCGCCGGTTTGATCGAAGGAACGATCTCGCAGATTCACCCACCGCGATTGCCGATCTGGTTCAAGATCGGGTTCGCGCTCGTGGTGGGCAGCGGCGTCTACGCGTACCTGCTCTCGGCGTTCATTCGGCGGCGCCGCGAGGCCTGAGTCATCACTTGCCTGCGACGGCCATCAGAATCGCGTAGCCCATCCACCCGCAGCAGCCGAGGAAGCCGGTGACGATGCCGCCGATGGCCAGCTCACGCCCCTTCTGGCCGCCGCCCGACGCGTTGATCTGCGAGAGCGCCATGAAGCCGGTGATGATGCTCGTGATCGACCCGATGGCGGGAATGCAGAGGCAGCCGACGAGGCCCGAGACGAGCGACACGATCGCGAGCGTGTTCGTCTGCCCGCCCGGGGCCTGCGGCGCCGAATAGCTGCTGGGCGCGTTGGGTTGCCACACGTTCGGAGGCGGCTGCACGACGACGGGCGCCGGCGGCTGTGCGGGCTGAACGGGTGGTGTTCCGAACTGCTGCACGGGCCGGCCGCCGAAGCTCGGCTGCTGGGGTTGCGGAATCTGCTGCGGCTGCGGCGTGGCCTGGTTGTTCTCGAAGGGGATCTCGAAGCTGGCCGTACAGGCGCGGCAGGTGACGCGGCTGCCCGGCGTGCCGTCGTTCTCGGTGCCACAGTTGGGACAGAAGACCTTCATGGTGCTCCCGGTGCTGGCGGCGTCAGAGCGCGCCGCGTGACTTGATCTCGAGGTACTTGTTCACGGCTGCGAGAGACAGCGCGTCGGCTTCGACGTCGATGACGGTGACGCCATCTTGCCCCACCTTGCGCTTGGCGGCTTCACGCTCGAGCAACAGCTCGCTGGCGACGGCGTGCTGGTAGGCGATCTCGGTGTCGCCGGGCGTCGTGTGCAGCAGCCGATGGAGCGCGGCGTCTTTGATCGAGAGACACACCGGCACGTGGCGCTTCGCGAGGCGGCGCATCGGGCCCACCATGGTCGCGGCCTGATCTTCGTCGAGGAAGTCGGTGAAGAGGCACAGCAAGCTGCGCCGCACGAGGCGCACGTTCAGCTCTTTGAAGAGCGCGAGGTAGTCGACGTAGGTGAGGTTCGGGCGCGACGAGTAGAGCGCGTCGACGATCTTCCGGTACTGCGCGCGGCCCGACGCGGGCGCGATGAACGACTTCACCCCGTCGGCGAAGACCACGAGCCCGACCCGATCGCCGTTTCGAATCGCGACGAAGGCGAGGAAGAGGGCAGCGTTCACGGCGTGATCGAGCTTCGAGAGGCCTTCGACCTGCGCGGCCATCGAGCGGCCGGCGTCGACGCCGATGAAGACGGTCTGCGAGCGCTCCGACTCCATGACGCGGGTGACGGGCTTTCCTCGACGGGCGCTGGCCTTCCAGTCGACGTCGCGAACCGAATCACCCTGGGCGTAGTCGCGCAGGCGGGCGAACTCGGTGCCACGACCGTCACGTCGCAGCTGGCGTAGCCCGAGGTTCACGAAGTCGAGCGCCGCGTCAGACAGCAGCAGCCGGCTCGCGCCACGCATGTCGGGGAAGACGCTGACCTGGGTCTTCGCTGCGATGACACGATCGTGCCAGGCGAGCCCGAGCGGCCCCCGCACGCGCAGGTTGAGATCGGCGAACTCGAAGCGGCCACGGCTGCGCGGGGTGCAGACGTAGGGCAGGCGAACACGGCTCTTGCCCGACAAGGTGAAGGCGAGCTGCTCGGGCGTCGCGGCGAAGACCTCGGGACTGTCGTCCTTCAGCTGGAGGCGCAGCGTCGAGCCGCCGGGGTTGATCACGTCGAGGTGCACCTTGTTCTCGACGCCAACCTGAAACCGATGCGGCAGCTCCCGCGACACCTTCACGACCGCGCGGCGGGCGACGAGCCAGTCCATGCCCGTCAGGGCCAGCAGCGACACGTCGAGCAACAGCACGAGGGGCCAGATGCCCTCGATGAAGCCCGCCGCGATCGTGGGAATCGCGAGCAGGCAGACCGTCGCCCAGAGTCGTGCGGAAGGGACCAACGCGTTACCTCGGCACTTCGACGGAGTTGACGACCTCGCGCAGCACCTCGGCCGGCGTCGCGCCATCGAGCTCGGCGTCAGGTGAGAGCAGCAGGCGGTGCTTGAGCACGGGCCCGGCGAGGTAGCGAACGTCGTCGGGGGTCACGAAGGAACGTCCACGGAGCGCGGCGAGCGCCTTCGAAGCGAGCAGCAGGTGCACGCTCGCGCGCGGGCCGGCGCCGAGACGAATGCGGGACGACGAGCGGGTGGCTCCGACCAGCTTGCGCACGTACGACAGCACCGGCGGCTCGATGCCGACCTGCTTCATCGACTCGCGGGTGGCCATCAGGTGTTCCTGCGTGATCGCGGCCTGCACCCCTGCGCGCTGCAGATCGCCCGAGTCGAAGCCCTTGTGCACCGACTGGAGGATTGCCTCCTCTTCGTGATCGCTCGGGTAGCCGACGTCGATCTTGAAGAGGAACCGATCGAGCTGCGCTTCGGGCAGCGGGTACGTGCCTTCGGACTCGACGGGGTTCTGCGTCGCGAACACGGTGAAGATCGGCGACAGCGTCGTGTGGCGGCCTTCGAGCGAAATGCTGCGCTCCTGCATGGCCTCGAGCAGCGCCGACTGCGTCTTCGCCGGAGCGCGGTTGATCTCATCGGCCAGCAACAGGTCGGTGAAGATCGGCCCCTTCACGAGCACGAACGACTGCGACTTCAGGTCGAACACGCTCGTGCCGAGAATGTCGGCGGGCATGAGATCGGGCGTGAACTGAATGCGCTTGAACTCGGCCGACACGCTGCGAGCCAGCGCGCGGGCCATCAACGTCTTCGCGACACCCGGCACGCCTTCGAGCAGCACGTGGCCACCGGTGATGAGGCCGCAGAGCATGAGCTCGAGGGCTTCGTCCTGGCCGACGACGGCTTTGCGGACCTCGGCGAGCGCGGCCTCACGAACGTGGTGCGCGATGTTCACGGCCTGCGAGCCGGGCGTCGGTGCAGCAGGCGGGGGAGCGATGGGACCACCAGTCGGGGTCATGCGGTGCGGCCTTTCTTCGGTGAGGCGTCGAGCTTCAAGCGGGCGAGGGCGGCGAGCCGGGCAACGGTCTCGACGCTGGCGTCACTGTCGGCGGCGTTCGCGGCGCGGGTGACGTCGAGCAGGGCAGTGGCGAGATCCTTGCGGCCACGCAGATCGAGCGCGGCGGAGATCTCGGAGGGCTCAGCGCGTGCGGGCATTCCGGCTTTGCGCGCGTATTCGGCCGAGAGCTCTTTGGCGATGGCAGCAGCCGCGTGCGCGAAGTGTTTGCCTTCGCGATAGAGACGGCTCGTTGCGAAGAGCGCGTCGGTGGCGCCGATGCGCACGGCGTCGGGCGGCGGCTTCGGCCGACCGAAACGTTTGAGCGACGCGGCCCACAGCATCACGCCGAGGAGCAGTTGGGCGGCCGCAAACTGAAGGCCGTAGCGGGCGGCGAACTCGGCGATCGAACGATCTCCCGTGAAGCCGTGGTGGAACTCGTCGAAGGCGATGGGCCCGTTCGCGAGCGCCCTGCCCATGGCGCGCCAGAAGAGCGCGTTGTCTGCGCGGGTGAGCGCCTGGTTCATCGCGAGCTCGGGCGCTCCGACGACGATGAGCCGGCCCTGCCCATAGGGAACGAGCCCGACCACGGTCTTCTCGGCGCCCTCGTCGACGAGCAGCGCGACGGCACCGGGCGGCAGATCGAGCCACACGCGAACCCGGGCCTCGAGCCGCTCGACGCCGACGGTGAAGCGAGACGGCTGCGCAGGCACGAGCGTGGAGATCTCCTTCCGGTTCTCGGCACGCTCCAGGTACACGTCGACCGCGGTGAGCAGGTCGTTCTCGTCCTTGTCCCACGGGGCGTAGATGACGGTGCCGCCGTTGCGAATGTGCTCGAGCAGCTTCTTCGACTCGTCGGAGGTGACGGACGGGCTGCGGAACGCGTTCATGCCGCGCTCCTTGAACTCTTCTCGCTCTTCGTCGGTCAGCTCTTCGCCGTCGTCCCACGAGAAGCCGGCGTCGGCCGAGCCGGGGTTCTTGCTCTTCTTGTCGGTCTCGTCGCGGAACGAGGTGCCGAGCAGCACGAGCGTGGTGCCCCGATCGATCACCTCGAAGTCCTGCTGCCAGCGCTCGGCGGGAAGGCCGGCCTCGTTGAGTAACAGGTAGAGCGCGCGGGCTCCCGTCGGTTCGGAGCGGTAGGTGGAGAGGCGATCGGCGAACGAGCCGCGCTTGGCGCCCGACATCACGAAGGAGCCGAACGCACCCAGCACCACGAGGCCCGAGATGAAGAGCAGCGGGAAGCGATCACGCATTCGTGGGCGCCTCCGCCGTCGTGAGCAAGGGCTGCACGATGGTGCGGAACGTCTGGTAGGCGGCCTCGGTCACGTCGACGTTGCCGTACCAGGCGAAGTCGAAGCGGCGGGTCAGCTCGCGAAAGGCCGACTTCGACTGCCCCTGGCCCTTGAAGCCGAAGAGATAGTCCCAGTTCGAGCGCGTCGGGTCGTAGTCGATGACGCCCGCGCGATGCAGGTGCGAAAGCAGCGCAAGATAGAGGTGACGAATTGCTTCGCGGAATTCGCCCTTCGCGGCGAGCTCGTCGGCGAGGCCCGCCCACGTCTCGGGCCGCTTCGACAGCGCACTCATCGGGTCGCTCGAGAGCGCCTCTTCTCCGAACGACGACTGCTCGCCCTCGGCCTCGACCTCCTGGTTCTTGTTGCGGAACTGGAGCAGCAGGAACACCAGCAAGCCGACCAGCGCCACCACGATCACGATCATGACGAGGTTCGCGCCCGCCATCTCACCGCCGAAGGCGGGGGTTCGAACGGTCTCTTTGCCGTCACGTTCGAGCAGCCATTCGAAGAAGCGCTTGAGCATCTTCTGAACCCACTTCCAGAACTCGCTGGGGGGCTCGTCTTTCTCGTCGGGCTTCACCTCGTCGGGCTTCTTCTTCTCGACGGCCTGGAACTCGGGGCGAGAGAGGATCTGCTGGGCGTCGTCGCGGGCCTTCTGCGCGGCGGTGGCGCTCTCGAGGGCGCGGGCGGCTTTGAGCTCCTTCAGGCCTTCGCGCAGATCGTCTTCGGCGGCATCACAGTCCTGATCGTCGTAGGCGCGGCGCTCGACGCGGCTGACGAAGCGGGAGAGGGCTGAGTGATCGCGCTCCTGCACGCCATCGAGGCTCTCGAGCTGCTCCTTCGAGACGCGCGACGACATCTCGCACTCGTCCATCAATCGCTCGACGCGCTGACGGACTCCGCTCGGCTCGACCGAGGTCTGGGCGAAGGCGGGCATGGCCAGCACCAGCGCGCTCAGCGCCGCGACGATGGGGGCTTTGGGCTTCTTTCGACGGGGGAGCTGCTCGACCTGCGCGACGAGATCGAGGCCCTCCTGGCGAACGCGACCGTCGATCAGCAGCAGCACGCCCGCCGCGACGCGCACCGGCTCGAGCATCGTGAAGGCGACGACGAACAGGGTCGCCACCCACACCCCGGTGTCGAGCGAGGTGAAGCGGGCGACGAAGTTCAAGTCGAGCGCGAACAGCTGCTGCCCGATCACCATCAGGAACGCCGTGCCCATGTGCAGGTTCACGACGAAGATCAGCTGAACGACGTTGCAGAAGCGCAGGAACGGCGCGGTGTGGCGGGCGGCTCCGAGGAGCTTCGACGCCGTGCCGTAGAGGCCCAGCGCGCTGCCTTCACCACGCATCGCCGCGGCGAAGATCGCCTGATGGGCGCCGACGAAGAAGAACCCGATGCCGAGCGTGAGCGTGGCCAGCAACGTGTCGACGACGAGCTGAATCGTGGCCGCGACGATGAGGCCGGGAGCGCGTTTCAGCGCCGCGATGAAGCTCCCGCGCGCGGTCGGTTCGGTCTGCGAGAGGATCTGCTGTTCGAGGAAGTGGCTCGCCGCGCCCTGCATGAGGCTGCGAAAGATCCACGCCGCGGTCAGTCCGACCATTGGCCAGAAGAGCGGCTTGTGCCGAGACACCGCTTCGGCGGCCGAGAAGAACGTGAAGATGAGCGCGGCAGAGGCCGGCAACGTCAGCACCCAGATGCCCGACGAGCCCGCGGCGGCACGCAGCGCCGAGTCATAGAGCGCGAGGGTCGAGCGGGGTCTGAGCTGAAGGGCGTCGACGGCCATCGGTCATCTCGCCAGCAGGGCCGCGAGCCCGTAGAGACCGCCGAAGACCACCACGACACACATCGCCGCGAGGAGCACGTTGCCGACCGACCAGTCGTTTCGCGCGATCAACTGACGCGCTTTCGCGAGGCGTTTCCCGAGGCACGTGGCGCATCGGTTGATGCCCTCGAACTGCGTCGTGCACTCGACGCAGATCACGTTGCGGCACTCGACGCAGATGCCGAGGCCGGCGCGATCAGGGTGGTAGTGACAACGGCCAGATCCGAGGCTCATCGACGAGGAGACGAGCTTAGGGCCCGCTCCCCGTCACGGCGACCGGTTTTTCGGGCTACAGCTCTTCGAGGAACTCGTCGTTGTACGTGTAGCGGCCAAGGCGCTTGATGAGCGCTTCCATCGCCTCGACGGGCTTCACCGAGAAGAGCATCTGCCGCAGCTTCTTCACCTTCTCGTACTCCTTGAAGGCGAACAGCTTCTCTTCCTTGCGCGTACCCGACTGGGGAATGTTGATGGCCGGCCAGATGCGCTTCTCGGCCAGCAGACGGTCGAGCACGATCTCGCTGTTACCGGTGCCCTTGAACTCTTCGAAGATCACCTCGTCCATTCGGCTGCCGGTGTCGATGAGCGCGGTGCCGATGATGGTGAGCGTGCCGCCTTCTTCGGTCGCGCGTGCGGCGCCGAACATGCGCTTGGGGCGCTCGAGGGCGCGGGAGTCGACACCGCCCGACATCGTGCGGCCCGACGAGTCGACCTCTTTGTTGAACGCGCGGGCGAGGCGGGTGATCGAGTCGAGCAGCACCACCACGTCCTTTCCGTTCTCGACGAGGCGGCGCGCACGCTCCATGGCGAGCTCGGCGACCTTCAGGTGGTTCGCTGGCGATTGATCGCTCGACGAAGCGAGCACCTCGGCCTTGATGTTGCGCCGCATGTCGGTGACTTCTTCGGGCCGCTCGTCGATGAGCAGCACCATCACGTGACACTCGGGGTGGTTCTGCAGAATCGCCTGCGCGATCTTCTGCAGCATGATCGTCTTGCCCGTCTTGGGAGGCGCGGTGATCAACGCGCGCTGCCCCTTGCCGAGGGGCGCGATCAGATCGAGCACGCGGGTCAGCATCTCGTTGTGCTGGTGCTCGAGCTTGAGCCGCTCGACGGGGTCGACCGAGGTCAGATCGTTGAAGTGCGGCGCGCGCGTGGCCTTGTCCATCGGCACGCCGTCGACGGTCTCGACGCTGACGATGGTGCCCTTGAGGCCCTTCATCTGCGCCTTCGCCGTCAGGTACTGGCCCGCGCGCAGGCGGAGCTTCTGCACGAGGTTCTTGGGAATCTCGGCGTCGTCGGGCCCGGGGAGCAGGTTGCGCTTGAGTGAACGCAGCATCGCGTTCTGGCCCTTCACCTCGGTGTCGAGCACGCCTTCGACGATCTGCGTGGGCACCTGCACGGGCTGACCCGACTGCTGCGCGACGCGCATCTGCGTCTGCTGCTGCTGGGTGGCCTGCTGCTGCGCGACGCGCTGCTTGTACTGCTCGAGCTCTTGCGCGGTGAGGAAGATGTTCACCACCTGGCCGTCGGGCTGAATCACCTTGCGGAAGGCCTGGCCGTCTTCGGTGAAGAAGACGGGGTTGCCCTTGCGACGACGGCGACGGCGGCGGCGCTTGCCTTGACCGGGTTGCCCGGGCTGGCCCGGCTGACCGGGTTGACCCGGCTGGCCACCTGCCTGAGGTGCACCTTCGGCTCCACCTTCGTCGGGACCGTCATCGGGGCCGTCATCGCCTCCGTCGTCGTCACCACCACCATCGTCTCCACCGCCATCGTTGGCAGGGGGCGTCGGGGGCGTGGGATCCGTCGGGTCGTTCGGCAGCTCGTCGTGTTCGTCGCTCATGAGGCGTTTGCGCGCTCGGGCGAGTGCCGCCAGAGCGTGTCCTGCGTCGTGGTGGGGCAGGGTCGAGACCACCGGGTGGAGCACGTCGCCGTGAGGCCACCTATCGATGCGACCCTGAATCACATCGGGACCGTTCGACTGACCGGGCCTATCGAGGTGACGAACGAGGTGTAGCAGGCCCCCGCGGCCGACGCACGTGGTTGTGTCAGCTGCGGTGCCGGGCCTGGCGCAGGCCGAAGCGGGCCTGTTTGTGTGGGCGGTCGCTGCTCAGGAAGCCGGGAACCTCGTGACGGCCGCCACGCTGGTAGTCGCGCAGCACGGTCTGACGCGCGTCATGCCCATGCCCGTCGAGGAAGGTGACGAGCAGCTCGGCGAGCCTGAGCAGCGACAGGCCCGAGGTCTTGCCCTCGCGCTCGAACAGCCATGCGGTGAAGCGTGAGAACGCCTCGAACGGCGTCGTGCCCCTCGAGAGGAGCAGGGGAGTCGTCTCGACGAAGTTGCCGCTGTTGGCGACCAGGTCCCACGTCTTTGCGAAGCGCTTGAGTGACTGCAGTTCGTCGAACGAGAGCGCGTTCGTCTGCAGCACCTCGTACGGAGGCCGTGAGGCGTAGACCATGCCGAACGCGTTCGTGTGCCGCGAGATGGGAGCGCCACGCAGCCGCTTCAAGATGCCGAGCTGGATCTCGGAGGGCGCGAGCGCGACGAGGCGATCGAAGCCGGCCGCGAAGGTGCGGAGGTCTTCTCCAGGAAGGCCCGCGATCAGATCGGCGTGCACGTGAACGTCGGCTCCGTGCAGGAAGCGCAGGTTGTCTTCGAGCCGCGCGAGATCCTGCCGTCGCGAGATGCGCTGCGAGACAGCCGGGTCGAACGTCTGAATGCCGACCTCGAACTGCAGCGTGCCTTTCGGAAAGCGGCTCACCAGCGCGCGCAGCTCGAGCGGGAACCTGTCGGGCACCATCTCGAAGTGCAGAAACAGATCGTCACGCTTCTGGCCGAGGAAGAACTCGAGAATGCGCGTCGAGACATCGAGCTTCAGGTTGAAGGTGCGGTCGACGAACTTGAAGTGCCTGGCGCCGCGATCGAGCAGCCGCTGCATCGCCGAGAGGAACGGCTCGAGGGGAAAGTTGCGCACCTTCTCGTCGAGCGCCGACAAGCAGAACTCGCACGAATACGGGCAGCCGCGCGAGGCTTCGACGTACAGCACCCGATGGCGCAGATCGTCGTCGGTGTACTCGTCGTAGGGCAGCTCGAGCGTTTCGATGGGCGGTGGGCGAGAGGTCACCACGCGATTCGGCGGCCGCTCACCCGCGAGCACCTGCTCACAGATCGTCTTGAATGCGTGTTCGCCTTCTCCCTGCACGATCGCGTGGGCGAAGCGGGTCCACGGCTGATCATCGAGCTCGTGGCTCACCTCGGGGCCGCCGACCACGATGAAGATCGAGGGAGCGATCGTGGCGAGCAGCTCGACGATCTCGGCGATGAGCGTGACGTTCCAGACGTAGACCCCGAAGCCGACGACGCGCGGCTTCTTCGTGAGAAGCCGCTCCACCACGTCGGCGGGTCGAACCGAGAGATCGAACTCGAGCAGTTCGGAGCGCTCGCGCAGCGCACCCAGGTTCGCGCGAAGGCAGCGCAGCCCGAAGGCCGTGTGTTGGTACCGCGCGTTCAGCGTGCAGAGAACGAGGTCACTCAACGCAGCTGAATGTCGTACTCGAGGCGGGCTTGCACTGCGGGCGGCCCGAAGAGCCAGCTGTAGGGGCCGAGCTGTTTCACGAGCGGGTCGAGCGCGGCGGGAATCGGAGAGGGCGCTGGCAGCGGCTGCTCGAGCACCGACGGAGCAGCGACGCCGATCAACGACCCGAGCAACGAGCCCGACGACTGGACGATCACGAGCTGAAAGTCGTCGTCCTTCTCGTCGATGCCGCCCTTCACCTTGGCCGAGTGCACCGCCTCCATGAGGCCGCCCAGCGAGTCGACGAGCCCCCTCGCTTTGGCGTCACGGCCGCTCCACACGCGCCCGCGCGCGACGAGATCGACGTCCTCCTTCTTCAGCTTCCGGCTCGCGGCCACCTCGGTGATGAAGGTGTCGTAGAAGTCGTCGATCCACTTCTGGGTCGCGACGCGCTGCTCTTCGGTCCACGGGTCGAAGAAGTCGGCGACGCCAGCGAGCTTGCTGCGGGTGATCGACTCCTGCGTGACGCCGTACTTGTTCGCGAGGTTCTTGATGGCGGGCTTCGCGTAGAAGACCCCGATGCTGCCGGTGAGCGTCGTGGGGTTCGCCCAGATCTCGTCGGCGCCCATCGCGACGTAGTAGCCGCCTGACGCAGCGGCATCACCCATCGAGGCGACCACCGGCTTCTTCTTCTTCGCCTCGAGCACCGCGCGGTACATGAGGTCGGAGGCCAGCCCGTCACCGCCGCCCGAGTCGACGCGAAGCACGATCGCCTTCACGTCGGGGTCCTGCGCGGCTTCGCCGAGGGCCTCGATGAAGCTCTCGGCGCCCGAGATCGCGCCCCCGATCGGAGACGACTGATTGCGGCCGCCGCTGATGCTGCCGAGCACCGGCACGACGGCGATCTTTCGTCGGCTGCCCCAGCGCACGTCGCGGAAGTCGAAGGGCCGGTACGACTTCGTGGCCTTCACCTCGGGCAGCTCCGCCTTGAGCCGCTCGTCGAGTTGCTGCGGCGTGACGACGGCGTCGATCTGCTTCAGCTCGACCGCACGCCGCGGTGGCTTGAGGCCTTCGTCGAGCCCCGCCTTCCACGCCTCGGCGCTCATGCCCCGGCGACTGGTCACGCGCTCGGTGAGCAACGAATCGGCCGTGTCGAGGAACGCGTTGAGCGTCTCCCGCTGCTCGTCGCTCATGTCCTTGCGGGTGAACTGATCGGGGAACGACTTGTACGCACCGACGCGCGCCACATCGACGCTGATGCCGAGCTGCTCGGCCGCGCCGCCGTAGTAGGTGATCGACGAGCGCACGCCGTCGACCATGTACATCGCCTCTCCCGCCGAGAAGATCACGTCGCAGGCAGAAGCCATCAGGTACTCGGCGTCGCCGATGCCCAGAATGTACGCGTAGACCTTCTTGCCGGCCGCGCGCAGCCGCTCGATGCCGGCCCGCACTTCATCGGCGCGCGCCAGACCCACGCCCGCGCCTTCGATCTTGATGAGCACGGCGGCGAGCTCGGGGTCGTGCGCAGCGCGATCGAGGAAGCGCAGGAACCGCACGTAGCGATCTTCAGCCGCGACGCCGAGCAGGGAGCCGATCGTCGACCCGCCTTCGGAGCCGATGTCGCCGATGCTGATCACCGCCAGCTTCTTCGCGGGAACGATCGAGCCGTACTTGCCCGCCGAGACCCGCCCCATGAACTGGAAGTCGAAGTTGCCCCCCGAGGTGCCGAAGCCCTGCGTGTAGCCGACGTTCTCGAGATCGATGCCGAGGCCGGCGTGAAAGGCGAGCGGCGTCTGCGGAACGAAGCCGTGACTCACGCCCGCCGACACGCGCAGCCCGCGCACGATCGTGGCTTTGGCCGTGTACTGAAGACGGCTGGTCTCGACGAGGCGCTGCTCGGGGAAGTACCAGTCGACGCCGAGCGTGACGACCTCTTCGAAAGGTCTCAGGCCGACGCCAAGGCCCCACTCGCGAGGCAGCATCAGCCCGGCCCCGTTGGTGGGGGCGTTGACGTTGCGCACCGTGGCTCCGAACGCGAGCCAGCGCACCGGCCGTGACTGCAGGCCGAGGTCGAGCACGAACATGCCCTTCGTGTCGCCGTTCACGAGCCAGTTCAGCGACGCGCCGCCCGAGAACGCTTGTGGGCCGAACGAGGTGCCGAGCGACAGCTTCGTGAGGTTGCCGGCGCCCGTGATGGCGTTGACGCCTGCGCCCAGGGCGAAGAGATCGCCCATGCTCCCCGCGCCGAAGAGCGCGTTGCCGACGAGCGATCGGGTCTGACTGCGCTCGTGCACGTAGATGAGGTTCCACGGGCCCACGCGGCCCAGGCCTGCCGGGTTGTACGTCAGCGCGGTCGACTCATCCGCGAAGGCCAGCGAGTCGGGCAGCAGTGTCACGCCACGCGAGGGATCGCCGTTCGCCAGGTTGACGGTCTGGGCATAGGCCTGACCACCGAGCAGCACCGCGACCAGCAGCAGCCGTTTGGACATGCGGCCTCATAGCGGAATCCGGGGGCCATTCGCGACCCGCCTGCCATGGCAGCGTCGTCGCGGTCAGGGCAGACAGCCGCCGAAGAACCCGCCTGCATCCGCCTTCACCACGCCTCCATCGAACTCACGACAGGTGAGCCCCGCACGGCACGTCACGAACTGGGTGCAGTTCTGCGCGCAGAGCAGGCGGCCGTCATACGCGGCGCACGTGGCGTCGAAGACGTCAGGACCACCGCAGGTCACGCCGATCACTGGGTTCGGGCAGGGGAAGGTGCAGGTGCCCCCCGCAAGCGTCAGATCGCACGTTGCCCCGCTGGGGCAGGGCGTCGACGCCGAACAGGGCAGCCCAGCATCGCTGAGCCTGCAGCCTGCGAGGGAGAACATCAGAACGAGGAGCACGCGCATGCGAAACGCGCAGTGCATTCCTCAGGCCGTCACCAGTCTTCGGTGCCGTTCACGCCGTCGAGCGGGTCGTTGCCCTTCTTCTTCTTGTCGCGCTGCTGGGTGCGGCCGCCGCGATCTTCCGAGTTCCAGTCTTCGGTGCCGCCGCGGTTGTCGAGCGGGTCAGATGAGCGCGTCACCTTGTCGCCGCCTCCACCGTCGCCGTTGTTGATGACCCACGTCACCATGCGCTGCACTTCGCTCTTCATCTGACCGAACTCGTCGCCCTGCATGGTGGCGCGCTTGATGGCCAGGCGCTTGCCGGACTTGAGGTCGAAGTAGCCGATCGTGACCTCGGTGCCGCCGCTCTCGAGCTCCTTGACGATGGTGATGATGCCGCGGTCGAGCCCGAGCGTCTTCGCGACGCTGCCCATGGTGCTGCCGCCCTTGTCTTTCACCGCTTCGGCCGAGAGCCGATCCATCAGCGCGTCGAACGCCTTGAAGCCAGACGAGGCGACGAGCTCGGGCGAGAACTCGGTCTCGTCGGGCGTCACCTCGACCATGGTGCCGACCTGGCGGAAGCCGGGCTTGTCGACGCGCAACATCGTCTTGCCGATGGGCAGCGTCTGCAGCGTGATGGGAGAGAAGCCCTGGAACTCGCCGTTCAAGAACACGCGCGCGCCGGCCGGCTTCGTCTTCACCGCGATGTTGCCGCGCAGCTGCGCGTTGCGGCTGGTGGCGACCTGCGCCTTCAGCGAGAGGAAGTCCTGGGGGAACTTCTTGCGATCGATCTCGTACGCGGGCGCGAGCGCGAGCAGGTTGAGCACCGCCAGCTTCGCCTCTTCGACGTCGCCGCGCGCCTGCAGCACCGCGCCATACATCGCCCACGCTTCACAGAGGTTGCCGCAGTTCTTCATCGCGGCGACGGCCTTGTCGAACTCCTTGAGCGTCGCGCGCAGCTTGCGCTCGGCCGGCTCGTACTGGCGGTTGTCGAAATCGATCTTCGACTCGGCGAACCCGGTCTGCGCGCGCTTGAGGCTCGCCGCGGCGTCTTCGTCGGGCAGCACGCCGAACAGATCGTCAGACGTCTTCACCGTGAAGCCCTGGTACTCGTTCAAGGCCTCGTCGACGAAGTTCTCGAGCTTGAGCGTCTGGGCCTCGGCGCCCTTGTCGAGCGGAATGACGAGCGCGGCGATGCGCTTCTCGGAGGGCGGAGGAGCGGCGAACGCGAAGTTCGCGACGAGAGCGCACAGCAGAGCGGGGGACGCGCGCATGGGAGCCTTGGACGTCGTTACAGCGGGAACAAGATGGGGTTGAACGAAGGCGTCTGCGCCGCCGCCGGCCGCTGAGGTTGTGACGCGACGACGCCGACCGTCGTTGCCGCGGCGCCCACCACCACCACGCCTCCCACCGCCGCCCAGAACCACCACTTCGACAACACCGAGTCACCCGAGTCGGGTTCCACCGTCGTCGTCACCTGGGTCTCGGTCTTCGCCACGGCCACAGGTGACGGATTCGCGAGGAAGGCCTTCACCTTGTCGACGACGGGCCCGAAGTTCCCATCGGTTGGGAGCGAGACGTCTTTGAGGCGGCTCTTGGTCTCGACGTCCCACACCTCGAGGGCGCCGTCGCCGCCCGGAGCGACCTCGGTGACGATGAGAAAGCGCGACTTCATCGTCTCGGCCACCTGTCGCGCCTCGCGCGGAACTCCCTTGGCGAGGTTGGCAGGCACGAGGCCGTTCATCGAGCGGCGGGCCTCGGCGTAGCCCTCGGCTTCGCTGAGCTCGAGCGTGACCTGCCCGCCCTCTTTGGTGACGTTGACGAAGGCGCCAGCAGGCTTGAACCCGGGGTGCTTCACGGTGACGAGGTGACGGCCGGCGGGAACGACGGGGGCCTCCGACAGCGGGGTGGTGCCGAGCGTGGCGCCACGGAAGAGCACTTCGGCTCCGAGCGGCTGCGAGGCGATCGTCAGCTGCGCCTTCGTGCCCTTGTTCAGATCGATCAGCGCCTTGTCGGCGAGCTTCTTCACGTCGGGGCCGAAGTACTTCGGGTCGAGCTCGATGGCGGGGAAGAGCACGAGCGCCTTCGACACGTTCTCGAGCGCCGCCTTCTGGCCGGGCTTGCCGCCGGTCTGCAGCGCGATGTTCGCGAGGTGAAGGTGAACGGTCGCGACCTCACGCGCATCGGCGAGCGCGGGGTTCTGCCCGTAGAACGCCATCGCTTCGGTGAACTTCGCGTTGGCCGCGTCGAAGTCGAGGTTGTCGACCGCCTCGGTGCCTTCTTTCAGCAGCGTCGCGCCTTTGTTCGCCGGCAGATCGACGGGGAAGAGCGACTCGAGATCGGTGAGGCCGACGGAGCGCTCCTCGAGGGCCTTGCGCAGCTCGACCTCGACCTTGGCGGCGCTGGTCTCGCCAGTCTCTTTCGCGACGACGAAGAGGGCGGCGCGGTTGGGGAGTGACGACGCAGAAGCCGCTGCGCCACCCTTGGCGGGCGCGGCGAGAACGACGAGCAGGAGTGAGAGCACGGCGCGAGACTAGCCGAGTGCAGTGGGAACGCACGTCCGACGAACGGACGATCGTGCCTGCCGTGCTCGTCAAGAAAACGACACGGGCCTACACGCGCGTGCAGTCATTTTCTTGTGTCGCGATCGCCGATGGGTACAGTCCCGCCGACACAGTCCTGTAGCACGCGGAACACGCGGAATAAGGCACGGGAAAGACGATGGAAAAGGCTCCCATGGCTGAACAGATGAGCATCCTGGATGTCGACGCTGACGGCGGCGGCGGTGGCAAAGGTGGCGGTCGCGGCAAGAAGGGCGGCGGCTCGGGCGGCGGTGGAAACGAGAAGCCCATTCAGCTCGCCGACGAAGCGCGTCGGCGGTACCTCAACTACGCGCTGAGCGTCATCACCGCGCGCGCGCTGCCCGACGTGCGCGACGGCCTCAAGCCCGTGCAGCGGCGAATTCTGTACGGCATGTGGAACGAGAGCATCACCTACGACGCCAAGCACAAGAAGTGCGCGAACGTCGTCGGGAGCGTGATGGGCAAGTTCCACCCGCACGGCGACACGGCGATCTACGACGCGCTCGTTCGCCTCGCGCAGGACTTTTCGCTGCGCTACCCGCTCGTCGACGGGCACGGCAACTTCGGCTCGCTCGACGGCGACGCTCCGGCCGCCTTCCGTTACACCGAGGCCCGCCTCGCGCGCATCGCCGACGATCTGCTCTCGGAGATCTCGCGTCGCACCGTCGACTTCCGCCCGACCTACGACGGCAACACGCAAGAGCCGATCGTGCTGCCGGCGAAGCTGCCGCAGCTCTTGATGAACGGCACGACGGGCATCGCCGTCGGCATGGCGACGAACATTCCGCCGCACAACGCGGGCGAGCTCATCGACGCGTGCGTCGAGCTCATCAAGGACAAGAAGCTCGAGACGAAGGACCTGCTCAAGTGGGTCAAGGGCCCCGACTTCCCCATCGGTGGGCAGATCCTCAACAGCAAGAAGGAGCTGCGCGAGATCTACGAGACGGGCCAGGGCTCGATTCGGCTGCGCGGCGAGTGGACGACCGAAGAGCGCCCGCGCGGTGGCATCAACATCATCGTCACCTCGATTCCGTACACGGTGAACAAGGGCACGCTCGTCGAGCGCATCGGCGAGATCATTCAGGAGCGCAAGCTGCCCCCGCTCGTCGACGTTCGCGACGAGTCGACCAAAGACGTGCGCATCGTGATGGAGCTGAAGAAGGACTCCGACGCCGAGCTCGTCATGGCGTACCTCTTCAAGCACACGGCGCTGGCGACGAACTTCAACGTCAACCTCACCTGCCTGGTGCCGACCGAGAACCCCGAGGTCGGCACGCCGAAGCGGCTCGATCTCAAGTCGATCCTCCAGCACTTCCTCGACTTCCGCCTCGAGGTCGTCACCCGCCGCTTCCAGTACGATCTCGAGCAGCTCAAGGCGCGCCTGCACCTGCTCGAGGGCTTCGAGAAGGTCTACGACGCCCTCGATGAGATGCTGAAGATCATCCGCAAGTCGGAAGGCAAAGCCGACGCGAAGACGAAGCTGATCGCCCGCTTCAAGCTCTCCGAAGAGCAGGCCGAAGCGATTCTCGAGATGAAGCTGTACAAGCTGGCTCGCCTCGAGATCCTCGTCATCGAGAAGGAGGCGAAAGAGAAGCGCGCCGAAGCCAAGCGCATCGCCGACATCCTCAAGAGCGAGAAGCAGCTGTGGAACACCGTGCGTGACGAGCTGCTCGAGCTGCAGAAGGTCTATGGCGACAAGCGGCGCACCAAGATCGGCGGCGCGGTCGAAGAGGTCGAGTACAACGAAGAGGCGTTCATCTCGGACGAAGACGCGCAGGTGGTCATCACGCGCGACGGCTGGGTGAAGCGCGTTCGCGAGCTGAAGGACCCGACGCAGACCCGCATGCGCGAGGGCGACGAGCTGATGGCCGTGCTCTCGGGCTCGCTCAAGTCGAACGTCGTCTTCTTCTCGAACCTCGGCACCGCGTACTGCACGCGCTTCAACGACGTGCCCGCGTCGACCGGCTATGGCGACCCGGTGCAGAAGCTGTTCAAGTTCGACGACGGCGAGCGCATCGTCGGCGCCGTCACCCTCGACAAGCGTCTGCCGCAACCCGAGAAGCTCGTCGCCGTCTCGAAGCGGGGCTTCGGGCTTCGCTTCGTGCTCGCGCCTCACACCGAGGTGTCGACGCGCGCTGGCCGCCGCTACGCCAGGCCGCCCACCGGTGACGAGCTCATCGGCGTGATGCCCTGCGAAGAGAAAGACCTGCTCGCGGTCGTCACGAAGAAGACGTTCGCGCTCGTCTGCAAGGCGAACGAGGTGAACGAGCTCGCGGGCCCCGGCAAGGGCGTCACCGTCATCAAGGTGCAGCCCGACGACGAGGTGGCCGCGTTCCTCTGTACCGCCCGCAAGGACGAGAGCCTCTCGCTCGAGACCGGCAAGGGCCGCACGTTGACGCTGTCGCCCGGCAAGTACGAGGTCACGAGCCGTGCAGGGAAGGGCCGTGAGATGTCGAAGAAAGACTTCGTGAAGACGGTCGTGCGCTCGCCGCTGATCGTCGTGCTCCCCGAGACCGACAAGAAGGAGAAGTGATCGATGGCTGCCAACCGCAAGTACGACGCTGACGAAATCGAAGTGCTCGAAGGGTTGCAGCCGGTGCGCACGCGCCCCGGCATGTACATCGGCGGTACGGGCCTCGAGGGCTACCACCACCTCCTCTGGGAGATCGTCGACAACTCGGTCGACGAGGTGATGAACGGCCACGCCAGCCGCGTCGAGGTGACGATTCACAAGGGCGGGCAGAGCGTCACGGTGACCGACGACGGCCGCGGCATTCCCGTGTCGATCATGCCCAAGTACAAGAAGCCCGCGGTCGAGGTGATTCTCACCACGCTCCACTCGGGCGGAAAGTTCAAGGCGGGCAACTACGAGCACTCCGGCGGTCTGCACGGCGTCGGCAGCTCGGTGGTGAACGCGCTCTCGAGCGAGTTCGAGGTGAAGATCAAGCGCGACGGCAAGCTGCACGAGCAGACCTACGCGCGCGGCGTGCCGAAGACGAAGCTCAAGGCCGGCGCCAACGTGCGCGGCACCGGCACGACGATCACCTTCACGCCCGACGCCGAGATCTTCGGGCCCAAGCTCAAGTTCGACGCCGAGACGATTCGGGAGCGCCTCGAGGCCAAGAGCTACCTGCACAAGGGCATGGAGGTCGTCTTCATCGACGAGACCCAGTCGCCGAAGGTCGAGGCCACCTACAAACACGACGGTGGCATCGCCGAGTACATCGAGAAGCTCGTCACCGAGCGCCAGAAGGCGATGGTGCCCGCCGGCACGCAGCCCTTCTACAAGGCGCACGTGAACGGCATTCGGCTCGAGCTCGCCCTGGTGTGGACGGAGGCCACCGACGAGTACGTGAAGAGCTACGTCAACGGCATTCCGACGAAGAGCGGCGGAACGCACGAGAACGGGCTCAAGTCGGGCGTCGTCAAGGCCGTGCGCAACTACATCGAGACGCACGATCTGACGCCGAAGGGCGTGACCCTCACCGCCGAAGACATTCGTGAGGGCATGCTGTGCATCATCTCGGCCTACGTCGTCGAGCCGCAGTTCCAGGGCCAGACCAAGGAGCGCCTCAACAACCCCGAGGTGCAGGGCCAGGTCGACAACGTGGTGCGGCCCGCCGTCGAGAAGTGGCTCAACGACAACAAGACGATCGCCGAGGCGATCATCGCGCGCATCATTCTCGCGGCGCGGGCGCGAGAAGCGTCACGTGCGGCGAGCCTGGCCGTCTCGCGCAAGGGCCCCGTCAACCGCACGAGCCTTCCCGGCAAGCTCTCCGACTGTGCGTCGGCCGACCCGGGCGAGAGCGAGCTGTTCATCGTCGAAGGTGACTCCGCAGGCGGCACCGCCAAGCAGGGGCGCGATCGCAAGACGCAGGCGATTCTTCCGTTGCGCGGCAAGGTGCTCAACGCCGAGCAGGCCTCGGGCGAGAAGGTGTCGTCGAACAAGGAGCTGCAGGACATCGCGAGCGCGCTCGGCTGCGGCCTGGGCAACGCGATCGATCTCTCGCGCCTGCGCTACGGCAAGATCTTCCTGCTGATGGACGCCGACGCCGACGGCCAGCACATCTCCACGTTGCTCCTCACGTTCTTCTACCGGCACATGCGCCCGCTCATCAAAGGCGGCCACGTGTACATCGCCCAGCCGCCGCTCTACCGCGTCGACATCGGCAAAGAGACGTACTGGGCGCTCGACGAAGAGCACCGCGACCGCATCATCAAAGAGAAGGTGAAGGGCAACGCGAAGCCCAACATCATGCGCTTCAAGGGCCTCGGCGAGATGACGGCCGACGAGCTGAAAGAGACGACGCTCGACACGAAGAAGCGCATCGCGCTGAAGGTGTCGGTCGACGACGAGCTCGAGACGGACAAGACGATCAACGAGCTGATGGGGCGCGACGTCTCGGCGCGGTTCAACTTCATCATGGAGCGCGCGGGCGACGTCGACGAGATCGACGTCTGACCTGCTGACGCGGTACGAAGTCAGACGTGTCGGGTCTCGCGCTGACGCTCATCTCGGCTCCGTCGGGCGTCTCCGTCGAGTTTCCCGGCGGAGGCCGCTCCTATGCCTGCAACGGCGGCCGGTTCAGCATCGGCATCGATCAGACCTGCGAGATCGTCGTGCGGGTCGAGCCCTGGGCCTGGGAGGGCTTCTGCGCCGATGGCTGGGGCGGCCGGAAGAACTGCGGCTTCACCGTCGAAGACAGCTCGTGGACACTGACGCACTTCGGCCACACCGGGACCATTCTCGTCAACGGTGACCCGATGCGGGGCGCGGGGTCGATCGACCTCGTGCTCGGCGATCGCATCGCGTTGTCGGCCTCGCTCGTGTTTCAGGTCATCGAGCAGGCCAGCCCGCAGACCGAGACCGAACCCCCCGAGCTGCTCGACGCCGTGGCAGAGGCCCCATGGGACGAAGCGCGCTGGCACGTGCTCGGCGACTGGCTGATCGAGCACGAGGCCCCGCACGCGTTGATGGCGGCCTACGAGCTGAAGCTGCAGCACGGCACCAACGACCCCGACCTGATCGGTGACTACGCGGCGATTCGACGGCAGCGGCACCGGCTTGGCGATCTGCGCAACGATCACCTCGTCTGGAAGTGCGGCTACGTCGTCTCGTGCAGCATCTGGCTGGGGCCGCGTGACGCCTCCGAGAGCATTCGCCTGGCGCGCGCGTTCGCCGGGCCCCAGTTCGGCGCCACCTCGCGGCTGACGTTGCAGTGCAACGGCACCGAATCGGCTTCGCGGCTCGAGGGCGTGCTTGCGGTGTTGCCGAAGACGCTGCGTGTGGTGGGCCTCGAGTTCAGCGCCGCCGTGCCGTCGGCCTCGCTCATGGCGTTGAAGAACCGGCCACCGAAGGCCCACACGATTCGCCTGCACCTCGCCGAGCCTCTCGGCCCGCTCGGCCCCCTCGTCGACGTGCTGGTCGCGAGCGGGTGGAAGACGATCGACTTCGAGGGCACCCGGCTGACCGGGCGCGCCCATGAGCTGCGCGAGCTGTTGCGCAAGTACTCCTCGACGCGCTTCGTGCTCGGCGGCACCTGGATCGGCGGGCAGTCCGTTCGGGAGCTGCCCTTCGGCAACGCACGCTGGGCGTCGGAAGAGCACGACGCGCTGCTGATCGATCTCGAGACCGGCGCCGTGCTGCCGCTGTCACGCAGCCGCAAGGACTTCTCGTGGGGGCTGCCGCTTCGCCCGTTGGGGAACGGCTGGGCCGGCATCGGTCGGCACCACGACGGTGCGCTCTCGTCGGGCGATCGCATCGTCGGCAGCGGCCGCACGTTCGTCTTCCTGACGGGGGCATTGCTTCACGAGGCCTACCTGGCGTGGCTGGGCAGCTGGGAGCCTTGACGTCGCAGGCCGCGCTCACGAAGGTGCGCGCCCATGGACTCCCTGACCCTCTACGTCGACACCCACTGGATCTCGCCCTACGCCCTCTCGGCCTTCGTCGCGCTCGAAGAGAAGGGCCTGCCGTACACGGTGAAAGAGGTCTCGCTGCCGAAGAAGGAACACCAGATCGCGACGTACCAGGCGCACACCGGCCGAATTCCGGCGCTGCAGCACGGTGACTTCTGGCTCGCGGAGTCGCAGGCGATCGCCGAGTACCTCGCCGAGACGTTCCCGTTCCCGAAATACCCGCGGCTGTTCCCCGAAGATCTGAAGGAGCGCGCGATCTGTCGCGAAGTGATGGCGTGGGTGCGCAGCGATCTGATGCCGATTCGCGAGGAGCGCTCGACGTACACCGTCTGGTACGAGCACACGACGAAGCCGCTGTCGCTCGCGGGGCAGAAGGCGGCGGCGCGGCTGTTGGCAGCGTGCGATCGGCTGATTCGCGACGACCGCACGACGTTGTTCCCGCAGTGGTGCCTTGCCGATGCCGATCTCGCGATGATGCTGCAGCGGCTGAACGCGAACGGCGATCTGCTGCCGAAGAAGGTGAAGGCGTACGTCGAGGCGAACTGGCAGCGGCCGTCGATTCGCAAGTGGAACGAGCGCACGCGGCCGGCCTACGTCGCGTACTGAGGGGCTGCGGCAGGTGCGCCGCACGCCCGCGTCGAGTGTCACGCCTGCATCGACAGCACCGGCCTCAGGCGTGGTGTGCCTTGTTCATCGCAGGTTGGTGCGAACTGAGGCGGTTGCGCAGGGGCCGGGGCTCCGGTGTTCTGCCGTCATGCGTTCTGTCCTCGTCGCCCTCGTTCTCGTCAGCAGCGCCGCCTTCGCCGACTGGCCCATGGCGCGGCGTGACAATCGACGGACTGCCGTGACGAGCGAACCGGCTGACCTGCGCACGCCGGCGGTCACCTGGAGGCGGTACCTGGGCGGTGAGCTGGGCGGAGAGCAGCAGGTCGCGATCGATCTCGAGGGTGATGGCTCCGCCGAGGTGGTGTTGATCGCGGGCGGCAAGCTCGTGGCGAAGCGGCCCGATGACACGGTGGTGTGGGAGACGCCTCCGCTCGCGGTCTCGACCATCGTTCACGTCGCCGATCTGAACAACGACGGCGCGAAGGAGCTCGTCGTCACGGGCGAAAATGCGTTTCTCGGCATCTTCGACGTTCGTACCGGGGCGCTGCGGTGGCGCATGGCACCAGGCACCTTCGGCACCATCGTCGGCGCGGTTCGCCTCGCCGATCTCGATGGTGATGGCGTCGACGATCTCTACGCGGCCGACAACGCCTGCGGCAGCGTGAACGGAAGACCCCGCGCGATGGCCTGGCACTTCGCGAACGGCTTCGGCCCCGAGATCGACGACGGCAGCCGCAGACTCTGGGAGCTGCCCGTGAACCGCGAGTACTACTGCGGCGCTGCCGACGTGGTGGCCGACCTCGACGGCGACGGCCAGCCCGAGGTGCTCACCTTCGCGATTCGCCGCGTGTACGCGTACGACGGTCGAACCGGCGCTGCGCTCGCGTCTGGCGCGACCGACCCGGGCTACGACATCGGCTTTCCGATTCCGTACGGCGTGATGCGCACGGAACTCGCTCCGCTCAGCGGCGGTCGAAAGGCCGTCGTCGCGGCGACGAACAACTCGTACGACGCGACGATCAACTCCCGCGCGCTCTTCGTGATGACGTTCGATCGCTCCCGGGCCGTGGCAGATCGGCTGAAGCTCGAGTGGAAGCGCGGAGTGGCCGATCTCGCGACCGATCGGCACACGTTTCCCCTTCGGCTGAGCAGCGATCTCGATGGCGATGGCACGCCCGAGGTGATCTCGACCTTCGTCGAAGGCGGGCGCACCAGCTCGTACGTGTTCGACGTGATGACTGGCATGGTGAAGTCGCGCGTCGACGACGAACAGCTCGTGGCGGTGCTGCAGCTCTCGGCGACCGAACGCCCGACGTTGGTGACGAGCGGGTCGAGCGGCATTCGCGGGTATCGCTTCACGAGTCTCTCGGCGGCGTTTCCGAGCCCGGCCTTCGCGCTCCCCGCTGGGCAGGTGCTCACGATGATGGATCGGGTCTCTCGTCGTGCGGTGAACACCGGCATTCAGTGGGCGACGCTGCCCATCGGAAGCGCTCGTGGGCTCGTGCTCTTCCGGAATCAGACCCTCGAGCTGTGGTCTCTGGGCGCGATGCCGGCCGTCGTCCACTCGTTGCCGATTCCTGCGGGCGTCGGGCTGCGCGGCGTCTCGGCGCACCGCAACATCTCAGGAGCGGCAGAAGGCCTGCTCTTCGCCCGCTCCGACGGGTACCTCGTGGCCATCAACCCCGAGCTGCAGCCGATCAACTTCTCCGATGGAGAGCTGCCGCAGCCCGGCATTCGTACCGGCGGCGCGTATTCAGGGCCGCGCGGGCTGGGGCACACTCCCATCACCGCGCGCTTCGATGCGGGAGCCGACGAGATCATCGTTCGTGACTCGGTGGGCCGGCTCAAGCGCCTCGACGCGCGCATGGCGAGCCTCGTCAGCGAGCCAACCGAAGTGTGGAGCTGGCCGGGCGCGACGTTTCCCGTGGCGCTCGATCTCGATGGCAACGGCACGCGCGAGCTGCTCGTGGCGCTCGAAGGTGACGTGCTGGTCGGCCGTTCACCCGAGCTGGTCGACCAGTTTCGAATTCCTGGCCAGCCGAACTGGGCCGCTGCGTCCGACCCCGTTCCGATGTTCAGCGACGCCGGCGTTCGTTTCGCGCTCACCCAGTTCAACTCGAGCACGGGCGATGGGCGTGCGGTGGTGGTCGGCTCCAGCGGGCTCTCGTGGTCGAGCACGCCGATGATCACCGCCGGAAGCGGGCAGGGCTACGTCTCGATCGACGACCTCGACGGCGATGGCGCCGATGACGTGATCGCGAGCCTGCGTGGGTCGTTGTGGCTGCACGGCGGAACCGACGGTCGGCTGTATGGCTCGACGATCGCCACGCACTCGATCATGCCAGTGGTGGTGCGCGGCAAGGCCGGGCCGATCACCACGGTGGGCGCGGCCTGCTACCACGCGCTCGAGGGCGTGGCGTTGGCGACGCCGCCTGCGATGACGACGCCCGCCACCTGGAGCGTGACCCTGCCGCAGCGCTTCTATTCGTCCTTCGCCGCCACGCTCTCGTGCCCCACCGGGCTCGTGATCGCGAACGCGGGCTTCCAGTCTCCCGAGCTGGTGTTGATCGACGCGCAGACGGGGGTCGAACGAGCGCACGTGGTGCTCGCGCGCGGTCAGAAGTTCTCGAGCGAGGCGGAGATCGCCGATGCGGGCGTCGTCGCAGGCTCGCTGGGCAACGCGACGGCGCTGGAGACGCTCTGGCCGGGGCAGTCGGCGATTATCGTCGGCAGCACCGATGGGTTCCTGTACGCGCTCGACGCCTGCGCCACGGGCACACCGCTGCTGTGGGCCTTGAATCTGCGCGCGCCGGTCGGAGAGGCCGTCACCGGCGACCTCGACGGCGATGGAAAGCAGGAGCTGCTGGTCACGGCGGCCGACGGGTTTCTCTACGGCATCGGGCCGCAGCGTTTCCCGCCGCCGCGTGAAGTGCGGGAGATCGATCGCCGCCGCCCCGACGCTGGCGACATCGACGAGTCGACGACGCCCGGCGTGTTGACGGCCGAGTGGGACGCGGTGCCGAACGCCACGGGGTACGAGTGGGCGCTGCTCACGTCTGGCGGGACCCCGCTCACGCGCCATCCGACCGTGCCCGGTAACCCCTTCATTCCCGTCGGCGCTGACGTCACTCGCGTCGACTACGCGAGCATGCTGCGCCCGGGCGCCCGGTACGTCTTCGCGGTGCGTGCGCGTGGCGCGTCAGGTGCCTCGTCCGAGGTGCTCAGCGACGGCGTGCGGTACCAGCCGATCGACGAGCCCGACGCAGGAACCGTCGTCGTCGACGCAGGGACCGATGCTGGAACGACGTCCTCGGCCGACGGTGGGAGCGGCGGAACAGGCTCCATTCGCGGAGGCTCGGGCTGCGGCTGCACCTCGACCGCCGAGCTCTTCATGGTGCTGGGGCTCGTGCCGTGGCTCCGTCGCCGGCGATCCTGATCGCGCGACAGAACGCGCGGGTCGAGACACCCTCGTCCTGAATCGTCAGAGGCCGCGCAGCGCGCCAGTGCAGAACGCGGGATCGCCCCACGTCGTGTGCTGGCCACCGAACGCCCGCAGAATCGAGACGAGCAGGTTATTGTGCTGCTGGGCGCCGAACCTCACGAACCGGCCCATCTGCCAACCACCCGCGCCACCAGCGAGCAGGTGCGGCATGTCGTCGTGCGAGTGCACGTTGCCGCGCGACACGTCACTGCCCTGGAACACGAGCGTGTTGTCGAGCAGCGTGGTGCCGTTCGGGTCGGTGATGTTCTTGAGGCCCTCGAGAATGTAGGCGAACTGCTGCATCTGCCATCGATCACGATCGATCAGCTTCAGGCGGCCCATGTCTCCGTCGCCGTAGTGCGTGATGTTGTGAATCGACGAGTTGATGCCGAGGAACGACATGCCGCGGTGGTTCTTCGCGTCGCTCCACATGATCGTCGCCACGCGGGTGAGATCGCACTGGAACGCGAGCAGCAGCAGATCGAGCTGGAGCTTCGCGACCTCGGGCATCTTCGCTTCCTGGAGCGGGTCGATCGCGCCAGGCGCCATCGGCGTCGGGCACGCCCCGGGTGGGAGCGCCGTCACGCGCGTCTCGAGCTCACGCACCTTGGTGAAGTGCGCGTCGAGGCGAGCCTGATCGACGGTGCCCATGCGGCGCTTCACGACGGCGATCTGATCGAGCACCGCGTCGAGCACCGACTTCCGCCGCTTCTGCACCTCGTCGAGCATCGGGCCACCGGTCGTGCCCGAGAACAGGTTGCGGAAGGTGACCGCGGGGTCGTTCTGCGGGAGCAGCGGCTGCGCGTCGCCGCCGTAGCTCATCACGCCCGAGACATCGCGCTCCTGGGCGTTGACGCCGAGCTGCAGGCTGGGCACCGACGTCTGGCCGATCATCGCGACGAGCTCTTGATCGATCGACTTGCCCTTCGCCCAGCCGGCCGAGCTGCCGTCGTTGCCGATGAAGGTGCCGCTGTTCAGCTTCGCGCCGGTGAGCAGCGCTCCAAGGCCGCGCTGGTGCATCTCGCCCGTGCCTTGAATGGCCACGTTCATGTCGATGCCCTGCACGAACAGGCACTTGTCCTTGTAGGGCGCGAGCGGCTGGTGAATCGCCCCGAGCGTGAACGTCTGCTCGTTGGCGCCCGCAGTCGGGAACCACTGCGGCGTGAAGACGCCGTTGGGCACGTACGAGCCGATGAAGCGCTTGGGCACGGCGCCACCGTCGGCGCGCGCCTCGTCGGGCAGCAAGGGCAGGGCGACGAGAATGCCGCCAGCGCCCTTGAGAACGGTGCGTCGGTTGAGGCGCTTCATCGCGCAACCCCCGCCGGACGCGTGCGGAACGTGTCACTCATGATGATGGCCACCAGCAAGTCGTCGAACCGGCCCTGCGACGTCATGAACTTGTCCTGCACCTGCTTGAGGCTGCACGCGTCACCGGCCATCAAGCCGCGGCCCATGCCGAAGCGCATCCATTCGGCGGCCACGCAGTCGTGCACCTGCCTCGACTGCGACAGCTTGCGGGAGAGCTCGACGATGCCGTCGAAGGGCCCCGAGAGCGTGTCGTCGGTCTTCGAGAAGACCTGGCCCTTCGCGTCGATGGTGTGGCCGTTCTCCGTGGTGCGGTAGGCGCCAACGGCGTCGTAGTTCTCGAAGCCGAACCCGACGGGATCGATCAGGGTGTGGCAGCCCGAACAGTTCGGATCGGCCGAGTGCTGCTTGAAGCGCTCACGCGTGGTCTGGCCCGTGTTCGGAGCGGGCGCGACCGGGTTGAAGCCCACGGGCGGCGGGGGAGGCGGCTGACACATCACCTTGTCGAGCACGAAGATCCCGCGGCGAATGGGGGAGGACTGATCGGGCGAGGCGAGCCGCGCGAGCAGACCTGGCTGCGTGAGCAGACCCAGCCGCTGCGACGGCGGCATCGACACGGCCGTGAAGTCGGCGTTGAGGCCGCTGCGGTTTGCGTAGTTCTCCATGAGGTTGTTCACGTACAGGCGGTCGCTGGTCAGCAGCGCCTTGAGCGTGCCCTCGTTCGTCATGATGTCGCGCAGGAACAGGTTGAGCGACTGCTCCCAGGCGGCGGCGAGCTGAGGCGTGAAGCCCGGGTAGTTCGCGGGATCTTTGCTGAGCCGCGGAATGTCTTCGGTGCGCAGCCACAACGAGAGGAAGCGCATGCGGCCGCGCATCGCCTTGGGGTCGGCCACCATGCGGCGCGCCTGCGCCTCGAGCACGGCCGGGTCAGCGAGCGTTCCGTTCTCGGCAGCGTCGAGCAGCGCGTCGTCGGGCGCTGAGGCCCACAGCAGGTACGAGAGTCGTGACGCGAGCTCGGGCCCGAGGAGCGGCGTGCGCATGTCCCACTTGCTGGGCGGCACGGCGCCTTCTTCGAACCGGTACAAGAACTGGGGAGACTGCAGCATCACCTGGAGCGTCCACTCGACGGCGGTGTCGAACGTGGCGCCCTGCGAACCCTGCACCTGATTGAAGAACACCTTGAACGAAGCGCGCTCCTCGACGGTGAGGGTGCGGCGGAAGAGGCGTCTCCCGGTCGTGGTGATGAAGGCGTCGGCGCACGCCGAGTCGGTGGTCTGACACGGCACCACGCGGCTCTTGCGGGTGGCCATCACGCCCGCGGCGATCTTCTCGGCCGACTCGAGGTACCGCGTCACGTTCTCGTCGTTGACGATCAGCGACTTCGCGTCGTTGTCGAAGCCATGAACGATCGGCTCGCGCGGGAAGTCCTTCGAGGGGTTGGTGTCGTCACCGAGCAGGTCGGCGATCGTGTAGTCGTACTCCGCGCGCGTGAGCAGCCGCATGGGCACGCGATCGGCCACGCCGTCACACTCCGCCATCGGTGGCGGAATCTCTTCGACCGGAGGTGGATCGACGGGCTTCGGACAGCCACACAGCACGGCCAGAACGAGCACCGCTCCAGCAACTCGAGGCAGGGGCATCGGCATCACCAGCGTACGTTGCAAGAGGGCCGGCCCGGCCACAACGCATGCTTTTGCGAACTTGGTCAAAGACGGCGTCTCACACAAGTCCCCGCGACGACTGACGTTGATGACAGTCAGGTCAGCGATTCCAATGCTTGCGCGTCACGGGCAGGTGGGCCAGAAGGCCCGCCCACATCACGGGGTGTAGCGCAGTCTGGTAGCGCGTCTGCCTTGGGCGCAGAAGGTCGTCGGTTCGAATCCGGCCACCCCGACTCGAAGTTCTGGTTCAGCAGGTAAGCGCCCGTAGCTCAGCTGGATAGAGCACCGGCCTTCTAAGCCGGGGGTCGTGGGTTCGAGTCCCGCCGGGCGTGCTCCTCAGTCACTTCAGCAGCGTCACACGGCCGTCGCGCAGAACGGCCAGGCGCTTGCCGTCGGCGTAGCTCCAGGTCTCCTGCTTCACGTTGCCGTCGAGCTCGAACTTCTTCCGTTCGGGGTAGCCCCACGCCATCTCGAGGGCGTCGGCCGGCATGTCGACGATCGCCTTCTTCTCGCCGATGGCCGCGCGCACTGCCTCGCTGAAGGCCTCGAGCATCGGCTTGGGATCGTCCTTCGAAAGGTAGCGATCGACCTCGGTCTTCACTTCGTTCTCGTCTTTGAGGCCGGGGCGAAGCACCAGCACGTACGGCGGGCTCTGCTTCGCGGCTCCGGCGACGTCGAGGTACACCCAGGCGAGGGTGCGGGGCGTGTACAGCACGCGCTCGCTCATCGCGTAGGCGGTCGGGAACTCCACCTTCAGAATGCGAACGGGCGTGCCGGGCGCGAAGACGCGCTCCGAAGGGCCGGGGCTGACGGCCGACCCGTCGGGGTTGTTGAGCAGGCGCAGCTGATCGGGGCTGACGGGCGAGAGCAGCTTCTTCGTCGAGTCACCGAAGAACGGCGTGCCGTAGAAGGCGATGCGCATGAAGCGCTCTTCGCCCGTGTACGAGCGCTGGAGCGCCGACGCCTGATCGGGCGGGACGAAGACCTGCGACGTCGCGCACGCGCCGAGCAACGCCAACACGCCGGGGAGCAGCGGTTTCACGCCGCGCTCGAGGCAGGAGGCGTCGACCCACCGCTGCCCGATGAACCACCGGACGAACCGCTGCCAGTGGAGCTGCCCGACGTGCCTGACGCGGGCGCCGCCGCGGTCGACGTCGAAGCGCTCGAGGAGGAGGACGAAGACGAGGACGACGATGAGCCACCGCCGCCGCTCCCGTCCTTCTTCGACGAGTAGAGATCGGAGTACCAGCCGCCGCCCTTCAACTGAAAACTGGTTCGGCTGACGAGCCGCTCGAAGCTGTTGTCAGCGCCGCATGACGGGCACTTCACCGGGGCAGGGTCAGAGATCTTCTGCATGACCTCGAGATCGTGACCGCACTTCTGGCATCGGTATTCGTAGATGGGCATGGCGGGAGTTACCTCGTGTAGCGGCGCGTGAGACCCAGACGGTCGACCGCGCGGTTCAACAAGTCGGGCACCAGGGCGTGTTTCTTCGCGGTGAGCATGACCAGCTCGTGCACGGTGGTGGCCGCCTCGGCGGAGTCGTCGAGCAGCTTCGTCACGTCGCGGGTCAAGGCATCGGTGAAGCGCTTCTCCATCTGGAGATCGGCCAGGTAGCGCTGGCGGCCGAGCAGGGTGAGGCGCAGCGAGAGGTTGGCCGGGTCGAGCGCTTCACGAACGAAGCGCTCCTTGATCTGGGCGGCTTCGCGCTTGAGGCGCAGGTCTTGAACGAGAGCGTCGATCTCACCGATCTTGATGCCGAGTTCTTTGGCCGCGATGGGCGCGGAGCCGCGGGCTTCGGTGAGGGCCGCGAGAATCTTCTCGCGCTCTTTCTTCGCGATGACGTCGAGCAGGCCGTGGCGGGTGAGGGCGCCTTCGACGTCGGCGATGGTGAGCGGCGCGCCCGCCCGCCCGGAATAGCCCGTCTCGAGCGTCTGGAAGACGTGGAACCGCGTGGCCGACTGCTCGACGATCGCGGTGAGCGCGTCTCTCGACTCGACCTTGAGCAACGCCTCGTAGGTGCTGCGTGACGAGTCGAGCCGCGTGTACCGGCCACGCGGGGCGGGCAGGTTCCGCTTCGGAAGAAACGCGGTGCCGGGGAGGGGCTGCTGTGGGCGGGGCCGCGCCAGTTGCTGGCCGGGCACCCGCTTCTTCGGCGCGATGCGCTCGGCGACGCTGAGACGAACCTTCCGCTCGCGGGGCTCCTTCGCGGCGCGTTTCGGCGCAGACGGCCTCGGAGCGGGGGCTGCTTTCACAGGCCCCGACGGCTCCTCGACCACGTCATCGTGTTCCGCGGCGACGCGCGCCATCTCGTAATAGCCCGAGCTCTGACGCTCGGCGGCGGTGCTCACCGGCGTGCCCTTCACGAGATCGACGACCGCGAACGGCCCGAGGGGAATCGCCTTCGGTTCGGCGTCGGTGATGCTGCGAACCCGCGCGTCCTGCTCGTCGGTCAGCAGCGCGAGCGCCTCGCGGACGATCGCCGGAGAGGCGGGCGCCTTGGCCCGTCGACAAAAATCAGCCACCGCCACGGCGATTGGCGTCGGTACATCGTCCGGGTGCCGCTTTCGTTTCCAGCCACTCATGCCTGCCCTTTGGTTCGCGGGTGGCTATAAGCCTCCACCACAAGGTGTCAATGAACGCTCAACCGCTCACACCACCGACCAGCGAAGAACCCAACGTCGCTGGCATGAAGGTTCGGCCCATTCTGCCGCTGATTCTCTATGCGCTGCTGGTGGGGTCTGCCCTGCTGGCGTTCTGGGCCCAGCGCACGTCGAACGCACCGGAGCCGGTCAGTCGGGTGGCTCCGTGGGCGTTTCTCGCCTTCGCGATCGGTTTCGCGGCCTACCGGTTGTCGCTGGTCGCGGCCAAGCGGTACTCGGCCTTCAAGGCGTTCTCGCAGATCGGCGTCGCGGCGATGTTCTTCATGCTGCTGCTGTTGCCGCAGGTGGTGGCGCCAGCCGAGGTGCTGACCCCGTCGACGCTGCTCTCCGATCGCGACACCCGGGTTCGTGCGCTGGCCGCCGAGGTCATCGGCTACCGGCAGTCGACCGCCGACGCCCCGAAGCTGGTCGACCTGCTCGACGATCCCTCCGAGGTGGTTCGTGGCTCGGCGCACGCTGCGCTGGTTCGGCTCAACGGCGGAACCGATCTCGGGACCGAGCGCGCGAAGTGGAAGGAACGCTTCCCATGACGATGCCGGACCGCGCTGGACGGCAGGCCATCATCGAGCGCTTCATGAAGGAGAAGGGGCTCAAGTCGACGCGCCAGCGTCACCTGATCCTCGAGACCTTCTTCCAACTCGATGGCCACTTCTCGGTCGAGCAGCTGTGGGCTCGCGTGCGTGAGCACGATCGGCGCGTCTCGGTCGCGACGGTGTACCGAACGATGAAGCTGCTCGCCGAGAGCGGGTTGGCGCATGCGCAGAACTTCGGAGACGGCCAGACGCGGTACGAGCCCGCGATTGGGCGTGAACACCACGATCACCTGATCTGCACCCGCTGTGGAACGATCATCGAGTTCGAGAACGATCGCATCGAGCAGCTGCAGGATCTCGTCGCGAAGAAGCACGGGTTTCGCGTGACCTCCCACAAGATGGAGCTCTACGGCCTGTGCCGGAACTGCCAGAAGGCGGTCGACTCGGGGCAGGTGTGAAGCGCTGGGCGCTGCTGCTGTTGCTCTCTGGCTGCGCGCACACCGGCACTGGCCTGCCTCATCGTGACGTCTTCGTCGGAACGCTGCCGCAAGACGTGGTCGGCACCGTCTGGTTCGATCGCGCGGCGCTCAACGGCAACGTGGTGCTGGTCACCTTCATCGCGACCTGGTGTTTCCCGTGCCTCACCGATCTCGCCACGCTCGACAAGCTCGAGCGCGACTTCGGGTCGAAGGGCTTCAAGCAGGTGCTGGTGGGAATGGATCTCGACGGGCGGCGAATGCTCGAGCCGTTCGCCGAAGAGTACAAGCTGCGCTACCCGGTGCTGGTCGGAGACGATCGCCTGCGCAGTGGCCAGACGCCGTTCGGGCCGATTCGCGAACTGCCGGCCCGGGTGTTGTTCGATCGATCGGGCCAGGTGATCGCGGCGTACAGCGGCATCGTGTCGCCCTCGGAGCTCGAGCGCAAAGTGCGCGAAGCGGTCGAGGCGAAGTGATTCAGCGGGGAGACGTCGTCTGGCTCGTCGCCGAGGCGCCTGACATCTCGCACCCTCACGTGGTGATCGCACTCGACGAGGCGACCGCGATCGTGGCGATGGTGACCTCGAACCTGCACCGGGCCAAAGCGCCGGGGAACGTGTTGCTCGAGGCAGGTGAGGGAGGCTTGCCGAAGCAGAGCGTGATCGTCGCGCACGCGCTCACGGTTCCGCTCGCTCGACTGGGCGTCCGAGTCGGCGCGCTCTCCGCCCAGCGGTTGGCGGCGCTCGAGACCGGCCTGGGGTTCGTCGAGTCCTTGCGCCGCTAGGTGACCGTTTCTGAGTCGAGCAGCCATTCGAAGTGCTTGGTCGCCACAACCTGCTCCCCATCGAAGTGCATCACGGTGACTGGTCCGTCGCTCGACACGACGAATGCAACCGCTTCCCGGTACTTCCACACGAAGCGACATGCAGACTGATGGCGAGTGCCACCCAGTTCAGCTGGAGGAACCAGTTTTTTCTGGACGGGATTGGTCGGGATCATCTGAAGAACGGTCGGTGGCGAATCTTCGACCGCGATCTTCGATCCCGCTGATACCAGACCCAGCCCCTTGGTAATCACCAACGCGCCATCGTGATTTGCAAGATGCGCAAGTGCGACAGTGACTACCGGCGTGTTTACCCCGCCGACTCGCATCGCGAGTTGATTCGCCAATAACTCAAGCTGGTCGCCTTGAGGTCCGCTTAGGAACGATTCCGAAAAGGCGTCCTTCGCGTAGCTTCTGTTCGGCAAGACGAGAAGAGTTCCGCCGTGGCCAGTCCTCATTTCTGTCAGCACCTGGCGAATCGCCTGTGCAGTTTGGAAATCGTTCTTCTTGGGACCCAGCCGCTCCGCGATTTCTGTGACGGGGAACATGCTCTCTTCACCCAAGAAGAAAGCCGTTCCTTCATGAACAACGGCCAATGCCGACTTGAAATAGCCCAGCCGAATCACTCCCGGTCTGCTCCACGAAACCCAGAGTCCATACTGCACGCTCGGAAAGCCCAATCCCCGCGCCATCCAAGTTTCACCTAGGCGGTCTACGAGGATGCTTGCGCCTCGTTCGCGAGAGGCTGCACTCAGCTTCTTCACCAACTCTGGAGTGAGCGGGAGCGGTGCGTTGAGGTTGGCGAGTGGGACCGACGCGCGATCAAATCCGCTGGGGGAAACGAGCAGCCGACCTTGGGTCGACCGGCCCTCGTATCGCTCCAGCGAACTCCAAAACCCCACTGTCACCAAATCGCGAAGCGCCTGTTGCTCGGTGATTTGGGAGGGCAACGCCTCTCCGAGGTGATTCCTCACCTGCGCAAGCGTTGCTTCAAGGTCGGCAATCACGCCGTCGGCGTGGTGGTCGGCGCGGGCGTCTCGGTCGACGGCGTCACGGGGCCGGTCGCGGTCGCGGCATCGGCAGCCGGCGCCTCGAGGTTGGTGGCCTCGGCGGCCTCGAGCTTGGCCATCGCCTCTTCCGACGCCTTGTCTTCGGCGTTGTGCTTCTCGCGCATCGTCTGATCGCTGGCCGCGAGCTCTTCGGCGGTGAGGGTGACCTTCTCGGCCTTGGTGCCGGTCTTCTTCTCGAGGTCAGAGATGGCGCGCTTGAGCAGATCGCTCTCGAGCAGGGTGCGGTTCAGGCGAATCTCGACGGCGCGGAACTTGTCGCGGGCGAGCTTGCCTTCTTCGTACACGCGGCGGGCTTCACGCTTCTCGCGCTCGATGCGGGCCTTCACGTTGCGGAGCTCGGCGGCCAGCTCGATCGCCTTCTTCTTGTCCTGGGCCGACTGCTGCTCGAGGCGGTTCATCTTCTCCTTCTCGGCCTCGGACAGCTCGCGAATCACGCGCTGCACGGGCGGAGGCGGCTCACGCTTCTCTTCAGCCTTCGCCTCGACGGCCTCTGCGGGCTTCGGCTGCTCGGCGCGCTTCTTCCCGCGCTGATCGGCCTCGTTCTTCAGGCGCTGCACCTCGGCGAGGGCGTTCGAGAGCTCCTGACGGGTCGACTCGAGCTGAATCGACGCCTGGCGCTCGACCTCGGCGCGGGCCTTGACGAGATCGTCTCCGGCCTTCTCGGTCTCGCGCTGGTCGAAGAGCTTCTTCTTCGCGGCCTTGAGCTCGTCCTTCAGCTCGGACTGCGCCTTCTTCACCTCGTCGAGCTCCTTCTTCTTCTTGTCGAGCTCGCTCTCGAGCTTGCTGGCGCGGGCGGCGCTGTCGTCGTCACGACGGTCGTTGCGGGGCGCGGCCTCGTTGGAGCTCGACTTCGCGGGAGCGGCCTTCGCTCCGAAGAAGCCCATGTTGAAGGCCAGACTGGCGATCAGCGCGATGGCCAGGAGGACGGTGATGACGATCAATGACATGCGTATTTCCTCGACGGGTACTGGGTGGGACGGCGGGTGGGCCATTAGCTGCCACCACGGCTCGCCTGCAAGCCCCGCGGTCAGTCTTCCCCGAGGGAAGGGGCATGGAGCAGCACCTTCTCGCCGCCGCGTACCGTGAACGTGCAGGTGCGGCCTGCGGAGGTGACGCCCGCGAGCAGATCGCCCCGTTCGCCGACGCCGCAGAGACGAAAGTGCGTCGCGCTCTCCATCAGGGTGTGCTGCACCTCGTCCATCAGGTGGCCCAGGGAGCGCGTGTCGGCCTTCGGCTCGAAGCGGGTCTCGCGCCCAGTCGCGTCGTCGATGGCGAGCACGGTGCCCGGCGGCAACTCCTTCGCCCGCGTCACCACGTCGTCGATGGCGTCGAGTTCGGCGTCGGTGGGGTCGATGCGCAGCGGACTCACCAGCTGATCGAGGAGGATCGGCTCTGCGTCGCCCACCAGCAGCACGACGAACGCCGTCTGCCGATCGCCGAGATCGACGAGCAGGCCCTGCTTGCCCTCGTGTTCGCCTGCACGAAGCAGGGCCCACGTTCGCGGCAGGCGCTCTTTCAGGTGCTGCGCCGTCGGCGTTCGTGGCGCCGCCTCGGCATCGGGGAGGGCGATCACGTGCTCGGGGTGCACCCGATCGGTGCCGAACATCAGCAGCAGCGGCACCATCGTGGGCGGCTCCCCGGTCATCAACTCCCGGCCGACGGTTCGGCAGAGCTCGAGTTGATGACGCTCATCACCAGTCAGCGGACGTGATCGTTCGACCCAACGGGGCATGACGCAGCGTGGATCTCCGATCGCCTCCGCACAAGCGTGACGTCGGGTGTATCTTCCGCGCCGTGCCACGACTTGGAAGCCTGCTGTTGGAAGAGAAGCTCATCACCCAGGCGCAGCTCGAGGAGGGGCTCGAGACGCAGGTCGTCTACGGCGGCCGCCTCGGCACCAACCTCGTCGAGCTCGGCTTCGTGAAGGAGGCCGATCTCGCCCGCGTGTTGGGCCGCCAGCACAATATTCCCTTCGCGTCGGGCGAGATGGTGCCCGACCCCGCGGCGATCGCCGTGACCGAGCTCGCCTTCTACGACGACAAAGACGTGATGCCGATGCGCGTCGACGCGACGAAGCTGACGCTCGCGATCATGCACCCCAAGCAGCAGCTCGCGGCCATCGACGCGCTCGGGTTCAAGTCGGGCAAGCGCGTGGTGCAGGTGGTGATCCCCGAGTTCCGCATGACGCAGCTGTTGCGGAAGTACGCGAAGGCGTTTCGGCCCATGCGGCCGATCGACATGAACACCCTGCGGCCGACGAAGGCCCAGAACGCCGGCGATCCGAAGCTCGCCGAGGTCGACGACCTCATCAACGAGGGTGACTTCGCGTCGCTCTACGCGCAGGCCTCGGCGGTCGAAGAAGAGGTGCTCGAAGGGGCGGTCATCGAGGACGAAGTGCCGGTGATCGGCGGCGAGATCATCGAGGCTCCGACCGAGCAGCTGCCTGCGCTGGTGAAGCCGCCACCACCGCTCGTGGTGCCGAAGCCCGAGCTGCCCGCCGTCAACTTCGCCGAAGCCCAGAAGCTGCTGCAGGCCAGCCAGGACCGCGAAGACATCGCCCGCACGGTGCTGCGGTTCGCGAAGGGCAAGTTCAAGCGCGCGCTGCTGCTCTCGGTTCGCGGCGATCTCGTCACGGGCTGGCAAGGCATCGGCAAGGGCGTCACCCAGCAGGGCGTGCAGCGCATCGGCCTGTCGTTGAAGGAGGACAACTCGGTGAAGATGGTGCGCGATCTGCGCAGTCACTTCATCGGGCCCATGAAGCGCACGCCGGGTATGGCGGTCTTCTACAAGATGCTCGGCGGCGGCTACCCGACGACGGCAGTGATGATGCCGCTGCTCGTGCGCGGCAAGCCGGTGCACATTCTCTACGTCGACAACGGGCCCGATCAGATGACGCCGCCCGACATCGGAGAGCTGCTGATCGTGAGCCAGGGGGTGTCGCGCAGCTACGACACCCTCATCAAGGCACGTCAGGCGGCGCGAGCGGGCTGATGAAGTTCCGGTCGTCGTCCTGGCCGGTCATCGACGCGGTGCGAATCGGGCCTCCGCCGGAGCAACTGAGACTGCCCGAGCGCTGGGCAGGGGCCCTGCACATCGGACCAACGTGTCTGGCCGCGCTGGGGGTTCGTTCGTGGCCGATGGAACACCGCCCGCCGCCGTGGCCGATGTCTTTGCCCCAACCGCCGGCAGAGCAGTCCGTCGTCTTCTGGGCCGGCTCCGGAGCGTGGGCTCGCTTTCACCTCTGGTGGGTCTGCAGTGCCTTCGCGTCAGCGCGGGCGATCGCCGTGGTCCCGATGGAGGATCGCACCTCTCGCCTGGAGTGGCTGGCGTACGCGTTCGTGCGCGAAGAGGTGATCGCTCGAGCGCCGCGGCTGCGCGAACTCCCCCAGGCACAGCGCAAGGCGCTCGCCCGGAACTGGAGCCGCTGGTGGACGGGGCAAGTGCCCAGACCCGTGCGGTTCCCGACGTGGCCTGCGCGGGACGGTTGGCTGGGCGCCCTCCCAACCGGCCTGACCGACTTCTGGCCACGCGAGCGCCGAGGCCGGTTCATGCCCAGCACCTTCGACAGGCGCATCCTCGAGGCGCTCCCCACCCGTTCCAGCGCAACGACCCACGACGTGCTCCTGACGGCCCTGGGCCACCACGAGCACGCGATGCTCTGGGGCGACTGGCTGTTCGACGAGCGTCTGCAGACCTGGGCGCGCTGGGCGGGAATCCGGGCGGTCGAACAGCAAAACGTCACGGAACACGACGGCCACCCGTATCGGCGCTACATGTACCGCCTGACGAACGAGGGCAGGGCGTTGCTGCGTCGAGGGAGCGAGTCTCTCGAGCAACTCCCTCCTCTCGAGGTCGGCGGCTTTGGGCCGTACGGAACGGCTTCATCACGCAGGTGGCGTCCCTGATGGGCGCAGGAAAGAGATTGGAACGATGAGTACCTGGGGCAGCGGGCTGTGGGACAACGATGCGACGGTCGACGTGGTTGGCACGTTGGTGAAGATCTCTCCCGCGAAGGAGACGATGCCGTTGCTCGCCTCGTGGGGTCTGCGGCTGTGGTTCGGCCAGGCTGACGCGAAGGCGTTCGCCAAGGGCATCGAGCGCAAGTCGGCCGAGCTCATCAAGCTGCCCAAGCCCCTCTTCCAGGAGCTCGTGGGCCTCGCCCAGCGCCCCACCGAGTACGCCCGCCGCAACAGCCGGCCCGCCGAGCACACCGCGATTCTGGGCTCGACGTGTGATGGCTACTTCGTGGCGCCGTTGTTCGAGCTGCCCGAGGTGAAGGGCGTGATCGAGAACCGCGCTGAAGAGCTCTCGGTGCTGCTCGACAAGTTCTTCGCTGGCAGCCCCAAGCCCGAGGCGCTCTACAAGAACAAGCTGGCGGCGCTGGGCGTGCTGCTCTCGTTCACGCGCATCGGCATCTTCGTGGCTCCGGCGCGCGCCGACGCGTGGCTGGCCGGCTTCGACCGCATGATGGAGGGCGCCGAAGGCGACTTCTTCAAGGCCTTCGCGCCCCGCGTGCGCCCGCTCTTCACGCTCATCAAGGCCAAGCGGTAAGTCAGCTCGAGGTGATCGCGCCGTCGGGGGCGAATGGGCTTTCCCTCCTTCCCCCGAATCGGTACCCGGCCCGGCGGCACCGTCGTCGGGGCGTCGATTGCCTCCGAGAAGGTGCACGGCGCCCAGCTCGTCATCGAGGCGGGCAGGGCGGTGCGGTTTGGGAAGCGCAAGGCGTGGCTGGCCGACGATGAGCCGTTCTTCGGCTGGCAGCTGTTGCGCGCGTCACTCACCGAGTCGGCGCTGACCATTCGCGCGGCACTCGGCGAAGACGCGATTCTCTACGGAGAGCTCTTCGGCGGCGCCTACCCGCACCCCGAGGTCGCCCCGATTCCCGGCCTTCAGGCCGTGCAGACCGGCGTCTGGTACTCACCACAGCTTCACTGGGCGCTCTTCGACGTTCGCGTGGGCACCTCGTTTCTCGCGCACGAGGCGGTCGATCGCCTCGCAGCTGCCGCTGGCGTGCTGCGCGTTCCGTTCATCGCCAGGGGCACCCTCGCCGACCTCGAGGCGCTGCCCACCCGCGCTCCCACTCGAATTCCAGCCGCGCTCGGCTTGCCGCCGCTCACCGACAACGTCGCCGAAGGGCTGGTGATCAAGCCGCTGGCCGCTCGGAGCGTGAACGACCCTGCGCCGTTGAAGCGAAAGATCGCCGAGTTCAGCGAGGGCCGCTTCGACGAGTCGGCGCCGTTTCACGACGTGGGAGGGCTTGGGCTCGAGTCGCTCTGGGAGCACGCGCAGCGCTGCTTCACGCCCGGGCGGCTCGCCAGCGCGAGATCGAAGGTCGGCACCGACGTCGCCGCGCTTCGGGAGGAGGTCGTGTTCGACGTGCTGCTCGACCTCGCGCTCGCGTTTCCCCACAGCTTCGCCCGGCTCGGGGCAGACGAAGAGACGCTCAAGGCGCGGCTGATGGCGAGAGCCGACGCTGCAGCTCGAGGCGATACGCGGTGAGGCGCTCCCGCTCCGAGGTTCGCTCGGGGCCTTCGACGAAGACGTACTCGAGCAACGAGCCGATGAAGGCGACGAGGCCGACACCTGCGGCGACCAGCACCGGCGTTCCGAGGGCCACGGCGAGCTTGTCGTTGGTGCCGATGCTGCCGCCGCTCGAGAGCAGCAGGCCCACCGCCAACCCGGGGATCATGCCGACCGCGAGGAAGATGCCACCGCGTTCGCCCGCCTTCGAGAAGACCTGCCCTGCCGGTACTGGTTGCACCTTGAGCAAAGCCTCGTCGACGCGTTTGAGCTCGGCGGTGAGCGTCTGCGGCTCGGCGCGTGCCATCTGCTCGGTCGACAGGGGCGCCGCCAGGGCGACCTGGAGGAGCAGGGTCGAGATCATTCGAGCTCGACGTTGAAGTTCACCCGCTGGCCTTCGAAGAGGGTGAACGTCTCGGTCCACTGGGCCTGGCCGACCTTCACGAGAATGCGGTGGAAGCCCTCGTAGATCTGCAGCTCGCCGGGCAGCGGGGCGACGCCCTGCTTCTTGCCGTCGATGAAGATCGTCGCACCCGCGGGCGCGGTCACGGCCACGGCGCCCTTCGTGAACGTGTACGTCTGGGTGATCGCTTGATCGCCTTGAACGGTGATCGTTCGCCCCGAGTTGATCAGCAGGTCTTTGTTCTCGAGCTTGAGCTTGTGCGGCCCCATGGCCAACGAGCCGCTCCAGGGCGTTCTTCCGACGACGGTGCCGTCGATCGACAGCTCGACGTTCGGGTTGGCGTCGATGGTGACCGCGAGCTCAGCCGGCAGGGCAGGGCCGGCATCGACGGGCGGCGGAGGCGCAACCACGCCGGCGTCGATGGGCTGGGCCCCCGCGTCTTCACCCGCATCGACGGCCGTGACGGGCGCGGGTGCTCCGGCATCGACCTCGAGGGTTCGCACGGGCGTTGGGTCGGCGTCGACGATGGGATCCTGGCGGGCGGGCTCGAACGGAGCGTTGGCGCGCGACCAGGCGAAGTAGCCGCTGGCGGCGACCACGATCACGAGCAGGAAGATCACCCACGGCATCGACGAACTCTCGCGCCGGGGCTCGTCATCATCATCGGGCTCGACGGGGCGCGGGGCCTGCGGTGGGGGCTTTGCGGGCGGAGGTGGCTTCGGCTTCGGCGGCAGGGCGGCATACGCCCCGGACGGCGGCGGCGGCGGTGGCGGAATCGCGCGTACGGGCTCCGAGACGGGGTCGATCGGCTCGTAGGGGCCCGAGGCGTGCACCACCGGCTGCGGCCCCGACACCGGCACCTGCACGACGGGGATCTGCTTGGTGTCGCGCTTGGCCCACTGCTTACGCGCGAACTCGGCGATGCCGGCGTCGATGGTGCGCTTGCGCTCGGCGCGAATCTCACCGTTGCCGGGGAAGAGCGAGTCGAGAAACTTCGAGAGCTCTTCGACGGTCGCGATGTCCGAGCCGACCGCGGCCTCGATGGCCTCGCGCATGGCGAGCGGCGTGGCGAAGCGCTGCGAAGCCTTCTTCTGGCAGGCCTTCTCGATGATCGGCCACAGCGCGTCGGGAATCGCGCCCGGCGTCGCGGGCGGCAGTGGGTAGGCCAGCACGGCCTGATCGAACCCTTCGCCCTGATCGGCCCACGGCACGACGCCGGTGAGCAGCTCGTAGAACGAGAGGCCCAGCAGGTAGACGTCGCTCGGAATGGTGATGGCGTCACGCCCGCCGATGATCTGCTCGGGCGAGGAGTGAACGCGGCGGCCCTTCACGCGCTGGCCACCGATCTCCCTCGGCGCGAAGGCGAGGGCGCCGTAGCCGGTCACCTTGGTGATGCCCGCGAACGAGATGAGCAGGGTCTCGGGGCGAACGTCTCCGTGCACGAGCGCGGTGCCGTCGTCGTTGCCCGCGAGGTGCGCGTAGTGAACGCCGGTGCACGCGTCGATGATGATGCGGGTCGCGATGCGCGGAGGAACGGTCTTCGCCAGGTTCAGCACCCGGCGCAGCGACTCACCGTCGGCGAACTCCACGACGCGGGCGTGCTTCTGCTCGAGATCGGCGAACCCGAACACGGTCACGATGTTGGGGTGATCGAGCTGGGCGGCGTGCTCGGTCTCGCGGCGAATCTTCGCGAGCAGGGTGCCGTCTTTCTCGGCCTCGTCGGGCACGAAGACGACCACGCACGGATCGGCCCGCCCGTCTTCGAAGACGGCGAGACCCAGCTGCGCGCGAGACCCTTCCCCCGCATGCAGTGGCCCAAGTACCTGGTACCGGACAGGCCGCATGGTTCCGACCGTAGGCGGTGACGGTCTCAGGTCAACAATCACGTCGTGTTGAGCCAGAGTCAGCGCATGCCGACGCGCACCTTCGTCATCGAGGAGGCAGGGAAGAAGCGCTTCTGGGACGTGTCGTGGGAGGCCGGCGAGGTCGAGATCTCGTCTGGGGTGTGGGGCGCGAGCGGCCGAGCGCGCAACCGCAGCTTCACGTCAGTCGGAGAACGCGACGCCTTCATCGAGGCCGAGGTGCGCAAGGTGCTGAAGAAGGGCTACGTCGAGAGCAGCGCCCTGGCTCCGGTCGCCGACGATCCGCACTCCGACGTCGACCGAAAGGCGGCAGCCTGGCGAAAGAAGTTCGAGGCGCTGGTGGCTCCAGCCTGGGCGCCGACCTTCGGGGAGGGCGTCGACGTGCACGGGCGCGTTCGTGGGCCGATGACGTTGCTGCCGCACGAGAGCTGGCCCGCCTGCCCGTCGTGCAAACGACCGCTCCACGCGGTGCTCGAGCTCGATCGTTCACGGCTGCCCGACAAGGCCTTGCGCGCGAAGGAACTCGTGCAGCTCTTCACCTGCGAGTCGTGGTCGAACGAGGAGGCGACGAGCGCCGCCTGTATCTTCGATGGGTGGCTCGCACGAAGACACGCTCCGGCTGGAGCGCTGCGTGATGGGCCGGCGGGTCGAGGTCAGCGCACCAACATCATCGGGTGGACTCGGTTCGAGGAGCTTCCTCCCGAGCTCGACGAGTCGCTCGGGGCGGAGCTCGAGCACGAAGCCTGTGAGGTGACCGAGGTGCTGCTGCGGGGCGCGGAGGATGACGGCGTGTCGACCTGGCGCTCCTGGGCGAAGGCCTCAGGCAAGGCCGCGCGCAACGTGCACAAGCTCGGCGGCTTTCCCACGTTCGTGCAGGAGTGCTCGTTGTCGTTCACCCGCCAGCTGTTTCAGCTCGAGTGCAACCAGCCGTTCGACGTGAACCTGGGTGACATCGGCGCTGGGCATCTGCTCATTCGCCCAAGCGGTGACATCGCCTTCTTCTGGGCGAGTCACTGAGCCATCAGAAGGGGAGCGTCAGGTAGTAGCCGCGTTGCCCGCGCACGACGAGCAACAGCACGCTCCGGGTGCCGCGGGCCTGAATCACAGCTTCTCGGTACTCGTTCGCGTTCAGCACCGCGCGGTTGTTCACCTTGCGAATGACGTCTCCGGCGCGCAGACCGACCTGGGCCGAGACCGAGCCCGGCCGCACCGCGCCGATCACCATGCCCACGTTCGCCATCGGCTTGAGCCGAACGCCGAGGCGCTCCCACACGGTGGAGTCGACGAGCTCGGCCGGGAACTCGACCGGCGTGATGATCGTCTCGAGCACGTTTCCGCCGCGGAAGAGCTGCACGCGAATCGGCGACTTCGCCGTGAACCCTCGTACGCGGCTCTGAAAGTCATCGGCGTCTTCGACCTGGGTGGTGCCGACCTGCGTGACGATGTCTCCGCGCTGGAGCGCCGCCTTCTCGGACGGGCTGCCCGCCTCGACGTTGGTGACGACCGCGCCGTACGTACGATCCCACCCCAGCTGCCGGCCGAGCTCGGGCGTGAGCGCCTGCACGTCGATGCCGACCCACGCGGGCCGCACTTTGCCGAACTGGGTGAGCTCGGTGACGATGCGGCGCACCTTGTCGGCGGGGATCGCGAAGCCGATGTTCTGCGCGCTCGCGATGATCGCGCTGTTGATGCCGATGATCTCGCCGTCGATGTTGAGCAACGGGCCGCCCGAGTTGCCCGGGTTGATCGACGCGTCGGTCTGAATGAAGTCGTTGAAGGTGCGGCCCTCGTTCCGAATCGTTCGGCCGAGCGCCGAGACGACGCCCACCGTGACGGTCTTCTTGAGGCCGAGCGGGCTGCCGATGGCGATGGTGGTCTCGCCGATCATGAGGTCGGACGAGGTGCCGAGCTTCGCGGTGGGGAAGGGCCCCTTGCCGACGATCTTCAAGACGGCGAGATCGGCGTCTGCGTCTGCGCCGATCACCTCGGCGTCGAGCTGCCGGCCGTCGGCGAGCACCACGTGCACCTCGGAGGCTCCACGAATGACGTGATCGTTGGTGATGACGATGCCCGAGGCGTCGACGATCACGCCCGAGCCGAGGCCCTCGACGGCGCGCCGCTCCTCGCTGGGGCCGTAGAACATGTCGTCGAAGAGTGAGCGCGAGCGGAAGCTGCGCTCCACGACCTGCACGGTGCCGACATAGACGACCGCCGGAGAGACCTGTTCGACCACCTGCACCACGGGGCTGCGGCGGCTGGCGAGATCACCAGAGACGAGGGCGAGGGTGGCGACGAGCGCGTGGATCATGGGCTGGAAATACGCAGTCGGCGCAACTCCGCAAGGGGCTCCGACATTCCCGTGGCGGTGCTACAACCGTCACCCATGTCCCGATTGCTGACCCTGGGTGTGGCGCTGTTCGCTGGTGTGGCTGCTGCGCAGGACGACGCTGACGCGAAGAAGGTGGCTGAGACCTACCTCAACGCGCTGACGGGCGCGGGCGACGAGGCGGGCAAAGATCTGCTCCTCGGCGGGGTCACGATGAACGCGCAGCTCTTCAGCCTCGACAACTGGGAGTTCAAGTCGAAAGACCCGGTGAAGAAGGAAGAGGCCGATCTCGTGCACGCGGTGCAGTCGATGAACGATCTCGACAAGGCCGGCCGCTCGGCGCTGACGAAGCTCATGGGCATGGATCAGGTCGGAGACGATCTGAAGATGACCGAGGTCTCGCAGGCCGACGCGACGAAGCTGCTCGGCCCCACGCGTGAGAAGGCCGCGGCGTTCACGAAGGCGCACCCGGTGCTCTCGTACGTGATGCGCGTCGGTAAAGAGGTCTACTGGCACCCGAAGAACCCGATGCGCGCGGTGGTGGCGAAGGCCGGCGGCTCGGGCAAGTACTCCATCGAGGTGCACCGCTGGGTCGTGCTGAGCAAGGAAGGCGCTGCGAAGACGCCGCGGGAGTGGCCGATTCGCGTGGTGCGTTTCCGCGCGGGCAAGGTCGACACGGGGTGGAAGATCCTCCCCGCTTCCGATTGGAACGCCGAGTAGCGGTTGCCGTCGATCATCCTCGCAGCGTGCCTTGGGTGGTGGCCCGTCTGGGAGCCGGTCGAGGCGCTGGTCGCGAGGGCTGACACGATCGTCGAGGCTGAGGTTGCTGCCGACGGTCAGCTCGTCGTGAAGGCGTCGCTGAAGGGGCAGCCGCCTCGAGCTACGAAGCACGGAGTTCCGGGCCGCGCGCTACTCTTCTTCGCTGACGGCGACGAGATCGCGCGCTGGCGGGCGCTCGAGTCTGGCGAGTTCGATCTGCCCGAGTGGTTGCTGGTGCCGCTCGACTGGAGCACCACCAGCGTCTCACGCGAGACCCTGATCGCGCTGCTCGCTCGCGCGCCCCGAACGGGTGTCTCGGGTTGGACGGTGAACGAGCAGGAGTGCAGCCCCTGTTCGCTGCGCATGGCGTTCGCCGAGCTCGCCTTCGCAGAGGAGGGCCATGTCATTTGCATGGGGGACGCGGGCGTCGACTGCATCGAAGGTGTTCGTGCCTCGGGCGGGTGGGGCGCCACCAGGCCGAACGGCGACTCGTTCGTCTGGGTGATGGACGGCGGGGTCGAGGTGATCTCGCTCGATCGTCGACGCGATCGACCCTCGTTCTGCGGTGGCGCTCGCGTGGTGTCGACGCGCTGCAGGGAACTCTCGGAGCGCACCTGCCGCGTGCCCATCGATCAGCGGGTCTTCTGCGAAGAGACGCGCGCTCCGCGACAGGTACCTGTGGGCGATTCGCGTGTGCGGTGCGTGGGCTCCGATCTTCCCGTGGAGCGCTACGACGAGGTCGGCGCCGTCTTCAGCTGCGGCGTGGACCGGTGGGGCCTTCCGCCAACGGAGCTATGGCCGCGCGGCAGGTGCTTTCGCGAGCGGTTCGATCGACTCGGCTCCATGCGGTGCGAGGGGCTCAACGCTGATGGTGGTCTCGCTGGCCACCTGCGGGCCGGTGTCATCGAGTAGCGAGACACGGGAGTTCGCGGTTGAAGCGTGATCAGTCAGGCCGACAGACGACCCGAAGCACACCAGTCGGCGAGACCGAGCAGGTCGTCGAATTGCCGCAATGAAAGTGCGCCAGCACGCACTCGCACGTTCTGTCGGTGACGCACGCGGGCACCAGCGGCTGGCACGAGTTCGGCTTGGGGAACGACGACAGCCCTGCGTAGTCGTTCACGCACAGCTCGGACTGTGGACTGCACGAGAGTCGGTAGCTGGTGTTGGTGTCGGTCGGCCAGCAGCGCACTGGAGCCGTGTTCACCGCGGCACCTGCGTCGACCGCTCCCTCGGTCGCGTCGACGTCTGCTGGCGTACGACCGCAGCTGAACAGCAGAACCACGACGAGCAGTGAGCGCATGCGCGATTCCGACCATGGCTTCAGGTCGTCGTCACTTGCATGAATGAGAGGGCAATTCCTGGAGTTGAGAATGCGAACTGCGCGATGCGATCGGGCAGGCAAGCTGTGTTCGAGGTCAACGGCGCGAGAGCCTCGGGCTCACATGCTCGGACGGGTCGAGGCGATATCGCGTGCCGGGTTCGAGCTGCACCTCGGTCAACCCATCGAGTGACACACCGGTCGTTACCGGAACGACTTCACCGCTTTCGAGCGTGAGGAAGTGCTGATCTCCCTCGCGAGCCAGCGCCTCGGTTCGCACGACCGTCACCTCGCCATCGACATCAGGTGTGACGTCGATGAACGCATTCACGCGCAGACAGCGGTCGGCGTTCTTCGCGGGGTACCACAGCGTCACCGTGCCCTTTCGCGCATCGACCCACTCGCTCACCTGCGGCGCTCCCAGTCGAACCGTTCCGCATGGAGCCGTCGCCGTGGCCAGCGTCTGGGGAAACGCAGCGGCCAGGTGCTGGGGCACGTCGACGGCAATTCTCACGGCGCTCAGATCGGCCACCCGAACGAGCGCGCGATCGTTTCGCGGGTCGACCTGCTGCCCGGCCCGGGCCGAGAGTTCGATCACCGTGCCTTCGATCGTGCTGCGCGCCCACGCCAGCCCCGACTCGTCGAGGGCGCCGATTGCGCGCACCGCAGCATCGGCGGCGGCGCGCTCGAGCTCGAGCTGCCGGCAGCTGGCGCGCGCCCGCTCGATGGCCTGCGCCGTCGTCGCCCGGTGCTCGAACAGACTCTCGGCGCGCCGCAGCTCGGTGGTCGCGACCGCGAGCCGGGCCCGTGCCGATGCCGCCCGCGCCTGCAGCGTGTGTGCGCTCGGTCCGCGAACCGAGAACAGCTTCTGGCCTGGCGTCACCCGCTCGCCAGAACGCACGAGCACCTGCGCCACGGCTCCAGCGATGGGCGCGTCGATACGCGTGCTGAGGGCGGGCTCGACCTGAACCGTTCCGGGCCAGTGCCGCTCGAGCAGCGGCCGGCGCAGCTCCGAGAGCTCGACTCGAATCGGCGCGGCGGGGGAGACGTGAACGCGCGCGACCGGCACCTCGTCGAGGCAGGCCATCGCGTTCCACGTCACCACGCCCACCCACAGCACCACGCTCAGTGACGACGGCGGCCGACGCGTTCGCAGCATGCTCCGCGGCTCAGCAAGCCGCCTGCCAACCCTTGCCCCGCCGCGATTCCCGGCTGACTCGCGCATTTCGCAACGGTCGCTGGGCTCACCGTTGCATCACTCGTCATCGGCTCCGGTGCGCCGGCCGCGACGGTGAATCGTGGAGACGTCGATGCCGAGGATCTCGGCGGCGTGCGTCTTGTTGCCGCCGCAGGCCTTCACGACCGCCGCGATGTAGTCCTGCTCCACCTGCCGCAGCGTGAGCCGGCGCGCGACCGCCGTCTGCAGGTTGAGGCCGTCGTCGAGCTTCGCCGGCAGATCGGGCTCAATGTCTTCGAGCTCGACGGTGGGCTTGTCGACGAGCACCGCAACGCGCTCGACGAGGTTCTGCAGCTCGCGCACGTTCCCGGGCCAGGTGCGCTGCTGCAGGGCGTGCATGGCCGGCGTCGAGAAGCGCTCCACGACGGTTCGTGGCGCGCGGCTGCGCACCTCGGCGAGGAACGTGGCGACCAGCAGCGGCACGTCTTCGAGGCGCTCCCGCAGCGCCGGCACCTGCACTCGCAACACGTTGAGCCGATAGAAGAGATCTCCTCGGAACTGGTTGCTCGCGATGCGTTCCTCGAGGTTCTGGTGGGTGGCCGCGATCACCCGCACGTTCGTGGGTCGCGACTGATCGGCGCCGACCGGGCGCACCACGCCGTCTTGCAACACGCGGAGCAGCCGCGACTGCAGCTCGACCGGCATGTCTCCGATCTCGTCGAGAAACAGGGTGCCGCCATCGGCCTCCGCGAAGAGCCCGCGGCGGGCCTGGGCGGCTCCGGTGAAGGCGCCCCGGGCGTGGCCGAAGAGCTCGCTCTCGAGCAGGTGCTCTGGAATCGCGCTGCAGTTCACCGCGACGAAGGCCTGCGACGAACGCGGACTGAGCTCGTGAATGCTGCGCGCGACCAACTCCTTGCCCGTGCCGCTCTCGCCACGAATGAGCACCGACGCATCGCTGTTCGCGAGACGGGGCAGGGCGCGCTCGAGCGCCCGCATCGTGTGGCTCTGCCCGACGAGGCGGTGGAGCCCGAGGCGGTGTTTGAACTCGCGGTGCTCGGCCCGAACGGTCGCTTCGTCGAGCGCGCGGCGAACGAAGACGAGCACCTCGTCGATGGCGAAGGGCTTGGTGAAGTAGTGCGCGGCCCCACGTTTGATCGCCTCCACGGCCGACTCCACGCCGCCGAACGCGGTCATCACCAGCACGGGCACGGGCGGCGAGATGCGGCTGGCCGCCGCGAGCACGTCGAAGCCGTCGACGTCTTTCATGCGCAGATCGGTGAGCACGAGATCGGGCGGAGCCGCAGAGAGCGCCGCGATCGCCTGCGCGCCACCGTTGCACAACGACACCTCGTAGTCCGCGTCACGCAGCGGGTCGGCCAGCAGCAGCCCCATCTCGGGGTGATCGTCGACCACCATCACCTTCTGCTTCTTCATCGCGACTCCACGGCCAGCGGCCAGCTGACGATCAACGAGGTGCCTGCGCCTGGCGCGCTGCGCACCCGCACGGTTCCATGGTGACTTCGAACGATCTGCGCAACCACGGTCAGCCCGAGACCGGTGCCCTGGCCTCGCTTCTTCGTCGTCCAGAACGGGTCGAACATGCGGCGCTGCGCCTGCTCGTCGAGGCCATCGCCATGATCGGTCACCTCGAACTCGGCGTGATCGGCGCGGCGCACGACCGACAGTTCGATCGCCTGACCCGGCTTCGAGGCGTCGAACGCGTTCATGACGAGGTTGACGAGCACCTGCTGCAGCTGATCGGGGTCGGCCGAGACCACGACCTCGTCGCCGGGCTGGAGCACGAGCGAGACGTTGCGGCGCTGGGCTTCGAGATCGAGCAACAGCCGAACCGCCTCGACCACCGTGCGCGCGCCCAGGGGCTGCGTGAGCGCGGGTTGATCGCGGGAGAAGTCGAGCAGCTGGCGCACGATGCGGCTGACGAGGTCGATCTGCTCGATGATCGTGCTCAGCCCGGGGGCCCCTTCGTGTTCGCTGCCGAGGTTCTTTCGCAGGTATTCGGCGCGGCCCCGCACGACGGCGAGCGGCGTTCCGATCTCGTGGGCGAAGCCGGCCGCCAGGGCGCCGACCGTCGACAGCTTCTCGGCCCGCAGGAGCTGGGCTTCGAGGGCGCGCAGCTCGGTGACGTCGTCGAGCACCAGCAGCAGGCCCAGGCCGATCTCGGGCCGCGGCACGGGAATGGCGGAGATCGAGAACGAGCCTTCGAGCCCTCCGAAGTGCAGCGGCTCGGCGACGAGCTGGCGTGGGGTCCCGCTCGTGTGCGCCTCGGCGACCAGGCCCGAGAGCCGCTCGCGGGTGCGAGGCTCGGCGTCGCTCCAGACGCCTTCGAGCGCAGCGCCTTCACGAATCGACGGCACCCGGCGGGCGAGCGCGCGGTTGACGAAGGTGATCGTGAGATCGGGCGCAACCGCCACCACGGCCGCAGGCATACCGTCGAGCACGTGGCGCATGACGTCGCGGGTGCGGGTGAGCGCTTCGGAGTGGCGGAGGCTCTCGTCGAGCTCGGCGGTGCGACGGCGGGCCACCACCAACGCGGCGCCGACGGCCGCGAAGAGCGCGGCGAGCACCGCGACGAGCAGGGTCAAGCGTGTCACCAGGCTGCGCTCCGTCGATCCTCCGAGCTGGGCCGAGCTCAACGAACCGATCGCCCAGTTCGAGCCGCCCGCGACGGGAATCGCGGCGTAGCTGAAGATCGCCTCGGCGTCGGGCAGCCCCACGGCCGCCGCCGTCGGCCCGCGCACCAGGCTCCAGCCGGTGTCACCGTGGGCGAGGTGAGCCAGCGGCTCCTTGAGCTCTTCGGGCGCCGCGGAAGGTGAGCGGAACAGCGCCGCGAGGTTCGCGTCAGACGGCGCCAGGGGCAGGCCGTGGGGCCCGATCAGCAGCAGCGGCCCTTTCCCCAGCACGGCGAGCTGCGTGACGAGGGGAGAGACGTCGATCAGCAACACCACCGCGCCCTTGAGGCGGCCCGCTTCGTCGTCGTAGCCCGTGGCGAAGGTGCGCAGCATGCCACGGTCGTCGAGCGGCGCAGACACCAGAACGACGCCGGGCTTCGACAACGCCTCGCGCGCGGCCTTCGCGAAGTCGGCGCGGCCGAGATCGGGGAAGCGCGGGTCGACGAGCCGCAGCACCTCCGCGCCGGCGGCATCGAAGGCGACGATCGCTTTGTACTTGCCCACCGCGCGCAGCAGCGCTCGCAGCTCCTGCTCACGCGCCTCGGGCCCGCCGCCTTCGCCCAGCATCTCGCCGGCGAAACGCACGTCTTCGGCCACGTCGGTCAGCCCATCGCCCACGACGCGGGCTTCACGCTCGAGTTCGAAGGCGCGCTCTGCACCGAGGGCCTGCACGAGGGTCTGGCGATCGTTGCGCACGAGCGCGGCGACCATGAAGACCGAGCCGATCAGCCCCACCAGGAGCGCTGTCACGCTCACCAGCAGGCCAGTGGAGAGACGTCTCATGCCGTCGGCCCTGTGCAAACGAGTCGCCAGCGCCGCAAGGGGCGACGGTGCAAGACGACCGTTGCAGATTGCACGGGAGGCAGGCAGCGCAGCGGCTGACGGGGCGCCAGTCTCACGGCCGAGCGCGACGGCGGTGACCGAGGCTGGTTTCCTCCTCGACGGCGAACTTGCTCGGTCGTCGGATGGCTCATCGCGCCTCCAGGCCGATCGGCTGGGCCCGCATCAAGGCTGGTTTCCACGGAGCGTGGCAGCGGGCGCAGACCTCGCTCGTTTCCACAAGCTGTGCTGCGACCCTGTGCCGGTCTCGTCGGTGCGCGGCGTCGAGCAGCCGGGTGGTCGGAAAGGGCTGGGCAGGAGGAACGGTCGCCCCGATGTGGTTGAGCACCAACGCCTCGTGGCTCGGTTCCGCCAGCGACTGCGCCGCGCGCACGACGGCCTCGGCATCGTCGGCAGCAACGGCAGCGACGAGCGTCTGAAGCGTCATCAGGTGTTCGTTCATGCCAGCGAGGCTTCGCGGCGTTGGCTCGATCGGCTTCTCCCGCGCGAACGCGATCAGCAGCGACGAGCAGACCGTCACACCCAGCACCTTCACTCGGGCCGGCTCAATGCGATGAGGAAGGCGACGTAGGCCGTGACGAGCAGCCCGCCCTCGAGGCGCGTGATGAGGCGCGGGCCCCGCATGGAGACGGCTCCGAACAGCGTCAGCACCACCAGCGCGACGAGATCGAACTGCACTGACGCGAACGGTGCCTGCACCGGAGCGATGAGCGCCGCGGCTCCCAGGCACAGCAGTGCGTTGAAGATGTTCGACCCCACGACGTTGCCGACGGCGATGTCGGAGTGCCCCCGGAACGCGGCGATGAGGCTCGTCGCCAGCTCGGGCAGCGAGGTTCCGACGGCGACGATGGTGAGCCCGATGATTCGCTGAGAGATACCGAACGACGTCGCGAGGCCAACGGCGCCATCGACGAAGAGACTTCCTCCGATCACCAGGAACGCGAGGCCCACCACCGCCGTGAGCCCCATGCGCAGGCGGCTCCCAGGAGCGGGTGCTCCGGCGAGATCGGCCGCGGTCTGCATCTCGTCGACGCCCGCCATCGTTCGCTTCATCGACCGGCGCGCGGACCTCACCATCCGCCCGCTGTAGGCGAGCGCCACCACCACGAGCGCTGCGCCTTCGATGCGGCTCACCACGCCGTCGAACAGCACGAGGGGAATCGCGAGCGTCGAGAGCACGAGCACCGGCACCTCGCGCCGGCTCAGCGCCCCATCGACTCGCGCCGGCTTGAGCAGGGTGGTGAGCCCGAGAATGAGGCCGAGGTTGGCGATGTTGCTGCCGACGACGTTGCCGAGGGCGATGGCTCCAGAGCCGGCGAGGCTGGCCTTCACGCCGACGACGATCTCCGGCGCCGAGGTTCCATACGCGACCACCGTCAGCCCGATGAGCAGCTGCGGCACTCCCAGCGCGCGCGCCAGGCCCGACGAGCCACCGACCAGCCACTCCGCTCCGAAGTAGAGGAGGACTCCGCCTCCCAACAGCATCATCAGGTTCATCGGTTTCCCCAGTTCACTTCGAGGTCGAGCTCTCGGCTTCGTCGGCGGTCGCTGCTGCGGTCACCATCGACGTCCGTGGCAACAGCGCCCGACCGAGAATCAGCGCCAGCACCGAGGCCACGCCGCTCGCGCAGAGAATGCCCAGCTTCGCCGGCCCCAGCAGCAGCGGGTCGACGAAGGCCAGCTGCGCGATGAAGAGCGACATGGTGAAGCCGACGCCTGCCACCGCGCCCAGCACGACGAGGTGGCGCTTCGAGAGGCCTGCAGGCAACGCGGCGAGCCCGAGCCGAAGGGTGAGCGCGCATGCCAACAGCACCCCGATGGGCTTGCCCACGACGAGGCCGACGGCAGCTCCGGTCATCACCCGCCACGCCGACTCGTCGAGCGGCCCGCCCGCCACCACCACGCCTGCGTTGGCCAGCGCGAAGAGCGGCATGATCCCGAACGCGACCCACGGGTGCAGCAGCTCGATGAGGCTCTCGGCCGGAGACATCGCCTCACGACGTGCGACCGCGACGTGCCGGAGCGTCTGCGCCAGCTCGTGCTGCGACAGTGTCTGGGGGCGCGAACGTTCGAGCTGGGCGAGCTCCTGGCGCATGTCGTCGACGAAGCCCGTCGGCCCGAGCCAGGCCTGCACCGGCGTGATGAGCCCGATGATGACGCCCGCGATCGTCGGGTGAACGCCCGCCGTCGCGATGCCCGCCCAGACCACCACGCCGGGAACGACGTACGCCGCCTTCACGCGTACGCCGAGCCACTGCATGACGAAGATGACGCCGAGGCCGCCCGCCGCCACGCCGAGCCCCGCCGCCGACAACCCCTCGGAATAGAAGAGGGCGATGACGACGATGGCGCCGAGGTCGTCGATCACCGCGAGCGCGAGCAGCAGCACTCGCAGCGCGGGCGGAACGCGGGAGCCGAGCAGGGTGAGAATGCCGACGGCGACTGCGATGTCGGTCGCCATCGGTACGCCCCAGCCCGAGCGCGTGGCCGGTGCTCCCGCGAAGCCCAGGTACATGAGCGCGGGCACGATCATGCCGCCGAGCGCGGCCGCCAGCGGGAGCGCCGCCCGTCGCAGCTCCGACAACTCTCCGTGGTGAAGCTCGCGGCGAATCTCGAGCCCGACGACGAAGAAGAAGATCACCATCAGGCCGTCGTTGACGATCCACTCGAGGCTCCGCTCGATCGCAAAGTCGCCGAACCGGAGCCCGACCGGGGTGTGCCAGAGGTGCCCGTACGCCTCGGACCACGGCGAGTTCGCCCAGCCGAGCGCGAGGGCGGCGGCCATGAGCAGCAGAATGCCGCTCGCCGCCTCGATGCGAAGGAAGCGCTCGAGGGGCCGCGTCGCGAGGCGGGCTGCGCGCATGAGCGGGGCCCAGGCTTCGGGTGGAAGAGGTGAGGTCGACATGTCGCTCCCTGCCGGAACTCCCGGCAGGTGGCGGCCCGACCACCCGGTGACCTGCGGCTACGAGCCGCACCCAGACGCTGCTGTCTGTCGCTCCATACAGACCTGGCGGAGAACGGCCGAGCGGAATCGCCATTTCAGCGCGTGCTTTCAACCGGTTGACCCACCGGGCTGGACAGGATCTCCCTGCGGGGTAAGGGCCCGCGAGTGAACGACTCCTCGACTGGTTTTACGACGCTCGGCCTGCACGCCCTGTCGCTTCAGGCGCTGGCCACCAAGGGCTACACGCAGCCCACCCCGATTCAGCAGCAGACGATTCCGCCTGGCCTCGCGGGCCGTGACGTCATCGGCTGCGCCGCCACCGGCACCGGCAAGACTGCCGCCTTCATGCTCCCGATGGTGGAGCGCCTGCGCGGCAAACACGGCATCACGGGCCTGGTGCTGGCTCCGACGCGTGAACTCGCCCTGCAGATCGCCGAACACGCACACGACTTCGGCCGCCCGCACCACGTGAAGGTCGCCACCCTCATCGGCGGCGTCGGCATGGGCGCGCAGATCGAAGCGCTCAAGACGGCCAACCTCGTCATCGCGACGCCCGGCCGCCTCATCGATCACCTCAACGAGGGCTACGCGAGCCTCACGAAGGTCGAGATCCTCGTGCTCGACGAGGCCGATCGCATGCTCGACATGGGCTTCAAGCCGCAGCTCGACAAGATTCTCGCGCGGCTGCCGAAGGCCCGTCAGACGCTGCTCTTCTCGGCCACCATGGCCGGAGAGGTCGCCCAGTTCGCGAAGACGCACAGCAAAGATCCCGTGCGCGTCGAGGTGAGCCGCTCGGGCACCACCGCGAAGAACGCCACGCAGTGCGTGTACGAGGTCGGCCAGAACGAGAAGGCGCACCTGCTGATGGCGCTCCTGTCGGAGGGCGAAGAGAGCACGCTCGTCTTCACGCGCACCAAGCGCCGCGCCGACGTGCTGGCCAGGTCGATCGCGCGCAACGGGTACACGGTCGAGCGCATTCACGCGAACCGCTCGCAGAACCAGCGGCAGCAGGCGCTCGAGGGCTTCAAGTCGGGCCGCTACCGCGTGCTCGTCGCCACCGACATCGCTGCGCGTGGCATCGACGTCGCCGAGATCGGGCACGTGGTGAACTTCGATCTCCCCCACGTTCCCGAAGACTACGTGCACCGCGTCGGCCGCACCGCGCGCGCCTCGGCCACGGGCCACGCCTCGGCCTTCTGCTCGCCCGAAGAGATGCCGCTCCTCAAAGACATCGAGCGCCTCATTCGCGGGCCAGTCCCGCGTCGCCCGATTCCGCGCGAGTCGGAAGGCTTTAAGCAGGCCGTCGCGAAAGACGCCTCGTTTCGCAACCAGCCGGGTCACGCCGTTCGCCAGGAGAACCGGCCGCATGGTGGCCAGCCCGGTGGCCCGCGCTCGCCTCGGCAGCAGCGCCGGGGGGCTCGATCGCAGGGTCGTGGTGGTGGCGGCGGCGGCGGTGGCGGAACGCGCAGCTCGTCAGGCCATGCACCCGGTGGCGGCAGCGGCAAGGTGCTCTTCAGCGGGCGGCCCAAGGGGCGGTAAGTGCGAGTCGCACTCGCGTGGGAATGACGTCACGCGAGCCTTGAGTCGTCGCCCCGTGGGAAGCATGTTCCGCGGTCATGCGAACGATCCTCCTGTGGGTGGCAGTGTCGGGTCTGGCAGTCTTCTCGGTCGCCTGTGGAACGCAGCCAGCAGCGTGCTCCGCAAGCACCTGTCCTACGGGCTGCTGTGACGCCTCGGGCATGTGTCAGATGGGCCAGTCGACCTCGGCCTGCGGCAAGAGCGGCGGCTCCTGCACCTCGTGCTCGGTGAACCAGACCTGCACCGCAGGCTCGTGCGTCACCATGAGCTCGACTGGCGGAGGCTCCTCGGGCACGGGCGGCGGCTCCACGACGGCCGGAGGATCGGCCACGGCGGGCGGCTCGACGGCAGGCGGCTCGGCGACGGCAGGTGGCGCGGGCGGTGGCGACGCGGGCGGGAGCGCTGGCGGTGGTGACGCGGGCGGCTCGGCCGGTGGCGGTTCGGCTGGCGGCTCGGGCGCCGACGTGACGCCTCCCTCGATTCTCTCGACGACGCCTCAGGCTGGGGCCTCGAACGTGCCCGGCGGTACCGACGCGGGCATCACGGTCACCATCGACTTCAGCGAGCCCATCGACACGGCCAGCTTCATGGCGACCTTCGCGCCCAGCACGGCCCTGCTCGGTACGCCCAGCTTCTCGAACAACAACGCCAGCGCCTCGGTGACGACGGCGGCTCCGCTGAACCCCGGCGCCACCTACACCGTGAGCGTCGTCGCGCGCGACCTCGCCAACAACGCGCTCGCCTCACCCACGATGTTCGGCTTCACGACGCTCGCCGTCGTCGACACCACGCCGCCGACGGTGACGGCGACCACGCCGGCGAACAACGCCACCAACGTCACCGTCGCGGGCCTCACCATCTCGGCCACCTTCAGTGAGCCCGTGGCGCCTTCCACCATCGTCACCACCCTCAACGCGCCGTTCGATCTCGGCACGCCGACGATGACGATGGGCAACCGCATCGCGACCTGGTCGATGCCCTCGTTCGATGACGGCGGCGTCGCCACCTTCCAGGCTTCGACGACGTACAACGTCACCGTCGAGGCGACCGACGTCGCGGGCAACGCGATGGCCATGCCGTTCCCGTTCTCGTTCACCACGGCCTCGCCGCCCGACACCACGCCGCCCACGCTCGTGAGCATCTTGCCGGCCGACTCCGCGACAGCCGTGCCGACCAACTCGTCGGTGGTGATGACGTTCAGCGAGGCGATGAACACCACGACCGTCGAGTCGGGCCTGCGCTTCCACGGCAGCGTGCGCCCCGGCACGTACACCTGGTCGAACCAGAACCGGGTCGTGCGCTTCTCGCCCACCACCACGTGGACGGCGAGCACCGCCTACAACCTGTCGTTCATGACCGCGCCCACCGACGTGGCGGGCAACCCGATGGCCTCGGTCTCGCGCTCGTTCACCACCGGCACCGGCAGCGATCTCACGGCCGCCACGGTGACGGGACGCAGCCCGAACACCAGCGCCACCGGAGTCGCGACGAGGTCGGGCTGCGACATCTCGTTCTTCCGCCTCGACACCACCGTGCAGCTCACCTTCAGCTCGCCCGTCGACCCGGTCACCACGGCCGCTGCCTTCACGCTGCTCGATGGCTCGACGCCCGTGGCTGGCACGGTCTCGCTCAACGCTGCTGGCACGGTGCTCACGTTCTCGCCGCGCACCACGCTGGCCTTCAACACCACCTACACGGTGCGGCTCGGTGACGCCTCGACGACTGCGAAAGACCTGCAGGGCAACAACATCACCAACGTGCTCTACAACTTCACGACGATGCGCGAGATCACCCGCACCATCTTCATCAACAACACGGCGTCGGGCCGCATTCTCTCGGCCGCGGTCTCGGGCCAGCAGACGGTGGCGAGCAACGTCGCCATTCGCGTCGGCGAGTTCAACACCACCGTGCGCAGCCGCGGCCACGCGACGTTCGATCTCTCGGTGCTGCCGTCGAACCTCTACTGCGTGAACAGCGCGACGTTGACGTTCGAGCAGACCGGCGTGAACGGAACGCCCTACGGCTCCACCGCGCTCGGTGACGTCGTCTCCGAGGTCGTGAACATGGGCTTGTCGATCGACGCCACCGACTACTCGGCTGCGGCGATCTCGGCCACGTTCGGCAACATCAACGCGACGGTGCTCTCGTCCGACCCGTCGTTCGGGCTCAAGTCGGCGCAGGTGGCGGGGCAGGTGCGGTTGGCGCTGGCCCAGGCGATTCCGGGCAACGTGCGCTGGCGTCTGCGCTTCTCGAACGACGCCGTGTCGGCTGGCGCGATCGACAACGCCTCGTTCCAGAACACCACCGCGGGAGCGCGGCTCGTCATTCGCTACGAAGCGCCGTGACGTGAGGTGAGCTGAAGCTTCGAAGGACCTGGCTGGCGCTTCAGGCGAGTATTCGCTGGAGCGCCAGCTTCGTTTCTGCGGGCAGGCTCTCACCCACGAGGGCCAGCGTGCGGCGCGAGAGCAGGCGATAGATGCTGCCGAGCTCGGCCGGCAACGAGTCGAGGTGGGCCTGCACGACGCCGACGTCTCCGCGCACGACCGGGCCCGTGAGGCCCTTCGCGAAACCGCGCGTCGCCAGCCCTCGCAGCGCCGAGTTCATCAAGGGCAGCATCGCCTCGAGCGACTGCTCCCGATCGAGCCCCGCGTGCTGCAGGGCGGCGACCGCTCCATCGGCGAGCGACACCAGCAGCCCGGCGCTCAGCACCGCGCCTGCGTGGTAGGCCGCGCGCCCCGTCTCGGGCACCTCGATCGTCTTCATGCCGAGCGTGGCGGCGAGGCGTTCGAGCATCGCCAGCAGCTCGGGAGACGTCGCCGCGAGCGCCGCCGTGTGCCCCTGCAGGGGATCAGCCGGGTCGGAGATCGCCGCGAGCGGGTGGAGCGACCCCAGCGGTCGCTTCGTGTCGATGACCGTCTGGCCGAAGGCGGTGAGCGTGAGGGCTCCCGAGAGGTGCACGAGCGGGGTGCCGGGGCCGAGATCTTCCAGCACCAGCTCGGCCGCGTTCTGCACCTGCGCATCGGGCACCGCGAGCAGGCACAGGTTCGCCGCGCGCAGATCGTCGTGATCGGCGAGGCGGTACCCAGACAACGCCGCCCGGCGCACCGAGTCTTGCGAGCGTGGCAGCACCGCGACGTCCCACTTCGCCTTCGTGAGGCCCTTCGCGAGCGCACCACCGACGCGGCCGAAGCCGACGATGAGCACCCGCGGCGTCTTCTGCTTCCGCTGCTTCTTCACGCGCACCCCCATCGCCGCCTCCCTGGACCGCCCTCGTCAGGCTTCGCCGTGACGAATGAAGTGCAGCTGATCGCCCGCGAGCTCGATCTTCACGAGATCGCCCTCGGCGAAGTCACCCGCGAGAATGCGCTCGGCGAGCGGGCCTTCGACCAGGCGCTGAACCGTCTGCCGCATCGGCCGCGCGCCGAGGGAGGGATCGAAGCCGCCCGACTTCAGCAGGTGACCGATCACGTCGTCGCTGGCCTGGTAGGTGATGCCCTTCTCGGTCGACAGGCGCTTGCTGCTCTCGGCGAGCAACAGGTGCGCGATCTTCGCGACCTCGACCTCCTTCAGCGGGCGGAAGGCGCAGCGCTCGTCGATGCGGTTCCACAACTCGGGCGGCAGGGCCTTGCGGGCGACGTCGGCAGCCTGCACCTCGTCGGGCGGAGCGGCCTGCGCAGCGCCGAAGCCCACCGTCTTGCCGCGTGGGCTGAAGGCCTCGGCGCCGAGGTTGGTGGTGAGGATCACGACGGTGTTCGAGAAGTCGACGTGGCGGCCCTTGCCGTCGGTGAGCCGGCCCTCTTCGAGCACCTGGAGCAGCAGCATCAGCACTTCGCGGTGCGCCTTGTCGATCTCGTCGAGCACGACGACGGAGGACGGGCGGCGACGCACCGGCTCGGTCAGCTGGCCACCTTCGCCGAAGCCGACGTAGCCCGCGGGCGAGCCGATGAGGCGCGAGACGCCGTGGCCTTCGCTCATCTCGCTCATGTCGATGCGCACGAGCGCGTCACGGTTGTTGAAGAGCACCTCGGCGATGGCGCGAGCCATCTCGGTCTTGCCGACGCCGGTGGGGCCGAGGAAGAGGAAGCTGCCCATGGGCCGGCGCGAGGCGAAGCCGGCGTAGTTGCGGCGAATGACCTTGGCGACGCGCTCGATGACGTCGTGGTGGCCGATGACCTTCTTCGAGAGATCACGCTCGAGATCGAGCAGGCGCGCCGACTCGTCGACGAGCAGACGATCTTCCGGCAGCTGGGCGATCTTCGCGATCACGCGGGCGATGTCGGCCGGCTCGACGTGGCGCTTGCCCTCGCGGCGCGCGCGGGAGCCCGCGAGATCGATCACGCTGATGGCCTTGTCGGGCAGGAAGCGGTCGGTGATGTACTTCGACGACAGCGACGCGGCCGCCTGCAGCGCCTCGGGCTGGTAGCTGAGCTGGTGGTGCTGCTCGTAGCGGCCGATGACGCCGTTCAAGATGTAGACGGTGTCGGGCACCGAGGGCTCGACGACCACGACGGGCGTGAAGCGGCGCTCGAGCGCGGGGTCGGTGCTGATGTGTTTGCGGTACTCGTCGTGCGTGGTCGCGCCGATGCAGGGGAACTCGCCGCGCGACATGGCGGCCTTGAGCTCGTTCGACGCGTCTTGCGGGCCGTCTCCGGTGGAGCCTGCGCCGACCAGCGTGTGGATCTCGTCGATGAACACCACCACGCGCCCGTCGGCCTTCTTCACCTCGTCCTTGAGGCCGTTGAGGCGCTCCGAGAACGAGCCGCGCAGCTGCGTGCCGGCGACCAGCGTCGCCATGTCGAGCTCGAGCACGATGCGATCACCGAGCGGGCCCTTGAGCGTCGCGAGCTGCTGCGCCACGCCCTCGACGACCGCCGTCTTGCCGACACCGGGTTCACCGACGAGGCAGGGGTTGTTCGTGCGGCGCTTGCCGAGAATGTCGATGACCTCGTCGATCTCCTTCGCGCGGCCGACGACGGGGTCGAGCTTTCCGGCGCGGGCCAGCTCGGTGAGGTTCTTCGAGAGCGAGTGGAGCAGGGGGAACTGGCGCTGATCGAGGCTCCACTTCGAGCCTGACGACGGCGCGGGACGCGAGAGCGGCGACGAGGCCGGCTGCTGCGCGACGGGCGGAGGCGAGAGCTTCACCGCCTCGAGCTCGGCCACCTCTTCTTCCGAGATGTCGTCGACGAGATCACGAACGTTGAGGCCCTTCGCGGCGACGGGCGCAGGCGGAGGCGGCGGCTGAACGGTGGCGGTGCGCACCGGGGGAGCGAAGCCGAGGGGCGGCGCTCCGACGGGACGGCCCGTGGGCGCGCGCGGAATACCCGGCGGCAGCTCACGCTGGAGCAGCAGGCGGCGCGGCATGCGGCCCGAGGTGAAGTACGAGAGCGCGGTGTTGCGCAGCGCGGTGAGATCGAGCCCCGTCTTGTGCAGCAGGTCCTGCGCGGCGCAGCGCACGCGGGTCATCGCGATCACCGCGTGCAGACAGTCGGCTTCAGACGAGCCACAGCTGGTGGCGATCTCGCGCGTCTTCTCGCGCAGCTCCTTCACCAGACCCTCGGGCTCGCTGGGCGCGTGGGTGAGCAGCTCGAGCAGCCGATCTTCGTCGACGTTGCGCTCCTTGAGCAGCAGCGCCCCGCGGTTCTCGATGGTGAACATCGCGAGCAGAACGTGCGCGGTGGTGAGTCGCTGATTGACCGTCGCGGCGATGTCTTCGGCTTCGGACATCGCGCTGGCGAAATCGGTGCTGTCGACCATGGGTGTGAGGCTCCCGGCAGAGTGCGGCAGTCGAGAGGTGTAGTGCGTCGGGATCGCCGCCTCAAATTTTCTGCTACAGGTCGGCACAGGGCTGTCGGAGACGGGCTCGTGTCAGGGTGCGTCAATCGGCAACGCCGCGATTCTTCAGGATGAACGCGGAGGCGGCTCATCGGCCCGCGAGGTCGCTCATGGTGGTAGTTGGGAAACAGTCTTGTTTCTGAAGTGGGCTTCGCGGTAGGTGGGGCGGCCGATTTCCCGGGCCGGGCGGCACGGTGTTTGAGGAGCCCTGTTCATGCGCGTTCTCGGTTCGACGGTGGTGCTGCTGTTGGTCGGGTGTTCGGCGCCGATGCCGTCGGCGATGGTGGTGTTCGACGCTGGCTCGATGCCGATGCAGACCGTCGACTCGGGAACGATCACCGAGATGGATGCGGGTTCGACGCCCGTCGACGCAGGGCAGGTGCTGGACGCTGGCACTTCGCTGATCGCGGCGCGCCCGTACGTGCTGCGTGTTCCGACGGGCGCTTCGGCGACTGCCAGCCTGCCGCTCGTCATTCTGCTCCACGGGTACGGAGCCTCTGGCGCGATTCAGAACGGCTACTTCGGGCTCTCGGCCGAGGCTGACCGTTCGAACTTCCTGCTCGCGCTGCCCGACGGCACGACCGACGCGAGCGGCAAGCGCTTCTGGAACGCCTCCGATGCGTGCTGCAACTTCCTCTCGGTGCCGGTCGACGACGTCGCGTACCTGAACGCGATCATCGACGACGTGCAGGCGAAGCAGCGCGTCGACCCGAAGCGCATCTTCCTCGTCGGTCACTCGAACGGCGGCTTCATGGCCCATCGCATGGCGTGTGACGCCTCGAGCCGCATCGCTGCGATCGTGAGCTTCGCGGGAGTCGCCTTCAAAGACGTGACGCGCTGCCAGCCGACGTCGCCCGTTGCGGTCGCCCAGCTGCACGGCACCGCAGACGAGACGGTGACGTTCACGGGCGGAGACTTTCAAGGCGTCGCGTTTCCCGGAGCTGCCGAGACCCAGCGTGCGTGGGCGACGCGGAATGGCTGCGGCATGACGCTGACCGAGACCGGCCGCCTCGATCTCGTGACGAACCTCGCGGGCGACGAGACGAAGGTGGAGCGCTACTCGGGGTGTCAGCGCGGCGACGTCGAGCTGTGGACGATCGAGAACGGCACGCACATTCCCTCGTTCTCGCAGACGGCCTTCACTGGCGCGGTGTGGCGCTTCTTGTCGGCTCACCCCAAGCCCTGACGAGACGGAGGCAGTCCGTTGAGGCAAGGTTCGGCGCGTGAACCGCGCGCTCCCGCTGGTGCTGCTCCTCTGTGGTTGTCCGCCTGTGTTGCCCGACGTGCCGGTGCCTGACTCGGGCCGGCCCGCGACGCTCAGCTTCAAACACGCCCACAACGACTACGAGCACCCCAGGCCGCTGCTCGATGCGCTCGATCAGAACTTCGAGAGCGTCGAAGCCGATGTGTGGCTCGACGGCAACGACATCGGCGTCTCGCACAACGGCGCTCCGTTCAAGGGGTCGCTCAAGGCGCTCTACCTCGACCCGCTCGCGGCGAAGGCCCGCATGGGTACGCTGCCGAGGCCGTTCTTTCTCTGGCTCGATCTGAAGCAGGGTGATCCGAAGCTGCTCGATCTCATCGCCACGCAATTGGCCGAGTACCCAGTGCTCACGCGCTTCATGGACGATGGACCGGCGCAGTCGGGGCAGGTGACGGTCATTCTCACGGGAGACGACGCGGGCAAGAAGGCGCTGGTCGCTCGAGCCGCTCCGAGGCCGTACGCGCGCGACAGCAACTCGTACTCACCGATGGACCCACCGTCGGACAACAAGTGGGGTGCCTACGCGCTGAACTACTACGCGTTCATGCAGTGGAACGGTGAAGGCACGATTCCACCGACGCAGCAGAAGCAGCTCGAGAACCTGGTGAACGGAGCGCATCAGCTCGGCCGTCAGGTGCGCTTGTACGGAAGCCCCGAGACACCGGCGTATTGGAAGGCGGCGAAGGCGGCGGGCGTCGACTTCGTGGGCGGAGACGATCTCGCCGGCATCGCAGCTGCGTTCGCGAAGTGAACGAGGCTCCACGCGCGCGGGTGTTCGTCGGAGCCGCGCTGCCATTCGTCGCGTTTCCGATCGCGGTGGCCGCGTACGCCGTGTTCGTGAGCGATGATCACCGGCTCGATCGCACGATCACCGTCGTGTGGCACGACAACGCCTTCGCATTGTCGCTGATCGCGGGCGTGGGATTCGTGGCATGCGTCGCGAGCGCCGTGCTCGCTTTCATCGGCGCGCAGCGTGCGACGGTTGCATCGCTTGGTTTGGCTCCGCTGGCGGGAGTCGTGGTGATCACTGGCGCGATCATGGGCGTGCGCTCGACGCGGGTGCACCTGGGCGGCTTTCCCATGATCAGCTCAATCGACCTTGCTCAGTTCACGCTCGCGGTGACGAAAGAAGGGTTGGTGGTGCTCGGCGCCGGACTGTCGCTGGCTACGGCGCTGTTGTTCGCTGCTGCGGGCGCCCAGTTCGCAGCTGGGTGGAAGGCAGCGCGTTTCGCGGGGTTGGTGTCGCTGGTGGGGGCCGTCGGAGGGGCGCTCGCGAGTGCTCGCCTCTTGCTGCTCAACGATGCGCTCAAGCGCGGGCTTCACTCGGGAGCAAGCGGGCTCTTCGTCGACATCATTGCAGTCGAAACGACCGGCCTTCGGCTTTCCTTCACGCCAGTGGCGACCCTGGTCGTCCTCGCGTTCGTCGTGTTCGGCGTGATCGCCCTGCGGTCCGAGCCCAGGCATGCGGTCATGCTGGCGTTGCTTGGACCGGCCGCGGCGTTTCCCGCAGGTTCGCTCTCCCTCACCGCGTCGAGTGCCGCAGCGATCGCGAAGGGCCCTCTGCCTGCCGAGGTTCCCGCGACGCTGCTGGCGCTCGATGGCGCAGCATCGGAGGGCCCGCAGCTCGTTCTCGGCCCGCGCGGGGTCGTGGTGGCGAACTCGGGCACTCCGCTCCCGCTCGCGACGAACTTCGACGCCCTCGAGCGGTACAGCTCGCTCGTGACTCCGACCCAAGGTGAGGCCTGGCGCGTGGGTCTTGCTCCGGGCGCAAGCATGGACGAGTTGCTGACGCTCCTGCAGATCGCGCGACGGCTCGATGTCGTCGAGGTGGACCTGATCGGTCTTCACGAGGTCGACGTCTCGAGGTCGGCGAACGAGATCAGGCCGCTGCTCGAGCGGCTCCGTCGTTCGTATCGCGCCGTGCGGATCTCCATCACCGACAACGCTGACGCACTTCCCCTGTCGCAGACGGTGCGCCTCGACACACTGATCGCCGCAGCAGTCGGAGCAAATCGCGAGGGCAGGTGGCTTCAGGTTCGCGTCGACCCCTGAGACGATCTCGCTGGCATCGGCCTTCGGTTCGCCGAAAGTCCCTCGCATGACCGACCCTTCGCCGACCGAGAAGCGTCCCACTGGGGCCGCCATCACCGCCGCGCTCACACCCTTCATGGGCGGGCCTGTCGCATTCGCCTTGTTCGCGTTCTCCGTCGGTGGCGGTGGTGACATGGGCCTGTTCGGCAACCTCGCGCAGGCGTGGGCCGAGGGCGGCTGGTTCATGTACGCGGTGGTGCTCACGGGCGGCGTCGTCGCGATGGTGAGCGCCGCGCTCATGTTCTTCGGCGTTCAGCGTGGCTCGGCCGCGGTGCTCGCGAACGCACCGCTCGGAGCGCTGATCACCGCGGTCGGCGCGCTCGGCTTCATGAACGGCATGTCGGGCGCTGCGGCGGCGGTGGTGCATGCGTCTCCGGCAGATCGTGCGACGATCATGGCGGGGGCGACGGCAGAGTCGCTCACCACGAGCGCGTTCGGCATGGCGGGCGCGGCGGGTCTGCTCGCGAGCCTGGCGCTGGGCTGTCTGTTCGGCGTCGTCGTTCAGACGGGCGTCGCGCGAAAGCTGCTCGCCTTCTCGGGCGGCACGTTCCTCGTGCTCGCGATGTTGTCGGTGACGTCGCTGCTCCGCCTGTCGGATCTGATGAGCCTGTTCAAGGCCGTGGCCCACGTGAGCCCGCTCGATCGCGGCCGCATTCTCGAGATGGGCAGTGACGAACTCTCGCGCTTCAATCTCCCGTTCCTCGGGTTGCTGGGGCTGCTCGTGGTGATCATCGCGGCGGGAGCAGTCTCTCTGAAGGAGGCTCCGCGGCTCGCGGTGCTGATGCCACTGCTCGGCTTCGGAGGTCTCGTCGGTCTGGGAGCGCACGCGGGCGCGAGGGCCTTCGCGAACCAGAAGACCGCCGCGTTGGGGGCGATCTCTCCGAGCTATGGCCTCATCGATTTCAAGGGCTACGCCGGTCGCGATCCCCAGTGGTGTCTGAAGGGCGCCGAGATTCGTGACTGTGAAGAGGATCGCGTCGTCGACACCGACGCGCTGCTCGACGAGACGGCGTCGCAGGTGCGCAGCCGCCGTGACTACGCCTACGACGAGAAGGCGCCCGTCGAGCTTGCAGTTGGCATCGGCCCGAAGGCCAGCGCCGAGGCCCTCTGGCAGTTCATCGCCGCAGCGAACCAGGCGCACGCGACCGGCGTCGTGCTCACCGGTGAACACGAACACGCTCCGCTCAAGGTCGCAGGAGAGATCGGTGGACTCGCGCCGCTCCTGCAGGTGCGCTGGAGCGCCGTTCCGGTCGGGTTCCTTCCCGCCGACGCACCCTGCGAGCAGCACTGCGAAGCTGGCACCGTGAAGGGCGACAGCCTGATGGTCGACGGCAAGGCGTTCGAGGCGATGCCGATGGTCGACGAGCAGGATCTGCGCGACGAGGTGCACGTGCGCGTCGAGCCGACGCTGAGGCCCGAACAGCTCGTCAAGCTCGCGAGCGACGCCGCCGGCAACGGTCGCAAGCTGGTGATCCTGCTCCCCGCCGACTGATCACGGCACTGAGCCGATCAGCCGGCCCTCGAGCGACGGCCCGAAGACGAGCGAAGGCGACAGGCCGAAGGTCTGCCTGAACGTGTTGCTGAAGTGCGCCGAGTCGTGAAACCCGGCGGCGTGGGCCGCCTCGGTGAGCGTTCGGCCCTCGAGCAGTCGCTCGGCTGCCAGCCGCATTCGCCACCAGCTCCGCCACGCTCGCAGCGGCACCCCGTAGCTGCGGGTGAAGAGATGCTCGAGCCGCGACCCCGACAGCCCCACCTGCTGCGCGAGCGACTCGGCGGGCACGTTCTCGTCTGGCGACCGGGCGAGCGCGCGAGCCACCTGGGCCGCTCGGGGATCGACGGGATCACACGCTTCGAAGCCAGTGTCTTCGAGCAACCTGCTCCAGGCCGACTCGCTCGCGTCGTGCACGACGACGTCGAGCCTCGTTCGGAGCTCGTTCAGCTCGAGCCTCCGTGGCGCGCGGGTGCCCGGCTCGAAGTACAGACACGCCATGCGCCGCCCATGAAAGTCGAGCGCGTGTTCGGTTCTCGCGGGCACGACGCAGAGCTCGGTCGTCTCGCGCTGGCCGTCGCGCTCGATGGTGAATGCGCCTTCGAGCCCCACCAGCAGCGCATCGGCGGCGGCTTGATGGGGCGTGAGCGCGCCGAGCTCGCTCACGAACAGCGCCCGACCCGAGTCCAACACCAGCAGTGCGCCCACGACAGGAATCTACAAGCGCCGCGCCCAGTCGCGATGCGACATCGCGCGCATGAACGAACCGCTCCGCCTGCTCACCGGAAACGCTGCGCTGCAGGTCCTCGTGTCGAGTCTGCTCGGCTTCGCGATGTTGATCCCCCGACAACCCTGGGCGAAGCGGCTCGCGCCGCACTTCGATCAGAAGGCGCTGCTCTCGGTGCACCTCGACTGGTTGATGCTGGCCTTCATGCAGTTGGGCGCGGTGTTGGTGATGACGCAGTGGCCGGGCGCCGCGCGGTCGTGGGTGGCGTGGCTGCTGGTGGTGGGTGGCTGGCTGAACGTCTTGCCGTACTGGTGTCGCGCGTTTCGCATCGACGCGTTCGTGCTCGCGGGCAGGCCGGTGCAGGTG
>JAACJQ010000377.1 GCA_016879935.1 Archangiaceae bacterium | reverse complement strand
GGTCAGCATCTTCACCAGCGTCGACTTCCCCACGCCGTTCTTGCCGATGACGGCGATCTTCTCGCCCTTGGTGACGAGCGCGCTGAACGGCGGAATCACCACGTGCCCGTCGTAGGCCTTCGAGATGCCCTCGATGGTGACGGTCTGCTTGCCGCTGGCGCCCTTCTGCTCGAACTTGATGAAGGGGCGCGCGATGTTCGAGCGCTTGACGTCTTCGACCTTGAGCTTCTCGAGCGCGTTCTTGCGGCTCTGCACCTGGCTGGCGCGCGTACCGGCCGAGAAGCGGGCCACGAAGTCCTGCAGCTGCGAGATCTTCTTCTTCTTCTCGCTGTTCTCCGACTCGATGCGGGAGCGCACCTGGGCCTTCTGCCGCACCATGTCGTCGTAGCCGCCCGAGTAGGTGATGATCGTCTCGTAGTCGATGTCGGCGATGTGCGTGCAGATCGCGTTCAAGAAGTGGCGATCGTGCGAGATGGTGATCAGCACGCCCTCGTACTCGTGCAGGAACGTCTCGAGCCACCGAATCGACTCGAGGTCGAGGTTGTTGGTGGGCTCGTCGAGCAGCAGGCCCTCGGGCTTGCCGAAGAGCGCCTGCGCCAGCAGCACGCGGAGCTTGTAGCCGCCGGTGAGGTTCTTCAGCGGCCCTTCGTGAAACGCCTGCTCGATGCCCAGACCCTCGAGCAGCGCGCCCGCGTCGGACTCGGCCACGTAGCCGTCTTCTTCGGCGATCACGCCTTCGAGCTCGGCCAGGCGGTGCCCGTCAGCGTCGGAGAGGTCGGCCTTTTCGAGCAGCTTGTTCTTCTCGGTGAGCGCGGCCCACAGCGGCTTGTTGCCCATCATCACCACGTCGAGCACGCGGGTCTCTTCGTACTGGAAGTGATCCTGGCGAAGAATGCCCAGCTTGCGCGGGCGCATGATGTCGCCGGTGTCCTGCTCCTCGTCACCCGCGAGAATCTTCATGAACGTCGACTTGCCGGCGCCGTTCGGGCCGGTGAGGCCGTAGCGACGGCCCGCCGAGAACGCGACGTTCACCTCTTCGAACAGCTTCTTGGGGCCGTAGCCCTTCGACACGTTGACGATGGAAAAGGACGCCATGGGCGCGCCCTCTCGCATGTCCCGTGCTTGCTGCCATGCCCGCAGGCGGAGCACGGCCTCCCACTCTTCACCCACCCGACCGGGGAAGCTGTCTTTCGCCTTCACGAACCGCTCGAAGCTGAAGTTCGTGAACCGCGCGCGCACGTCGGCTTCGGTGGTGTCGAAGGGCGGGCCGCCGGTTCTGCCGTGGTTGTAGAAGAGCCCGACGAGCCGGCCTCCGGGCACCAGCGCGCCCTCGATGGCGGTGATGTAGCGATCACGCGTCGAGGGGTCGATGGCGCAGTAGCAGGTGTGTTCGATGACGGCGTCGAAGGCGCGCGGGTGGCTCTCGTGCAGGGTGAAGACGTCGGCCTGGAGCGGCTCGAACGACACGTTGCTGCCCAGGAGGCGCTCCTGCATCGCCTTGATGGCCTCGGGCGCGAAGTCGATGGCGGTGACCTGGTAGCCCGCGATCGCCGCCGCGAACGCCTCGAAGCCACGGCCCGCGCCGACGACCGCGACCTTCGCTCCACGCGGAATGATCGCCTCCTTGATCATGCGCGCGATCGGCGGAGCGCACTGGCCCTTGTCCCACCCCATGTCCTTCGTGAGGTACCGCTGGTTCCAGCCGGCCGCGCTCAATCGCTCGTCGCTCATGGAGGAACGCTGTAGAACAGCCGTGGAGGCATTCCATGAAGAAGATCCTCGTCGCCGTCGATGGTTCCGATGCGTCGCTCAAGGGCACCCGCAAGGCGCTCGAGTGGGGCAAGCCGTTCGGCGCGGCCGTCACGCTGATCTACGTGGTTCCTCCAATGGTGCTGCCGGGTGACGCGCCCTGGGCCCGAATGGACGAGATTCACGCCGCCGAGCTCAAGCGCGGTGAGAAGGTGCTCGCCGAGACGCTGGCCGCAGCGGGTGAGACGCCGCTCAACGTGTCGACGCGCTCGGTGCTCGGGCCGGCCGCAGAGACCATCAGCGAGCTCGCCGACGCCGAGGGCTACGATCTCGTGGTGGTGGGCAGCACCGGCAAGGGCGCCGTGAAGCGCATGTTGCTCGGCAGCGTCGCCGATCGCCTGGTGCACACCTGCACGAAGCCCGTGCTCGTCGTTCGATGATCGGAAGCGTCGTCGGCCTCGCGGTGTGCGAGCGGGGCCAGGTCGAGTCGAGCCCGGTGCTCTCGTTGTCGCTGAACGAGCTCGGTGTGGTCGGTGATCGTCACGCGGGGGCCACGCTCGTCGCGGGCCCGAGGCAGAAGGGCATCACGCGCGGCACGGTGTTGCCGAACACCCGGCAGGTCTCGTTGGTGTCGCTCGAGGAGTCGAAGGCCATCGCACGGGCGCTCGGTCTCGAGCGGCTCGACTTCACGTGGCTCGCGGCGAACGTCGAGCTCGAAGGCTTCGAGGGGCTCACGCGTCTTCCGGCCGGGGCGCTCCTCGAGTTCTCTGGCGGCGTCGTGCTGGGGCTCGAGGGTGAGAACGAGCCATGCCGCAAGGTCGGCAAGGTGATCGCGGCGAAGACTGGCCGGCCCATCGAGAGCGCGTTCGTGAAAGCAGCGCAGCAGCGGCGTGGGCTGATCGCGCGTGTCCAGCGCGGCGGGACGGTGACGGTCGGAGAACAGGTGCGCGTCTCGTTGCGGGGAGTAGGGTGATCGTGGAGGCACACATGAAGACCGTTCTCGTCGCAGTGGATGGGTCGGAGCCGTCGCTCAAGGGCGTGGCCAGCGCCATCGATCTCTCGAAGGGCCTCGGCCTCAAGCTCGAGCTCGTCTACGTCATTCCGCCGGTGCTGCTGCCGCCCTCGACGTACGCCGAGACCATCAAGAAGCTCGAAGAGGGCAACGCCGCGATGGCGACCAGCGCGCTCGAGAAGGGCAAGGCGCTCGTGAAGGCGGCCGGGCTCGACTGCGATCTGATCACCATTCACGGAGCTCCGGCCGAGTCGCTCGCCGACCTCGCCATGGCCGAGCGGGTCTGGGGCGTCGTCATCGGCGCGAAGGGCCACAACGCCGTCTCTCGCGTGTTGCTCGGCAGCAACGCCGACCGCCTGATGCACATCTGCTCGAAGCCGGTGCTGATCGTCCGCTGATCACCACTCCGGTTCGGGCGGCGCGTCGTCGGGAGACACGCCCGCGAGGTTGAGCAGGAAGCGCGGGTGGTACACCGACCACAACGTCGACTCGTTCACCGGGCCCAGCGCCTCGAGCACCCGCTCGGCCCACTCGGTGGGAATCGCGCGCTCGCCGAAGATCGCGCCCAGCATGACGCCGACGACGGCCGCGTTCGTGTCGGCGTCTCCACCGCGATTCGCCGCGTCGCGCACGCCCTCTTCGAACGACGGCGCGTGCAGCACCTCCCAGAAGGCGAGGCGAAACGCGATGCGCACCTGGGTCGGGTTCAAGAAGAGCGACAGCTCGGGGCCGTAGAGCTGCGGGTCGGGGTCTTGCGCGAGCTTCAGATCGTCGCGGAGCGTGTCGGCGGCCTCCTTGATCTTCTGAACCCAGTCGGGCTGTTCGCGGCCCAGCGTCGCAGCGGCATACGAGAGCTCGGTCTCGGCCACCTTGACGATCTCCTTCGGGTCGATGCGCTCGCCCTGCGCCATGATCGCGGCGGCGATCACCGCGTTCACCGTGACCGAGGCGATCTGACAAATCGGCGCGAAGTTCGTCAGGGCCGTGTCGTCGAGCGTCGCGCGCAGCCGGGCGTCGCGGTGTTTGGGCTGCTGAAAGAACACGCCCAACACGCCCGTGCGTGCGAGCGCCATGTTGTTGCGCGGCGTCTGCCCGTGCTCGAGCCACACCCGCAGGCCGAGCGTGTCGAACATGCGCCCGTCGACGATCTGATCGGCCGTCGCCTTGAAGGTGTCGGGCAGGTCGAAGGCCGACGGCATCCACGCGAGGTAGGCCCTGGCGACCTCCTTCAGCTCGTAGACGTGCTTCTTTCGCAGCACCGTCGCGAGCGCGACCGCCATCTGCGTGGCCCACGAGGTCTGACCGCGCTTGAGCTCGAAGCGGCCGCCGCCCATCGGCTCCATCACCGGGTACTCGGCGAACGCGGGGAAGTCGGGCGCGTTGAGTTTCTTCAGCTCGTTGGGAATGCCCATCGCCTCGCCGACGGCCAGGCCCAACAGCGCCCCGCGGCTCCGACTCAGGCGCGTGCCATCATCAGCCACGGTCGGCAGCTGAGACTTCTTCAGCGGCTTCTTCGGGGGCGGCACGCGGCGGTTTCTACCAGTGGAACCGCTCAGAATCACGAGGGTCCTTCGCGAGAATCCCAACAGTGGGCAGATCGTGAGAAACTTCGCCCCGCCCAATCCGACAATGTAGGCAAAGGCGCACCCGCCCCTTCACGGAGATTCCATGAGCATCGACGGCATTCGCAGCTCGCTGAACACGGCCCTTCGCAACAACAGCATCACGCGCGACGAGGTTCGCAAGCTGTTCACGGCGGCGAACGACGGCGGAAAGATCGAGGCGGGCGAGAAGGCCGAGCTCGCGGCGATTCTGCAGACGCACGGCTCGAAGTTCACGGTGGCCGCGAAGGCCGAGTTCTCGCGCCTGCTGGGCAGCTCGCCGCAGCCGCCTCCGCCGCCCCCTGCGCCGACGAACCAGCCGGTGAAGGTGACGCACGAAGCGACGCGCAAGCCGTGGACGACGACGTACTGGCCCATGGCCGGCTACGGCGGCAACAGCGACGGCTCGGCCTCGTCGAACCTGTGGGCGAAGGAAGGCCCGCTCGCGAAGTTCGACTCGTTGCTCAAGGCGCGCGGCCAGGGTGAAGGCGCCCGCAACTTCGAGCTCAAGCCCGCGCTCAACTGGCTCATCAACAAGGAGTCGGGCCACTACATCCCCAACTCGTCGCTGAGCGAGAAGGACGCGGAGCGCACGACGGGCGTCGACTTCAACAACAACGGCAAGATCGATGCTGACGTCGCGTGGGACTTCATCGACGGCAACGGCCAGTTCGGCAAAGACGGCAAGACCGACGGCTCGATGAGCGTGGGCTGGTGGGGCAGCTGCGACAAGGTCGCGCGCGCCGGCATTCTCTTCGAGGAGCCCAAGCACGACGTGGTGCTCAACGGCGTCACCTTCACCACGCAGGACATCAAGGGCCTGCTCACGGTGCTCGCCGACAGCCAGGGCGGCGCGTCTGACTTCATCGGCAACCGCTACGACGCGAACCCCGACGTGGTCGCGCTCAAGAACGGCCAGCAGATTCGCGGCACCTTCGTCACCGAGCTCGAGTTCGCCACCCGCGGCCAGCAGGACTGGACGATCAACAGCACCGCGCTGCCCGACGAGGTGAAGATTCGCCTGCTCGACGGCACCGAGAAGACGTTCAAGAAGTCCGAGCTCAACTACGTCGCCCGCGAAGACAAGCGCGATGACCCGGTGCTGATGCACGAGACCATCTCGGCATGGCTCGACTCCGGCCGCCCCGCCGTCATGGACAAGGACTCGGGCGAGCACGTGTGGAACTACAACTTCTACAAGGCCGACGACACGCTCTACAAAGACGGCCTCAAGCCCTTGTGGGCCAACGACGAGATGCTCAAGAAGGGCTTCAACGGCCCGGCGACCGACGGGAAGATCACGTGGGTCGAGCGCACCGTGTCGCTCGGCGGTGGCGGCGGCACCGAGAACTACCGGTACTGGATGGAAGAGAAGAACGGCAAGTTCGTGAACGGCGGCTGGGACCCGAACAGCGCGAGCCCCGACTTCCTCTGGCGCCCGCAGACCGAGGCGGCGTTCACCGGCAAGAACGATCGCAACCCGTTCGTCGATCCCAAGCTGGTGAAGGAGATCTACGAGGCGTCGATTCGCTGAAGCAGGTGAGGCGCTGAAGTCTTCGAAGGCCGGCTCTTCACGGAGTCGGCCTTCTGCTTTTCTGGTCGGTCGAGAGATCGGCCGCGTCGTCCGCTCCACCTTCGACTCCGTCGGCGCCGAGCGTCGAGATGACCGGCACGCCATTCACGAGCGCGTAGCGAAATGGACTCCCCCACGGGTCGACGGGCGGGTCACGCAGCACGCGCCGCTCGAGCAGGGGAGCGAAGCCCTGCTGCGCCGCGGTGGTGACGCGCGACTCACGCAGCTGACCGATGGCGTACATGCCGACGGCGCTCATGAGCATGGTGATGATGGCGATGACGACGACGATCTCGATCAACGACATGCCGCGACGGCGAGCGTGAGACACGGTTGGCTCCTCGGTGAAGTGGAGCCGCCGCGCTGAGCAACGGTCGTGCCTCGGTGTGACGTCGATGACTTGCGTGCTCGTCGCTCGCGCGCGCTGTCGATTTGTCAGGCGACGGTTGGAGGAGGCCTGACACGACGTCGCTGCACCGCCTCCAGGCCACCGAGGGCGTCGAGGGCTCGGGACAGCGCGGCGTGCAGCTCGTTCATCGCGGTTGCTCCCAGCGCCTTGGTGAGCCGCGCCGTGACCTGGGCCCGAGCGCGCCTCGAGGTCGTGACACACGCGCGCCCCCGCTTCGACAGCCGCACCTCGCGGGCCCTGCCGTCTTCAGCCGCGCCGGCCGACTCGACGAGCCCCAGATCGATCAACTCGGCGACCTGCTTCGAGACGGCCTGCTGCGTGACGCCGAGCTGACGGGCCATCGCGCTGATGCCCTGCGGCCCCTCGAGCAGCCGCTGAATCACGAAGCCGTGGGCACCCCGAACCCCGCTGAAGCCGGCCTTCGCGAGCGCCTCGAAGACGGCCTGGTCGAAGTGGTGGCCGAGGAAGGTGGCGAGATGCCCGGAGTCGAGGTGTTTCATGTGTTCAGTATTGCACAACCTCAGTTGCACAACTATGGTTGTGTATATGAGCCACCTCGACCGCTACCGCCTCTTCCTTGCTGCTCTCGAACGTTTCGACGGTTCCGACGTGGTGGGCCGGCTGTGGACCGACGACGTGCAGTTCCGCGAGCTGCCCAACCTGCTCGTGCCCGCCGGCCGGGTTCGTTCACGGGCGCAGGCGCTCGAGGGGCTGGGCATGGCGCCGAAGGTGTTGTCGGCACAGCGCTACGAGGTCAGACGCGTCGTCGAGCAGGGCGACACCCTGGCCGTCGAGCTCGGGTGGACGGGAACGCTCAAGGTGCCGCTGGGCAAGACACCCGCTGGCGGCGCGTTGAAGGCCACGTTCGCGGCCTTCGTGACGTTTCGCGAGGGTCTGATCTGCCACCAGTCGAACTTCGACTGCTACGAGCCGTTCTAGGCGATGACTTCTTCGCTCTCGGGTTTGCGACCGTGCCAGCGGCGCAGCGACACGCGCGGGGGCCCGTCTCCCCATTCGATGAACGCGTAGTGCAGCTCGAGGCGCTGCCCGAGGCGGCCGAGGCCGAGATCGACCATCGGAATCCACGTGCCGGTGTTCACGTACACGCGGCCGTTCGCGAAGGTGCGCAGCATGGGCACGTGCGTGTGGCCCATGATCACCGCGTGAATCGACGGGTCGGCCTTCATCTGGCGCTCGGCGAACCGATCGAGGTGCTCGAAGAAGCCGACGTCTTGCCTCAAGAACCTCGTCAGCTTCTCGAACGGCCGCTTCTTCCACCACGCGGGGTTGAAGCGCGCCTGCACGAGCGCCGCGAGGCTGATGCCCACCATGCGCGTCGTGAAGCCGGTGTCGAAGATGAGCCCGCCCACGAAGAGCGGCCAGAACGGGTGCACCTTGTCGAGGTACGGCCGCTCACGAACGAGCTCGTTCACCACGTGCAGAATGAAGAGCGAACCCCAGGGCAGGTTGAGAATCGGGTCGCGCCCGGGGCGGGGCAGGGTGAGGCGCTTCCAATCCATCGCGTGCAGCGCCTCGAACTGGTGCCCGTGGTGAAACTGCACGCCGTCGAGGGTGAAGAAGGGGTTCTCGGTCGAGAAGTGCACGCGTGGGTGCTCGTCTTCGCCGGTGATCGCCTGGCAGAACAGGCGCTGCACGCCGGGAAAGTGGAACTCCATGTCGTGGTTGCCGGGCTGAAAGGTGAGCTCGTTGCGCGGGTTCTCCATGAAGCGCGTGAGCGCGGCGAACACCTCGGGGTGGCCCTTGATGCAGCGGTACAGCTTGATCTTCGCGAGCCGCTCCGAGATCGCGTCGGGGAAGCCGCCCAGCACGGGCACCTTGAGCAGATCGAAGATGTCGCCGTTGAGCACGAGGTGAACGGCGTCGTCTCCGTGTTCACCCGTCGAGTAGCGGAGCAGCAGCTGCGCGAGGCGATCGTCTTCCTTGAAGTCGTCGTAGATGTTGATGCGGCCGCGTTTGTGCCCGGTGCCGAGGTGCAGATCGGACAACACGAGGCCCAGGCGACGCATGCGTGAACTCTACTCCGTTGCCGCGTTCTTGATGCCTTCGGCCACGGTGCTCGCGATGGCCTTGGCGACGGCGATCAGGGGAATGATGGCCAGCATGCCGACGACGCCGCCGAGCGTTCCTCCGACGCTGATGCCGACGATGACGGTCATCGGGTGCATGTCGAGGCTCTTGCCCATGACGACCGGGCTGATCACCATCGCGTCGATGAGGTGCACGATGACGTAGATGGCGACCAGCACGCCGATCGACGGCGCGTTGGGGTCGAGCAGCGAGAAGAAGATGCCCGCCGAGGCGCCGATGAACGGGCCCGCGAAGGGAATGACGTTGGCGAGGCCGAAGAGCACCGCGAAGAGGAACGCGTTCGGCATGCCAGCCAGCCACAGGGGAATCGCGACGAGCACGGTGACGAGCAGGTTCTCGACCGCGGTGCCGATCAGGTACGAGGCGATCTGCCGGTCGACGCGATCGATCATCACCAGCGCGTTCTCGAAGTGACGGTTGGGCACGAACGAGACGACCGCACGCTTCATCGCCGTGCCGTCGAGCAGCAGGAAGAAGGCGATGATGAGCGCGAGCACCACGCTGCCGGCCTGCGACAGAATGCCGAGCGCCATCGTCGGCAGGCCCTCCATGAGCGACTTGCGCTGCGTCTGCAGGAAGTGCCGCAGCTTCTCGAAGGCCGCGTGCCAGTCGACCTGCTTGTACCGGGCGCTGAGCGAGGTCTGCCAGCCGTCGAGGCGCTCCTCCAACTGAAGCTCGAAGGCGCTTCGCTCACCGGGCTGTGGCGCCTGCTCGAGCCACGACTCCAGCGAGGGCCAGACGCCCGCGACGATCAGCGCGAGCCCACCGAGGAGAACACCGAAGCAGATGGCGACGGCCCGCGAGCGAGACAGCCCGCGGTTCTCGAGCATGTCGGCGAGCGGGCCCACCACGTAGGTGAAGATGAGCGCGACGATGACGGGCACGATCAGGAAGCGCAGCACCCAGCCGACGCCGATCACCGCAGCGATCGCCATCGCGATCACGATCGCCTGCACGACCTTCTCGCCCAGCGTCAGCCGCTTCAGCGGGGGAATGAGGGTGCCAGCCGGAAGCGAACCGGGCGCGTTCACGGGTTCTCTCCCGGTTTCTTGAGCACGGGCGGGGTCGTCTTCGAGGTCTGGCGAACCGAGTCCGAGAGCTCTCGCAGCCGGGCGCCGGTGATGCGCGCCAGGTTCCACACGACCCGGGCGCCGAGGCGCGAATCACGATCGAGCAGGTGCTCGAGGTCTGACTGGAAGATGCCGAGCAGCACGGTCGGTTTGCGCACGACGCTCGAGGCGGTGCGGGCGATCGACTCGAGCAGGGCGAGCTCTCCAAAGAACTGTCGCTCGCCAAGCGTCACGAGCAGCTTCTCGTTGCCGTCGTCGAGGTGCATGACGATGTCCACCGAGCCCGACTTGATGATGTACATGCCGGCGCCGGTCTGCCCTTCGCGGAAGACGACTTCTCCCGGGGCGTACTCGCGCACGTGCAGCACCTTCATGATGCGCTTCAGGTCGCTGTCCTTCAGATCCTTGAACAGGGGAACCGCGCGCAGCGTCGCCAGCTCGTCCTCCTGGGTCACCGCGCTCGCGGGCGGCTTCCAGAGGGCCAACTCAGTCTCGACCATGCCTTGATCCGTAGCATCGGAACTTCGGTTGGCAATTTCCCCAGCCCCGCCGCGTGACGGAGAATCGGCGTGTATGCGCGCCAGCTACCCCGCCGACTCACCGCTCCATGCCTTCACCGAAGACGAGGTGAAGGCGATCTTCGCCGCGGGTTCGATTCGCATGTGCGTCGCGGGCGAGCCGATCGTCACCGAAGGCGAGGCTGGCGACTCGATGTACTTCGTGATCGAAGGCCAGGCCGAAGCGCGGGTGCACACCCGAACGGTGCGCAGCTACGGCTCGGGCGCGTACTTCGGTGAGCTCTCGTTCATCAACCCCGGCCACAAGCGCAGCGCCACCATCGTGGCCGTCACCGACGCGTGGCTGCAGGTGCTCGATCAGAAGAGCATTCAGTCGCTGCTCGTCAGCCACCCGAACGCGATCTTCACGCTGATGCGGCGCACCTGCGCCTTCCTCGTCGACGCCGAGCGCAACCTGGTGGGCGATCTGCGGCGGCAGAACGCCGAGCTCGTCGACACGATCAAGAAGCTCGAGTTCACCCGCCTGCGGCTGACCGAAGAAGAAGAGACCGCGCGCACCGATGGGCTCACCGGTCTCTCGAACCGCCGCTGCTTCGATGCCGAGCTGCCCGTGTTCATGGAGCGCGCTCAGGCGATCTCGTCGGGCCTCGCCTTGATCGCCATGGACCTCGATCACTTCAAGCCGGTGAACGACACGCTCGGCCACGCGGCAGGCGACTTCGTGCTGAAGGAGGTCGGGAAGATCCTCCGCGGGCAGATTCGCAAGACCGATCTGCCGTGCCGTGTGGGTGGTGACGAGTTCATCATTCTGCTGGCCGATCTCACCGAGGCGGCGGCGAAGAACCGGGCCGAGTCACTGCGTGCCGCGATTGGGTCGTTCGCGCACCCCGGCAACGAGCGCGGCATTCGCATCACCACCACGATGGGCGGAACGCTCTATCGCCCGGGAGAGACCGTCGAGGTGTTCATGCGCCGCGCTGACGAGGCGCTGTACGCGGCGAAGCGCGCCGGCCGAAACCGGGTGCACTGGGTGCCGTGAAAACGTGGCCCGCACGCCCCGCGACGCTAACCTTCCCGAGGCATGCACTCCGATTTCGACTTCGTCGACGACGAGCAGGGCGGGCGGTTCGTGGCCACGGGTGGACCGGTCGTCGAGCTCCGGCAGATGGTGGCGAAGGGCGAGATCGACAACGCCGCCAAGCACTACGAAGAGACCGGCGCGGTCGCGCGTGATGGCCTGCTCGACGAAGCCGCCAACGCCTCGTTCGAGACGAAACGATCGATCGCGCTGATGTTCCGCAAGGCGCGCGACTTCGCCGCTGCGGCCCGGGTGTACCAGCACGCGAAGCTCGAGACGGAGGCAGCGGCGGCGTTCGAGCAGGCGGGTGAGTTCGCGGCAGCTGCGGCGTGCTGGGAGCGCTCGGGTGAGGTGCTCAAGGCTGCTGCGGCGTACGAGCGCGCGGGCAAGACCGACCAGGCGCTCGAGCTGTATCGCCGTGGCGGCGCTCCCGAACGTGCCGCCGAGACGTTGGCGAGAGGCAGCCGTCACCTCGACGCCGCCAAGGAGTTCCGCCGGCTCAACAACACGCACGCCGAGGTCGAGGTTCTTCGTGCGGGCCTGTCGGCCGAGCCAACCAACGTCGAGATCGCCTCGCGCCTCGCCGAGTTGATGCTGCAGCATGGGCACACACAACCGGCTGCGCAGCTGTTGATGGAGACGACGCGACGCGCTCCCGCTTCGAAAGACGACGTGCGCTTCCTCACCCTGCTGGCGACGGCGCTCGAGGCCACGGGCAACGCGCCGACCGCCGCGAAGGTGCGCGCCAGACTCCAGGAACTCCCGAAGTCAGACGCGCCTCCCGTCATCACCGGAACGCCGGTGGCTGCGACGCCCGGCGCTGACGCCTACGGCTTCTTGAAGGCGTTGCCGATGTTCGCCGACCTCACGCTCGCCGACATGAAGGCGCTCTACCGCGTGTGCACGCTGCAGGCATACGAGCCGGGGCAGCACCTGATCGAGGTGGGCCAGCCGGGCAAGGGGCTGTTCCTGATCGTCGAAGGGCAGGTCGAGGTCTTCGCGGGCTCGGGCCCGCAGGCGAGGCTGCTCAACACCTTGGGCGTCGGCGGCTACGTGGGAGAGATCTCGCTCGTTCAAGACGGGCCGACCTCGGCGCGCGTCACGGCGCGTTCGAAGGTGAAGGTGCTCTTCATCTCGCGCGATGCGTTTCACCAGTACGTGTACGGCGCTCCGATGGCGGCGCTGCGCATCTACCAGTTGTTCACGCACAACCTCGCCGAGCGCGTGCGGGTGTTGTCGGCCGCGAAGTGAGCTTCAGACGCGGGTGTCTTCGACGAGGTCGGCTTCCTCGAGCGTCTGCGCGTCGAGCTTCGCGGTACGGGCGAGCCGGGCCTGCGCGAGCTTCTTCACGGCCAGCATCGCCGCCGAGTCCTGAAGCACGCGCGCCTTGAAGTCCTGAGCCGAGAGCTTGAGCGTCAGCACGGGCCCGAGCGCCGTCACGGTGGCAGTGGCGACGCCGTTGGTCAGCATCGAGACCTCACCGAAGAGATCTCCCTCGCGCAGATCGGGGTATCGCTCTCCGCTGCGATGCGACGCCGCGCAGGTGCCGCGCAGCACGAGCTGCACGAACTCGGACGGCTGGCCTTCTTGAATGATCGTCGCGCCGTCGGGGTACGCGCCTGGACGGAAGCTCGTCGACAGCGCCTTCTTGTCAGCCTCGGGCAAGGCGCGAAGGAGCGGACTCGCACGCAGCGCGTTGGCGAGCAGGCGCTCCCGGTAGAACTGAATGAGCATCTGCTTCACGCGTGGGTGCTTCGTCACCACGTTCGCCATCGCGTCGCGGGTGATCTCGAGCGCCACCGTCTCGACGTCGGCCACGACGCTCGCCACGCGCGGAGCACCCGACACCATCGCGACCTCACCGAGAATGTCGCCCGCGTTCGCGCTCGCCACCCGGCGCTGCTGTGGGGTGCCGAACCCGCGGAAGATGCCGGCCTCACCTTCGGCCACCGCGAACATCGAGTCGCCCGGCGCGCCCTCGGCGATGATCGTCTCGCCCGCCCGGTACGAGCGCACCTCCATCGCGGTGCTCAAGATCTCCTTCAGCTCTGTCTCGGTGAGCGTCGAGAACAGCGGAATCGAAGGCAGGCCACTGCGCGTCGCGGGCGGCTCGGTCTCGACTTCGATCTCGAGGTCGATCTCCACGGGCGCGACGGCATCCTTCGGCGGTGGCGGCGGAACCTGGGCCTTCGGCGGCAGCACCGGCGCTTTGGGCGCGGTGGCGCGCGCGAACAGCGAGGCGATCTTCTCCTGCGTCTGCGAGTGGCCCGGCTCGAGGCTCAAGATCACCCGGCACACGGCCGAGGCCTTGAAGAACAAGCCGTGCTTCGCATACCGATCGGCGACGTCTTCGTAGACCTTCAGCGCGTCGGCCTTCTTGCCGGCCTTCGCCAACACTTCGGCGACCTTCTGCAGCGCGCCGACGTCGTCAGGAGCCGCCGCGACGACCTTCTGCCAGGCCTCGATCGCCGCGGGGAACTTGCCCTTCGTCGTCAGCTCGGTGGCCTTGTCCTTCAGCGCTCGCCCCTGGTCGCTCAGGTGGTCTCTCCCGTCACTGGCACATGCCGCTCACGCACGTCTGGCCGAGGTTGCACACGTTGCCGCAGCCACCGCACGCCATCGGGTCGTTGGCGAAGTTCGCTTCGCACCCGTCGATCGGTGACACGTTGCAGTCGCCGAAGCCGAAGTTGCAGATCGAGCGCCCGCACATGCCCATGATGCACAGCCGCGTGGCTCCCGGCGTCGGTGGGCAGGCCTGGTTGCAGCCGTTGCAGTTGTCGGGGTCGAAGCGCGGGTCGACGCAGCTCGTGCCTCCGTTGCAGGGCAGCAGCGGCGGGGCGCAGTTGGCGCGACATTGGCCCATCACGCAGAGCTGGCCGGGCCCGCAGGGCATGCCGCACATGCCGCAGTGGTTCACGTCGCTCTGGAGCTTCACGCACTCGCCGTTGCAGTTCGTCTGCAGGCCGCCGCAGGGTGCCACGCACGTCGAGTTCTCACAGCGACTGCCCGGCGCGCACGGCATGCCGCACCCGCCGCAGTTGAGGACGTCACGGCTCGTGTCGATGCAGAACGGCCCACACTGTTGCGTGCCCACGGGGCACACGAGCGCGCAGCTGCCCGCCAGGCAGGCGAGGCCCATGGGACAGGGCTGGTTGCAGCCTCCGCAGTTGGCCGGGTCGTAGCGCGGGTCGACGCAGGCCTGACCGCACGAGAGGAGCGGCGCCGCGCAGCGATCGACGCAGGTGCCGTCGATGCACGAGCTCGTCACGCAATCGACGTTGAGCCAGCAGTCCTTTCCCTTCGCGCAGGAGGGACAGTCACCGCCGCAGTCGACGTCGGTCTCGAAGCCATTGAACACGCCGTCGGTGCAGCTCGGCGCCGCGCAGCGGTTGGCAACACACGAGCCGCTCTCGCAATCGGCGCCAGTCGCACACGCCTTGCCCGCGCCACAGTCAGGGCACGCGCCGCCGCAGTCGACGTCGGTCTCGTTGCCGTTCTTCGCGCCGTCGCCGCAGCGGGGCCCCGCGCAGACCTTCTTCACGCAGGTGCCGCTCGCACAGTCGTCGTCGGTGAGGCACGCGGCCGCCATCGCGCACGGAGCACAGTCGGGCCCGCCGCAGTCGACGTCGCTCTCCTGGCCGTTCTTCGTGGCGTCATCGCAGGTCGGCATCGGCCTGGTGACGCAGCCCGCGAGACCCAGCAGGGCGATGATCAGGGGCAGGCGTTGGTGCACAGGAGCACTCCGTTGCAGTTCCGAATCGCGTCGGGGCACGGGCCCAGCGGCAGGCTCGCCGGCACGGGCATCATCTGATCGTTGTTGCAGATGCACTGGAGCACGCCGTTGCAGGCCTGACACATGGCGCAGGTCATCTGGTACGGGCCCATCGGTGGCGGCTGGCAGCATTGGCCGAAGGTGCACGTCTGCTGCGGGCCACAGGGCGCGTTGCAGCGGCCGCAGTGCATCTGGGAGACGAGCAGCTCGGCCTCGCAGCCATCGCTGATCGATCCGTTGCAGTCGTCGAAGCCCGGCTGACACGCTCCGATGATGCAGGTCGCGTTCGCGCAGGCAGGCGCGGCGTGTGGTGGCGGAGGGCAGGGCTGGCCGCACTGGCCACAGTTGTCGAGATCGGTGCGTGGGTCGACGCACGCGCCGCCATCACAGCTCATGAGCGGGAAGGAGCAGCCCGAGACGCAGTTGCGCCCGACGCACGACTCACCGGGGCCGCACGGGTTGTTGCAGCCGCCGCAGTGAAGTGGATCACGATCGGTCGCGACGCAGGTGCCTCCGCAGAACTGATGGCCCGGCGGGCACTGGGGTGCACAGCTTCCTCCGATGCAGGAGTCGCCGAGCGGGCAGGCGTTGTTGCAGTTGCCACAGTGCGCAGGGTTCGAGTTGCGATCGACGCACGCGCCCCCACAGAAGATCGTTCCGCCGAGGCATGGCGAGGTGCACATGCCGTTGGTGCAGAGCTGATGGGGCGGGCACTGGGTGCCGCACATGCCGCAGTTGCTGCGATCGAAGCGCGAGTCGACGCAGGCCATGTTGCAGGCGCGCAGCGGCATCTGGCACATCGCGCCGCAGCGCCCGTTGCTGCACACGCCCATCAAGCAGTCGGTGTTGAAGTCGCAGAACAGCCCGGGCGCACACCCGGGGCATCTCCCGCCACCACAGTCGATGTCGCTCTCGAGCCCGTCGAGAACTCCGTTCGTGCACGACGGCATCGCGCAGCCACCGTCGGGGCAGCCGCCAGCGTCGACGACCATCATCATGTTGCAGGGGCCGCACGAACCGCCGCAGTCGACGCCCGTCTCCATGCCGTTGCGCACGCCGTCGAGGCAGGTGGGCGCTGCGCAGCGGTTCACGGTGCAGACGCCCGAGGCGCAGTCGCCATCGGAGATGCAGAGCCGATCGACCGCACAGCCCGGGCACTGGCCGCCACCACAGTCGACGTCGGTCTCGCGGCCATCGACGGCGGCGTTCGTGCAGTCTGCCGGGCGCGGGAGAATCTGCGGGCACCCCGTCAGGCACAGCAGCAACAGCGCGCTTCGTCCCTTCATCATGTCGGCACCAGCGGAGAGTCGGCCATCACCTGTTCCGAAGCGGGGCCACCACGGGCAGCCTCGAGCACGGCTTTCAGCTCGGGAGCCACCGACGTGAGGCGCAGATAGACGACGTTGGGGCGCACGTTCGCGCGCATCACCTTGCCGTAGAGTTCACCCGGCTTGAGCCCGTCGCCGTCGACGATTCTCAGCTGCAGATCGCTGAGCGCGGGAAGCTCCTGATCGACGTGCAGCTCCATGCCGAGCTCCGAGAGCGCCTCCACGCGCGCGACGTAGGTGAGCTCCCCGACCTGCTTCGACTTCACCGTGGCGTACCGCAGCTCAATCGGAGCCTTCGGCGCGACGAACGCTTCGTGCGCGCTCTGCAGCTTCACGTCGAACGGCGCTCCGACCGCGAGCGCTTCGTGAATCGTCATCGTGCCCTTCACGCCCTTGGGCGAGACGGTCTGCGAGGTGCCGATGGTGAGCCCGTCGCCGCACCGCTCGCGGGTCTGCTCCGAGATCAGCACCTGGCCACCGACGGTGAACGACTCGACGCGCGAGGTGAGGTTGATGGTCGAGCCGACGATGCCGTACTTCGCGCGCAGCTCCGACCCGATGTTGCCGAGCACGACCTCGCCGCTGTGAACGCCGATGCCCATCTCGACGGCGGGCAGGCCGTTCTTCACGTTCCACGTGTTGATCTCTGGCATCGCGTTGAGCATCTCGATGGCGCACGCGACGGCGCGCTTCTCGGTGTTCTCGAGCGGCAGCGGCGCGCCGAAGACGACGAGAATCGCGTCACCGATGAACTCGTCGATGGTGCCGCCGTACTTCGTGATGATTCGGGTCATCGACTCCAGGTAGTGGTTGAGCAGCTTCACCACGTTCTCCGGCTCCATGGTGCCGCACATGCTCGTGAAGCCGCGCAGGTCGGTCATCATGATGGTGACGAAGTCGCGCTGACCGCCGAGCTTGAGGCCGTCGGGCGAGTCGAGCAGCTGCTGCACGACCTGCTCGGTGAGGTAGCGGCCGAAGGTCTGCCGCACGAACTCGCGTTCGCTCTCGGCTTTCGCATGGGCACGCTGCGCGGCGCGGGCGCCCATGATGAGGCAGAGTAACGAGCTGCCGCCGATGGCGACGGCTGGGCTCACGCTGGGCACGTAGTAGCCAGAGGACGACGCGAGGAACGAGGCGGTCAGCACGGTGAGGATGAGGAGCGCGTTGATGAGCAGGCCGATGCCGGTCGAGGCCGTGACGCCGACGATGGCGGCGACGAGCGAGGCTCCCAGCACGACCGCCACGTTCGACCACGCCGGAGCCTGATGAAAGAAGTCATCGTGCAGCAGGTTCGCGAGCATCGTCGCGTGGTGTTCGACGCCGGGCATCTCACCCAGCGGGCTCGTGCGCATGTCGGCCGCGGCCAGCGCCGTCGAACCCACGAAGACGTGTTTGCCGGTGAGCATCGAGGGGTCGCCGCCGTTGCTCCTCGTGGTCGCGATCGTCGTGGTGAAGCGCATCGTCTGCTCGTCGATCATCTCGAACTCGGGCTCGGGCGGAATGCCCGCGTCGGAGTTGAACTCGAGCTCCAGAATCCGCCCCGGGTCGGGCGAGTAGCGGGCCTTGCCTGAGATGAGCGCCCCTTCGTCGAGCTTCGCCGGGTCGATCGCCGAGAGTGGCAGCATCACGCCGTCGCGAGTCACCTTCGTCTGATCGTCGAGCTTGAAGCGCTGATCGTCACCGAGCGGATTCGACGTCAGCGTCAGCGTCGAGTCGGCGCGAACGAGCGACCAGATCGGCACATAGCGAATCGGCCCATCACCGCGCGTGTCGTGCCGGCCCTGGTACCGAACGAGCGTGCGGCCGAGCTTGTCGATGGGAATCTTCCGCTTGCCGCCGAGATCGACGTGCGAGCCGGGGAAGACGCGAATCGACGAGAGCGACACGCCGAGCGACTGCGCCGCGAGCCGAAGCGAGAGCGAGGGCAGCAGACGCTCCTTCATTCGCGCCACGAGCAGCGAGTGCCGAAGCACGTCGTCGGTTCCATCGAGCACCACGTTGGCCATGGCGATCGACTGAGCCGAGAGCGCGACGGGATCGATCACCGGGTTCGGCGCCGCGTCACCACCGACGATCTCGGTGTACTCGGGCAGTGCGGCCGCCGACTCGTGCCAGGGAATCGAGTTCGCATCGAGCGCCTTGAGGGCGACCTCCGACATCACTGGCCGCGTCTCTCCGGTGAGGCGCGCGATCGTGAAGCTGAAGCCGACGTTCCCCGCGCGCCGTGCAGCGTCTCCCACGGCCGCGTCCCACTCGGGGTGATCACGGGAAGGATCGACGAGCGAGACGTCGAACGTGAGGCTCGCGGGCTTCGCAGCCGAGACGACATCGATCAGCCGCGCGTAGTTGAAGCGGGGCATCGGCCAGCCCAGCCGCGTGATCGTGTCGTCATCGATCGCGAGCACGACGACGTCTTCCTGCTTCACCGCAGACGGCGTGGCGCGACCCGTGGCGAGCTCGGCCTGCGATCGTTCGGGGAAGCGCAGCCGGAAGAAGAGGTCGAGCGCGCGGGTCTCGAGGTACGAGTCGATGCTCGTCCACGTGAAGACGGGAACGATGAGTCCCCCGACGATGACACCGACCGCGACTGCACGAATCGCCCGTGCCGTGCGCGCCGGGTACTGATCGATTCGATCTTCGATCGCGTCGAGGCGAGCGAGCGCCGCTGCGGCCAGCCCCGAGAAGAACGAGCGCAGTCGATAGAGCGCGACCGCTGCGAAGAGAATCGCTCCGATGCGCAGGAGCAGCGCCGCGAGCGGAAAGCCCAGCGCAGGGAACCGCGTCGTCGCAGCCAGGGCCGCCTCGTCACGCCAGAGCCACGCGGCTCCAGCGATGGCAAGAAACGACAGCCCGGCGACGTCGGCGCGGCGGTTGGTCATTTCCCCACCGTGAAGGCGTAGACCTTCGACGTCGCGCCTTCGAAGCCCTTCGAGTCGACGCCGCTGACGCGCCAGAACCACTTGCCCTTCGGCAGCGCCTCGGGCCACGAGAGCGTCGTCGCGTTCACCGTCTGCGTCGAGAGCTCGACGAGGAAGTCGGCGTCACGCGCGAGCTCGACCTTGTACGAGGCGGCGTAGGCGACGGGCTGCCACTCGAAGCGGGCTTCGGCGCCCAGCGGGCCCTTGAGCGGACCAACGATGAGCGGAGCCTCGGGCAGCTTCGACGGCGGAGACGTCTTACCATCGACCGACATCACCGTGCCCTGACCGGCCGGCACTTCGATGGGCTTCGCCGTGGGGTCATTCGAGGGCGCGATGGCGACGACGCCTTCGAGCGTCTCGAGTCGCGAGCCTCCACTCTCATCGACCCCGAAGCGGAACTGCGTACCGCGCACCGACGCGACCGCCACTCGACTCGACGCTTCGAACCGTGAGCCCTGCGCCGCCTTGCGCACGTCGGCCACGATGCCGCCGGTGAGAATGTCGATCTTCACCTGACGATCGCCACCGGCGGGAATCGCGAGCACGGCCATCTTGATCATCGACTCGGGCTTCACCTCGATGCCGCTGCCGTCCTTCAGATGAATCGTCACCTTCGAGTTCGGGCCCGTCTTGACGATCTCGTTCACGAGCACCGGCATGCCGGCTTCGCAGGGCTTGAGTGAGGTCTCGTCGGCGCCGAGGAAGGTGGCTCCTGCCGCGGCCGCGATGCGCGCGACGACTTCATCGGGAGCTCGCTCGACGTACCGCAGCGAGATGCCCATCGAGTCGGTTCGCTGTGGAGCGGGTGCAAGTCCGAACACGCGCGCCTTCGGAAGGCCGGCTTCGACGAGCGCTGCGGCGATGGCCTTGGCCGACGCGAGGCCTTTGCCGTTCGCACGGTCGGCGTCGGGAACGATCGCGGCGACGGTGACGGCGCGCACGAGGCGGTACTTTTCGATCTCCTTCGCGAGATCAGAAAAGCAGCCCTGGCCTTCGGCCGTCTTCGCCCACGCTTCGGTGACGGGTTTGCCGAGCCGAATGAAGCCGGCCTCGAGCTTCACACCGCCGCAGCGATCGGCAGCAGCAGCCGAGCTCGCGAGCAGGGCTCCGAGGGTGACGAGGAGTTTGGTCATTTCGCTTCTCCGATGATCAGGAACTCGACTCTGCGGTTCTGCTCACGGCCGGCCGGAGTCTTGTTGCTGGCGCGTGGGCGCGTGGGGCCGAAGCCCGTGGCGATGAGGCGTTTGGGTGAGACGCCGTTCTTGATGAGCACCTGGCGAATCGTCTCGGCGCGGCGCTTCGACAGCTCGATGTTCTTCTTCGCGGCGCCGACGTCGTCGGTGTGGCCCTGAATCTCGAGGGAGATCGTCGAGGCGGCCTTCAACGTCGACGCGACCTGCTGGAGCAGAGGCAACGCGGCGGGCTGCAACGTCGCCGACGCGCTCTTGAAGCCGATGACGCCCTTGATGGTGACCTGTTTCTTCTCGACGACGACCGCGCCTTCACCCGGGTCGGGGCAGCCGTCGACGTCGGCCTTGCCGTTGATCGACTCGGCCTCGAACGGGCACTTGTCTTTCGCGTCTTCGATGCCGTCGTGATCGTTGTCGAGCTCGGGGCAGCCGTCTTCGTCTTCGAAGCCGTCGCGATCTTCGGCGCTCATGGGGCAGGGGTCGGCTTCGTCGGCGATCTGATCTTTGTCGAAGTCGGTGGCGGCGGTGACTGCGGGTTCAGGTGCGTCGGGCGCCTTCGGTTCCGTCGTCTTCGGCGCTCCCGGGAAGCCGTCGAGCGCGAGGGCAGGGATCGGCTCGTGCGGACAGCCGTCGTCGGAGTTCCACGGCTCGAGCGGGCAGCGATCGTCTTCGTAGTCGACACCGTCCTTGTCGACGTCGGGCACTTCGTCGGGACAGCCGTCGTCGTCCTTCGAGCCGTTGATCGTCTCGGCTTCTTCAGGGCAGCGGTCCTTCTTGTCGGCCACGCCGTCGTCGTCGTTGTCGAGCTCGGGGCAGCCGTCTTCGTCTTCGAAGCCGTCGCGATCTTCGGCGGTGATTGGACAACGATCGGCTTCGTCGTCGACGCCGTCTTTGTCGCTGTCGATGGCAGGAGGTGCCTTCACCGCATCTTCGGAAGACGCCGTCGGCGGAAGCAGCATCGCGTGCTCGGGCTTGGGAGCGAGCAGTTTCGCGAGGGCGAGCTGAGCGGGTTGCGGGAACTCGGGGCAGCCGTCGTCATCACGCACGCCGTCGAGGTTCTCGGGCTCGTACGGGCAGCGATCGATGGTGTCGGCGACGCCGTCTTTGTCGGCATCGGGCGCGGTGTCGGGACAGCCGTCGTCGTCTTTGATCGCGTTGAGCGTCTCGGCTTCGGCGGGGCACTGGTCCTTCACG
>JAACJQ010000376.1 GCA_016879935.1 Archangiaceae bacterium | reverse complement strand
GTTGAACTCACCGTTCACCGTGTTCATCGCGACGCGATCGGGCTTGCGGTCGAGAAAGAGGCTCCCGACGCGAAGGGGAGGGAAGGCGCGGCGCGGGTCGTTCAAGACGTTGCGTGACAGCGTCGTTCGCGAGACTCCGTTCTCGTCGAGGAACGTGAGGTCGAGGCGCTGGTTCGCCGGGGGCGCGTCGCCCGCGAGCTGGTAGCCAATCTTCAGCACCATGTCTTCGCTGTCGCCCACCATCGCCATACCGCCGTCGGGCAGCGTGTCGGAGCCGAGCGGGCGTAGCCGCACGAACTCGATGCCGAGCGTGTCGGTCGGCTGCGGGTTGTTGGGGTCGTAGTCGAGCCTCAGGCGCGCCTCGTCGTAGCCGAGCGCCATGAGCTGCGTGAGGCTGCCCTCGAGCTGGAACTTCGGGGGCGCCTGCTTGCCTGACGAGGCGGGGCCACAGGCCAGCAGCAGGCCTGCAGCCATCACCGGAATCAGCAGCTGTGTGGAGCGCGTCGGCATCACTTGCAGCTCTTCCACTCCGGGTCGACATCGGGGCCAGTCAGTGACGACACGTCTTTGAGCACCGCGACCTCGCGCTTGGCGCCTTCGACGTCGAAGAAGCGGCAGTGCAGCGCCGCGAGGTTCGCGCGGGCCTTGTCGTACGTTGGGTCGGCTTCGAGCGCCTTGCCGTACTCGGCGCGGGCCGCGTTCGCGTCACCGTTGAGCAGCAACGCGTAGCCGATCGCGGAGTGGACGGACGCCCGGGCTTCGTCGATCTCGAGCGCACGGTTGAAGTTGAGAATGGCGTTGTTCACCTGGCCTGCGCCGAGGAACGCCTGCGCGATGGCCTCGAAGTCGGCCGGGTTCTGCGTCTGCTCGGCCTTCTTCTGCAGCTCCTCGACGTTCACCGGGCGTTCGGCCGGAGGCCCACGCAGTGGCGAGCTCGCCTCGTCGACCTTCTTGCGGCAACCGACGACGGCGGCGCTGAAGACCTCGAGCGAGTCGGCGCGTGCGAGGCAGGTCTCGTAGGTCTGATCGGCCTGCTGCTTGAGCGGGTCGACCTGCTGCTTCACGGCCGCACGGAACTCCTCGACCTCGTTCGGCTTGAGGCCCGCAGGTGGCGGGGTGGCCTCGACGGCCTCGGCGATGTGCTGCAGCGAGTTCGCGATGCGCCACAACGACGCGACCGCCCACTCCGCGGAGCCGAGCGAGGCTGCCTGCTGGTAGAGGCCCTGCAGCTGCTGCAGCGAGGCGACCATGTCTTCGACCTTGTCGCTCGGAATGGCCTTGAACTGCCGGTAGAGCATCTCGGCGAGGTACCAGATGGCCTTGGCCGGGTCGTCGCCGCCGACGTTCGCCGAGTTCGTCACCACCTGCATCATGGCGACGAGAGGCTCGACCTTCTCGCCCGGCGTGTTGGCAGCGACCTCGCAGATGATGGCCGCGGCGGTGGCGTTGGCCTTGTCGATCTTCATGATCTGCTCGGCCGTCGCGCGCGCCTTGCCCGTCGCCTTCATCTTCATGTGGGTCTGCGCGAGCAGCGTCAGCACTTCGACTTTTCGCGCACCGGCCTGCTCGACCGTCGCCTCGAGCACCTTGATGGCTCCCGGGTTGTCGCCCATGGCCATGCGGAGGCGCGCCGACGAGATCAACGAGTCGAAGCCCGTGGCGTCACCGGCGAACATCTTGCCCATCTGCTCGAAGTACGCGGCCGCGTCCTGGAACCGGCCGGCCTCGGCGGCCTGACGACCGAGGGTGATCATCACGTCGGAGACGAACTGCGACTTGCTGTACTCCTTGATGAAGCGCTCGCCGATCTCGCGGGCCTTGCGTCGGTCGTTCTTCTCGCGCGAGGCGCTGAAGGCGCCGTAGAGGGCCTTCTCGCCGTTCTCGGTGCCCTTGTTCTCGTCGGCGATCTGAATGAGGCCGAGCACGACGTCACCGGTCGCGTTCGCGCCTTCGATGGCCTTCTCACCGATCTCGACCGACTTCGCGTCGGCGAGAATCTTGGGCACGTCGGCCTTGAACGCCGCAGGCAGGTTTGCCGCGAGGAACGCCTTGCCCGTCTCTTCGATGCCCTTGAAGTCCTTGCTCTGGCGGAGCGAGTCGAAGGCGAGGTTCGCCGCCACCACCGCGTCCTTGTGGTCGGCGTGGGCGACCGCGAAGTCCCTGAAGAGCTCGGCCGACTTCTTGTAGTCGCCGTCTTCGTAATAGGCGCGCGCGATGTTGAACTTCACCTCGAGCGCGTGCTCGTTCTTCGGGTAGCGGCCGATGAACTGCGCCCCGAGCAGCTTGAGGGCCTGGCGAGCGTCGGCGACCTCGAAGGTGGTGAGCCGCTCGACTTCACCGGGCTTGAGCGACGAGAAGTGGGCGAGCAGCGCGCCGTAGAGCGCCTCGTCGTGGGTCTTGGTGTCCGAGAACGTGCGCTGCGACTGCGCACCGGGAGCGCCCATCGACGCCACGGCCGCGAGCTTCGCGTCCTTCGGAGCGTTCTTGTCCTTCGGCGCGTCTTTCGGAGCAGCGGCGTCCTTTGGGGCGTCCTTCGGCGCTTCCTTGGTGACGTCGACGGTGTCTTTCGAGGCCTCGGCCTTCTTCGCCGCAGCGTTCGGGTCCTTGATGTCGAGGTAGGTCGCGAGCTCTTCGAACTGGCGGGCCGCGTCGACGTAGCGACGGGCGGCGAACAGCGCGTCGGCGCGGTTCTGCATGATGATGGTGGCGTACTGCTTCGGGCGGAAGAGGCCGAGGTACCGCTCGTAGGCACCGGCGGCCTCGATGTAGAGCGGCTTGTCGTCCTTCTTCTGGGCCTGCGCGTGAATCGAGGTCGAGAGGTCTCGCGCCATCTCTTCGAGCTCACCCAGCGTGCGCTTGCGGCTCGGCTCGTCTTTCGTCGGGTCGAGCTTCACCTGCACCGCCGAACGAACGATGAAGTTCACGTCTTCGGGCTTGGGCTGCACCTTGCCCTTGGCGGCCTTGAGCGAGTCGTAGAGCTTGCCCACGCGCTCCACCTCGAGCTCCGGGTCGGGCTGAATCTCGAGCAGCTTGCGCAGCGCGGGAATCGCGAACTCGAACTGCTGCTTGATGAAGTAGCGGTTCGAGAGCTTGTCGAGCGCGAGGGCGAAGGTGGCGCGCGACTCCGACAACTTCTCGAAGTACTGAATCGCGCCCTTGGCCGGCCGCGCCTCGGTGTACGAGTAGACGAGGTCGAGCAGGGCCTCGCGCTTCACGTTCAGCGCCTTGCTCAAGTCTGCGCCAGGCAGCGGAGCCGACGCCGCAGCCGCTTCGAAGAACGTCACCGCTTCGTTGTGGTTCTGCTGGTTGATGCGAATCCACCCCATCTTGTACCGGGCGAGGTCGTGCACCGGCGACGGGGGCGCGTCGAGAATGGCCTTGTAGTGCTCTTCGGCCTGCTTGAGGTCGGCCTTGTCGAACCAGTAGTCGCCGAGAATCTGCTCGGAGTCGAGGCGCAGCGGCGAGCTCGGGTACTTCTTGATGAGATCGGCATGCGTCTTGAGCATGTTGTCGAACTCACCCATCTCGCGCTGCTCGTGCGAGAGGTAGAACGTCACCTTGTCCGCGTCCTTGAAGTCGGGGAACTCGCGAAGGATGCGGTTGTAGATCTGCATCGCCTTCTGTTTGTAGAGCTTGGTCTCTGGCGAGACGAGCGCACCCTTCGAACCTTCGGGTCGCGTCTCGGCCTGCAAGTAATACACGTAGCGGCTCTTCTCGACGTAGAGCTCGGCCAACCGGAACTGCAGGTCTGGCAGGTAGGGCGCGTTGCGGCTCTTGGCGATGAGCTTGTCGGTCTCGTTGATGCTGCGATCGACCTTGAAGATGTCGCGCCGCAGCTTGTCGACGAGATCCTGCTTCTCGCGTTGCCGCGTCACGAGCGGGTTCTCGAGCCTGGACACGGGGGCCTGCGAGAGCAGCGCCGCCGTCAGAAGAATACTCACCGCCGTCATCGCGCCGTCTCCTCGATGCACCGGGACTTGAGCGAGAACCGGTAGGTCCGCAGCTCGTCGTTCCAGTACTCATCGGCGAACTTGAATGAAACCTGGTTGGTCTTCAGCGGCTCCTCTTCGAGCAGCGCGACCAGCTTCGAGCCCTTCTTCACGCGCTCGTACAGCTTGAGGCCAACCTCGTACTCCATGAGGCGAACCTGTTCGGCAGCGCGAAGCAGCTTGTCGGCCTCGACACGAACCGAGTCGGTGAGCCGCTGTTGATAGATGCGCACGGCCTCGGCGCGGGAGAGGTCGTACACGCGCGTCATGTACCCGAACATGCGCTCCCCGAACGTGCCGGCGTAGCGGCCGAGCTGCTCACCTTCGAGCTCGAGCGACTCGAGGAAGACGCGGGCGCGGCGCGTGCTGCCGCGGGCCGACGCTGCACGGAGCAGGCGCGGGTCACGCGTGAGGTCGTCACGTTCACGAACCGCGTCGAGCGACTCGCTGTAGCGGCGGGTGAGCTCCTTCGCCGAACGCTTGGCCGGCAGGTAGTGGCAGAGGTCGCGGTAGATGAGCGCCTTGAGCAGGAACTTGTCGGGAAGGAACTCCTCGCGGAACGAGGGGGCGTCGAGGGTCGTCAGCAGACCCATCGCGGCGTGCACCTGCCCGAGCTGGTACCTCGTCCACGCTTCTTCGAGGTAGAGCGCCGCACGGCCGGGGTCGAGCGCAGGCAGCTTCACCAGGTTGTACGCGTCGAGCGCGCCGTTGAAGTCCGACAGCTCGTAGCGAAGACGTGCGACGGCCAGCATCGCGTCGTTGCGCGCGTCCTGCGTGAGCTTCGGGTCTTTCGCGAGCTCGAAGAACTGGTCGATCATCTCCTTGGGCAGGTCTTTCTTGGCCTGCTTCAGGCGCGTGACGAGCATCGCGTACTTCGCGCGTGAGGCCTCGGCGCCACCTTCGGGCAGCTTCGCGAAGTGCGTGGTGGCCCAGCGCTCGTTGCCGACGCGCAGGTCGACCAGACCTTGCTGGTAGTGGGCATAGCCGGCGATCTCTTCGGGAAGAAAGCCGAGGTCGAGCGCGCCGAACACCTGCTCGTCGATCATCACCTCGTCGTGCGGTCGGTCGGTGAGCAGCTGCAGCTCTTCGAGCGCCTTCGTGAGCACGGCGGGGTTGGTGCGCTCACGCGCGATGCGCGCGAGGTACACGGCGCCGGCGTGGTTCAGCTTCAGCTCGATGAGCGAGCGCGCGAGGAAGAACTGCGCCCACGCGTAGTTCTCGTCGGTCGAGGGAACGTTCTCGGTGTAGTCGAACAGCTTCGGCGCGGCGTCTTTCGGGCGGCCGGCGAAGTAGTCGTTGAGCGCGTCATCGAAGAGCTTGGGGTCGATCTTCTTCGGCGCGGGGGCGGGCGCGGCGACGGGCGCAGCACCCGTGCCCGTGCCAGCCGTGGGCGCGATCGCCGCGACGCCACCATCGGAAGCAGCGGGAGCGGCCGGGGCCGGCTGTGCGGGCTCACCCGTGACGGGGTCGGCCGGTTTCGTCGGGGGCGGCGCTCCCTGCGCGAGGGCCGTGACGGAGGCCGCGAGCACGCAGGACGCCAGGAGTCGAGTCGCGGTCTTCATCACTCGGTCCCCCCGAAGTTCAGGGCGAGCCCGAGATTCACGGTCATCACGTTGCCGAAGCTCGTGGTGCCGCCGCCAGTGGGGAGCACGATGTTGTGCGTCATGTCGAACCTGAAGCTGACGTACTTGTTCACGAAGATTCGGCCGCCACCGCCGATGTTGATGCCCGGGCGGAAGCCCGAGTTCGTGAAGCGGAAGAGCGTGGCGCCACCCAACAGGTGCACCTCGCCGTGAATGACGGCCCGGTTCAGCACCGCGAGCTTCCCGTACAGGGGCTTCCACATCACGTCGGAGCCGACGAAGAACTGAACCTCGTCGTTGGCGGTGGGCTGCACGCCGAAGGTGCGCTCGAGCTCACCTCGCAGCTGGGTGCGTGCGGCGAGGCCATAGGCGCCGCGACCGACCTGCCACGCGAACCGATCGCTGAAGTGGTACGAGTAGCTGAGCTGCGCGTAGACGCCGACGTAGAACGCGTCGAGCGGCAGCACGCCCACCCAGATGTCGAGCTCGTGCAGCAGGCGGTACGGCCGGTCTTGAATGGCCGAGGTCACGCCAGGGTTCTCGAGCTCCTGCACCTGTGCGAGCGCAGCGCTCGCGACCAGCAGCGAGAGGACCAGAGAGAGTCGTCGCATGGTGCTCACTCCGTCCCGCCGAAGTTGACGGCCAGACCGAAGCTGATGGCCAGCACGTTGGTGATGCCCGTCATCGAGCCCGGCGCCGCAAGCACGATGTGGTTCACCACGTCGAGCCGGAGGCTGGCGTTCTTGCCGAGGTACAGCCGCCCACCGCCGCCGATGTCGACGGCCGGTCGAAGCGAGGGGGTCAGGCCGTCGGTGAACGCGAATGCACTGCCACCACCGAGCAGATGAATCTCACCGTGAATGACGGTCTTGTTGATGACCGAGAGCTTTCCGTAGAGCGGGCGGAACATGAGATCGCCGCCAACGAAGAAGAGCACCCGCTGGAACGCTGTCGGCAGAATCGTGAAGTCGCGCTCGAGCTGCTGGCGCAACGACGTCGGCAGCGAGATCGAGTACGCGCCGCGCGCCTGAATGCCGAAGTAGTCGTTGAAGTGAAAGGCGTAGCCGCCCTGGGCGAACAGGCCCTTCGTGTACGGGTCCGACGGCAGCAGGCCCACCATCACGGTGAACTCGTTCTGCAGGCGGTACGCCCGATCCTGCAGCGCGTTCACGCTGCTGGGTGGAGCTTCGAGTAGCTCTCCTTGTCCCCACGAGAGGACAGGAGCCAAAAGACTCAGCGCGAGTATCGCTCTGTGCACGTCACCCCTCCCGCGCACCTTCCTGGCGAGCGCGAGCGTCGAGAAAAACGGCCGCGATGATAGGCCGCGGCCTTCGAAAACAAACGTTTAATTCACCAGTGAACGCGCTGAGCACGCGCCATGCCGCCGACTCGAAGTCACGCGACGATGACGCGCTGCCAACGTCAGTAGCCGACCGAGTTGAACATGAAGGGGTAGGTGATGACGACGCCAGCACCCTTCGCAGGAGGGAAGCGCCAGGTCTTGAGCGAGCCGAGAATGCACTGCTCGACCGCCGAGCTCTTCATCGTCGACGACTTGGTCTTCGCGAAGCCGACGCTGCCTGACGTGGTGATCTGCCACTCGAGCACGATCTTGCCTGCGAGGCCCGGCTCCTTCAGGAGTGCGCGCTCGTAGCAGCTCGACACCTCGCCGAGGTGCGCATTGATGGCCTTGGCGACTGCTTCTTTGTCGATGGTGCCCTGGGCTCCGACGTTACGGCTGACGGCAGAAGTGACGGCACCGCCGACCTTGCCCTTTCCGATGTTGCCCGCGCCGAGCGCGCCGATGCCCGCGCCACCCTTGCCGCGCAGCAGCTCCGCGCCCTTGATGCCCATACCGCCCGCGCCGCCACCACCGAGACCGAAGGTGCCGATGCCCGCGTTCGCGATGGGCGCCTTGCCGATGAGGCCCGAGAGCTTGAAGTCGTTCTTCGCGTTCTTCGCGCCTGGGCCAGAGCCCAACTTGTCGACGGCGGCGAGCAGATCCTTCATCGCGGGGCCGGCAGCGACCAGCTTCTCGACCGACTTGAGTGCCTTCTTCGTCTCCTGCGGAACTGCCTTGGCAACGACCGGCTTCTCGACCTTGGGCTGCTCCTTCTTCTCCTTCTTCAGCTCCTTGATCTTCTCTTCGATCTTCTTCTTCTCCTCTTTCTTCGGCGGCGCGATGAGGCGCACGGCGACCGGAGGAACACCCTTGGCGTTGAAGTCGGCCGACTCGGGTTGGTACGCGAAGACCGCGAACGCCATGAACGCGCTCCCGAAGAGCGCGAGGAAGGCCAGCACCAGCCAGGGCAGCTTCTTGAGCGGGTTGACGAACGGCCGGGGCAGGGCTGGCTGCACGTAGGCGACGAGCGTCATCTCCTTGTCGCCCGTGAAGCGCACCGCGTGACCCGTTCCGAGCGTCACGCAACGACGCTGGCCAGGGCCAACCTCGAGCGACTCTGCGCCGACAGGGTAGAAGTTTCCGTCCTGTGCTCTGCGTTCGACGGCAGCCGTGGAGGGGACGAAGACGCGGAAGAGATCTTTCTGCTGCTCGGCGAAGACGAAGTCACTGCCCTCGGTTCCAAAGCCCCACAAGGGCAGCGGCGCGTTGTCGTCGTCGCGGGCGATGAGCTTCTTCTTGGGGTCGATGCGATCGTGCGAGCTGGCGTACCTGCGCGTCTCGCCCCAGTAGAGCTCGACGAAGAGATGTGGGCGGCCCTTGCCTTCGCTCGCAGGGGGAATCGAGGGGGTGGGGCGTGCGTGGTGGCCCTCTCGGCGCGAAGACTGGGGCGCGGCCTTCTTGTCGTGTTTGTCGTGGCGCTTCTCGGGCGCATACGCAGCGACGGGGGCTGCAGCCGGTGCGGGCGCTGGCGGAGCGGGAGGTGGCGCGGGCTTTTCGACGGCCTTCGGCGCGGGCTGGGCACGAACCGCGGGCGTGGGAATGGAAGGCGGAGGAGGAGGTGGTGGCTCCTCGGTCATCAACGGCACCGTCATCTGCGGGTCGGGCCGGATCTTGCCGGTGGGGTCGAGGAAGTCGGCGCCGAGCGCCACGCTCTCGGTCTTCTCCTCGTGCTCCTCGACGGGAATGGGCTGCACGGCGCGGAGCGCAGGTGTGGCCCTTGCGGTCACCGCCGAGTCGGAGCTCTGAGGAGTGTTCATGCGCCGCGCTGACACCACGGTCGCCGGAGCTGCGGGTTTCGCAGGGGCCGGGGTCTGCGGAGCGGCAGGCCGGGCCGCGGCAGGTTTGGCAGCGGGCGCCGCCTGGGGGTTGCCGAGCAGGGCGGCCACTTCGGGCGGAGGCGCAGGCTTCGCGGCGGGCTTCTGCGCGAGGACGCGAACCTTGAGGGTGAACGGCCCGCAGGCAATCTCGTCGACCGCGCGAACTTCGCACGCGTTCACGCGGTGGCCGTTGACGAAGACCGAGCCCGAGCCGGCGTCCTGGATCGCGGCTCGACCGTTCTGGAAGTACAGCGTCGCGTGGCTGGGCGCGACCGAGGGGTCGTCGAGCTTCAAGTCGACGGAGTCTCCAGAGCCGAGCGTGTATTGGCCGGGCACGAAGACTTCCGTTCCTACCAGCAGGCCGTCGCGCAGAATGACGACCTGGAGGACGGAGGGCTGTCCACTCACGTGAGAACTCCTTCAAGAAACCAGTACAGAGAGAACGTCAGCAGCGACACCGCGGAGAATCCGCAGGCGCTCACGTGTCGTAGAGGGAGCCCACGATCTCGTCGCGGAAGTTGTCGCGCTTCTTGATCATCGATCGCACCTTCAGCTCCTTGCGATCGTACAGGTAGACCGCGCCAGATTTGTTGCTCTGGCCCTGAATGAGGCGGTCATCGAAGTCGATGCGCGTGGGGCCGCGAACACCCGTCGCGCCACCTCCACCTGGATCAGCCGAGGCCGCCGCCGGAGCCGCTTCAGGAGCAGGACTGCTCGGCGCAGCAGAGGGCGCAGGCGCTGGAGCGGCCTTTCCCTTTTTCTTCGGGCCAGCTTCAGCCACGAACGCGATCAGCACCAACGACCCGGCAATCAGGAAAGAGCGCATGTCGAGCCGGGGAGTTAAGCGAACGGCGTGCCGAGGGGTCAAGGAGTACACGACAGCCTCGCGCGAGCACCGAGTCGGGGACTTTGCTCCACGGAGTGGGGTGGACAGTTCCCCCATGTGGTACTTCTGCGCGAATGCGACGACATGTGGCGCTCCTTGGAGTGACGCTGCTGTGCGGAGTTGGGTGCAGGCGAGCCGACACCGCTTCTTCCTCACCGGTTCCCGACGCGGGGCTCACCCCACAGGTGCAGCTCCTCACCGTGGGGCCGCGACTCGTCACCAACGCCACCACCACGCCGCTCATCATCACTGGCGTTGGGCTCTCGAAGGCGAAGGCGCTCGTGCTCGGCGCCCCCGCGTCGAAGTCGTTGCCGCTCGTCGTGCTCGATGATGGTCACGCCTTCGCCAGGCTGCCTGCGGGCGTGCAGCTGGGCATGGCGCCGGAAGCGATCGTCGAAGCCTCGCTCGAAGGCGGAGCAGGGAAGGCCGAGCTTCGGTTCATCAACGACACGGGCTTCCCCGACCTCGTGGCGATGGCGGCGACGGGTGACGGCAAGACCCTGGTGGTGGTGAGCACGAACGAAGATCGCGTGTACGCGCTCGACGTCGCGACCAGGAAGGTCACCCCGATTCCGGTCGGCGACGGCCCCTCGGCCGTTGCGGCGATCGGGCCCACCTCGGTCGTCGTCACCCATCTCTACGCTGCGGAGTTGGCGGTGATCGATCTCGCTGCCGCCCCGCCGCTCGTCACGCGTGTGCCCGGGCCGAAGTTGGCAGCCTCGGTGGTGGTCGACGGTGAGCTCGCCTTCGTGGCCGAACATGCGCGCGACACGGTGAGCGCACTCGAGGTGAACGCCGGCTTCAAGGAGCGCTGGCGCACGCCGGTAGCGATGAACCCGCGCGCGATGGCCGTGACGTCTGCGGGGCTCGCGGTCGGTTCGTTGCAGACGGGAGAGGTCGAGGTGCTCGAGGTCGCGACCGGCAAAGTGCTCACGAGCGCGCAGCCGAAGCCCGGCACACCGATCGTCGGGGGCACGACGCAGAAGTACTCGCAGTACGTGATGAACGGAAAGGCGCCACGGGCGCTCGTCGCGTCGCCGAAGCTCGGCCGGTTGTTCCTCGCGAGCATCGGCCCGAACATCGGCCCCAACCCCGACCAGATGGAGGTGAGCATGAACGGCGGCGTCGCCTCGCTCACGCTCCCCTCGAAGAGCACCTCACTCGCGTGGCAGCGACACCTGGGCTTCGGCGCTGGCGTGACGGAGGCGCTCGCGATCGACGACTCGCAGGGGCTGCTCTACGCGTCTGACGTCGGGTTGGGGCTGGTGCGAGTCATCGACGCGAAGAAGCTCGCGCGCTCCGACGCCGACGCGAAGGCGCTCGTGCAGGAGATCGCGCTGCCGCCCCCCGATCGGTTCCCCCACGTTCGGCCCGACGAGGACTTCAACGTGAAGGGCAGGGCAGGGCTCTCGGTGCACTCCGGCCCGAAGGCGGTCGTATTGTCGACCGATCGCAAGACGCTCTTCGTGCTCAACCGCTTCACGGGCACCGTCGCCGCCCTCGACGTCACCAACGCGGCGAAGGGCAAGGCGCTCTGGCGTGAGCAGTGGCCCGTCACCGAGGTGCTTCAGCAGAAGACGCGTCGGCTCGGTCAGGTGCTCTACTTCGCCGATCTGGGCCGCACGGCGATGACGTGTGATGCGTGTCACCTCGAGGGCCACGGCGAAGGTGTGCTCTTCGAGAAGACGATGCCGCTGCGCATCTATCGCTCGACGACGGTTCGCGGCAGTCGCGAGACGCCACCGTATTTCACGCCCGCGTCGACGCACTCGATGGGCGAGACCTCGAAGATCGTCGGCAGCCGCAACCGTTTTCAGAACCCGGTGATGACCCCCGAGGAGATCGAAGCCCTCACCCTCTTCACCTCCTTGATTCCCACGTTGCCCAACCCCTTCGTGGGGGAAGACGGTGCGCCGCTCGAGCAGCTCACCCTGCCTGATGGAAGCACCGGTTCGCCGCGGCGTGGCCTCACCCTTTTCGAGGGCCGAGCGCAATGCGCGACCTGCCACCCCTCACCGCAGTTCACGACCGATCAAGACCTCGCGACACGAGATCGCTTCATCGACGTCGGCACGCCGAGGTTCATGCCGCTGCGCCCCGACATGCAGAACACCCGGTTCGAAGGCTTCGGCACCCCCGCGCTCGTGGGCGCGTGGGACGTGTTCCCGATGCTCACCACCGGCCTGGCAGGGCTGAAGGTGTCGGACGACGGGAGCGTGGTGGTGAACGATCGCTTCCCCTTGCGCGCCGCGGTGGAGCACTGGGCGCCGAGTCACGGCCGCGCTGATCAGCTGTCGGAGCAGGAACGAAACGACCTGCTCGCGTGGGTCTTGTCGCTGTAGTCGTACGTCAGACACGTGGCTTCGTCGGAAGTCGGGCTAGAGTTCGCCGCCGCATGCGCGCTCTTCTCGTGCTGTCCCTCGCGTCGCTCGTCGTTGGTTGTACCGACGTTGGTCTCTATGCCGTCGGAGCCGGAGGTGCTGGTGGCCCCGACCGCGCCGAGTTCGAGTCCACGGTCTGCGCACCCATCGCCGCAGGTGACGCGTTCCCCGTGAAGGTGCTCTTCGCCATCGAAGGCGGCGCTGGCGTCGACACGATGATGCGTGAAGAGATCGTTCAAGCGCTCACCGACACCATCACCCAGCAGTCGAATCCGGGCATCAGCTTCGGGCTCATCGGCTATCACTCCATCGCGAGCGGTCTCCAGGGCGCGTTCACCTCAGACCAGACGGCGCTCACCACCGCCTTCGCCAAGTACAACGCGTTCAACGAAGCAGGCCCGATCTCTCAGCGCTCGCCGCTCAAACTCGCCGAGAGCATCATCGGCGGCGACATGCAGACTGGGTGTCGGGGGCAGGTCGCGCGTACCCGCTACTACGTCGTGCTCCTCATGCTGGGCGAGGACACGAGCTGCAACAACCCGACGTTCAACCCGGGCATCGATGGGCGCTGCGATCAGTTCGCCCGCGCTGGTGACATTCCCCGTTGCTCGGAGTGCGAGCTGGGCAAGGTGACCGAGTCGCTCCGGCAGCTCGCCGTTCGCTACAACGCGGGCGAAGTCACCGTGCAGCCCGTGCTCGTTCGTCGCGCCTCTGATGACATCGCGAGGTTCCAGGCGAGCGCGATCGCACGGGCCGGCGGCACCGAGCTCTACGAGACGAATCAGGGCGGCATCGTCGATCGCATTCGCACGCTGAACTACGGCTCGTTGCAGCGTGCGCTCCGCCTCAAACGGTTCATCGCGATGAACCGCAACGTGCGGGTCCGTGCGACCAAGGCGCCCTCGGCGGGGCTGGTCGACAGTGACGGCGACGGGCTTCCCGATCAAGACGAGGCGAACATCGGCACCGACCCGATTCTCATCGACACCGATGGAGATGGCCTGGGCGATGGTGTCGAGGTTCGAATGGGCCTCAAGCCGCAGCCCGGCAACATCGACGTCGTGCGAGGGTGCAGCTTCGCGCTCGACACCGACGGCGATCGTCTCAACGACTGTGAAGAGCGTGTGCTCGGCACCGACGCGTGCATCACCGACACCGATGGCGACTCGGCCCCCGACCTCGTCGAGTTCCTCGGAGGAACGAACCCGCTCATCGCCGAGGATCTCAACGACGATGATCGCGACGGCCTGCCGAACATCGGAGAGATCGAAGCACACACCGACCCGACCTCGGCCGACATCGAGTTCCGCCAGGATCGTGGGTACGGGTACGCGATCAGGGAGATCGACCCGACTCCTGATGGCCGCAGCTGCTACCTCATCAACGCCTACAACATCGGTGTGATGGAGACCCTCCAGCGCGGCTCTCCCAACGACAGCGGCCGCGTCATCTTGAAGGGCACCAACGAGATCTATCTCTACTTCCAGGTCGGTCGTGAGAACGACCCGCGCGGCACCGGCGTCGGTCGGCTGCACGTCGAGAATGTGCGCTTCACGGCTCCTGCGACGCGAAAGCCCCGCGGCCTGATCAAGCTCGCCGACGACGCCTTCGAGAACGGGCTCTGATCCGCAGGAAGTGTGGAGTGCCCTCCGCAGTGTGGTTGGTCTCCACGCTCCACTCCTTCTTGTCCCTACACGCAGCATCGATTCCAACCGTTCGGAATCGCTCGTCGATGCAGGGCTGTGCTCGTTGGATCGAAGCTTGAAGAAGCGCTCGTTCGGACTCGACGTTCCTCACACGGGAGAAACAATGAATCGCACCCTCGCCCTCTTCTCAGCAGCGGTTGCCCTGGTGGCCGCGCCTGCGTTCGCGCAGCTGGGAAACTCGACCAACCCT
>JAACJQ010000375.1 GCA_016879935.1 Archangiaceae bacterium | reverse complement strand
GGCCGAAGACTCCGCGGCCGGCTGCGAGAACGAGTTCAAGCACTCCGATGGTGGTCGGACTCGTGTTCGCGCGAGTCGGGTTCGGGGGCGGGCTGCGAGAACGAGTTCAAGCACTCCGATGGTGGTCGGAGTCGTGTTCGCGCGAGTCGGGTTCGGGGGCGGGCTGCGAGAACGAGTTCAACCACTTGGATGGTGGTCGGAGTCGTGCTCGCGCGGGCCCGAAGATTCCGCCGCCGGCTGCGAGAACGAGTTCAACCACCTGGATGGTGGTCGGAGTCGTGTTCACTCGAGACGGATTCCGCAGCGGGCGGCGAGAACGAGTTCAACCGCTCCGATGGTGGGCGGAGTCGTGCTCGAGAACCATTCCGCCGCCGGCCGCGAGAACGAGTTCAACCACTCCGATGGTGGGCGGAGTCGTGCTCGCGCGGGCCCGAACATTCCGCCGCCGGCCGCGAGAACGATTTCAACCACCCGGAAGGTGGTCGGAGTCGGATTCGCGCGGATCGGGCTTCGGCGGCAGGCGAGGACGAGATCAACCACGCAGAGGGTGGTCGAAGTCGTGTTCGGCTCCGGCGCGAACGTCACATCAGCGCGATGAGCATCACGCCGAGCGCGACGACGCCAGCGCTCGCGGCCGCCCAGATATCGAACCGCACGGGCCCTTCCCACGCCGCGTCGACGCCCTCGGCGCTCTCCTCTTCTTCGTCTTCCTCCAGCTTCCACTGAATCGCCGGCGCCGCGCGCCGCGTGGGCTGCACCTTCGGAGCACCGACCGGCGCAGGCGCGACGAACGGTGCGGGCCGATGCGCGGCGACCCACGTCGACACCGCGTGCGTCGACGGCTCGAGTCCCATCTCTCCGAAGAGCGCGAGCAGCTGACCGTCGACCTGCGCGAGGCGGTACGGGCGCTCCATCGGGTCGGCATCGAGCAGCGTCAGCACCAGCCCATCGAGCGCATCGTCGACGGTCGGGTTGAACCGGCTCGGCGGAGCCAGCTGCCCACCCGCGCGCTTCGCCGCTTCCGCTGGCGTGAGGCCCGAGAACAGCCGGTAGAACACGGCGCCCAGGCTGTAGAGGTCTGACAGCAGATCAGGCACGCCACCCACTCCCAGCTCGGGAGCCGCGGCTTCGACGCGCAGCGACGGCTTGATCAGCACGTGCCCGAGCACGTCGACCGACAGCGACGTCGTGTCGAACGGCCCGATCGCCTGCCCGGTCGCGTGATGATCCTCCACGGCTCGCACGAGCGCGTGGGCCAGCTGGAGCGCGGGGTCGAGCGGCATACGGCCTTCGACCAACAGCGCTTCGAGGGAGTGACGGGTCACGTTCGGCAGGCGGTTGCGAGCGTTCATGCCCGTGACGCTGAGCAAGCGGTCGGCCAGCGCACGATTCCGGGTGGTTCGCTTGCCGCGGCGCTTCGACTGCAACCTGCCGAGGTGCGGATCCGGGTGTGCGGGTGCTCCGGTGCCACCTCGAGTTCACAGCAAGACAGTTCGCATCGCCTTCTCGAGCATTCGCCGCAGCGGAGCCTCGTCAGCGCGTGCGAGGGCCTCCTCCCATGAGAGCCACTGCGCACCGTGCGACTCGTTCGGGTCGTGCGCCAGGGCCTCGGGGTTCTTCGCCACCACGAGGTACCGCACGTCGAGGTGCCGGTGCTCGGGCTCGGTCTTCCTCGCGGGAATCACGTGCACGTCGACATCGAGCGGCCGCGGCGCGGTCGGGTGCAGCACGACGTCGAGCGCCGTCTCTTCCCGCGCTTCACGCAGGGCCGTCGTCTCCATCGAGCCGCCATCGGCCACGTCGGCGTGCCCACCCGGCTGCAGCCAGCGGTTCAACTTGGCGTGGAGTACCAGCAGCACGCGCGCGCCATCTGGGGTCACCACCACCGCGCTGCCGGTGAAGTGACCTGGCCACTGATCTCGCGCGAACGGCCGCTCGAGTGACGTCGCGAAGTCGCGCATCACGGCGAGGTCGGCGCGCTCCTTCTCGTCGGTAGGGTGATGGGAAGCGAGGAGCGCGGTCAGCGTCATGGCGTCAGCGGGTATGCCTTCAGCTCGTTCGCGTTGTCACCTGGCGTGAAGAGCCACTCTCGCGTCGCTCCGAGCACGACCGACTCGGGAAACGCAGTGGCGCGCGTACCCTCGGCGCCATGGCGAAGAACCACGAGCGCCGGCTGCGAGGCACCTGATGACGCGAAGAGCAGCGCCGGTGCCTCGCCGACGACCTGAAAAGGAACCGCACGCAGCAGCGGCTCGAAGCCCAGCGGCAGGAGCAGCCTCACGCCCGCGTCCACCTTCTGGAGCGGCCGCGCGGCGAGCGTCAGCGTCGTGAACTGCGGTGACGCGGGCCCGGGCTTCGTGGCGAACCAGAGCGCGTCGTCGTCGACGGCCATCAACTGACCGAACTGCTCCTGACACGCCGCCGCCTTGCACCAGCCGGTCGCCGTCAGCTGTGCGACGCCGCCATCATCGAGCAGCGGCATCAGCCCTCTCGTCGTCGTGATGGGTCGCAAGCCGCCGTCGGGCACCGCATCGAAGCGGCGATCGTCGACGAACACCGTCACCTCGTCGCAGGTCGTGATCTTCGGAATCGTCACGGAGCCGAACGACCAGGTGCCCGTCTCTTCGAGGCGCCCGGCGCCACGGTCTTCGAACCGGCGCAGGCCCATCGTGCCTTCGACCATCCACACGACGTCGCGCGTCGCCGCCAGGCTCGTCGCGAGCCGAAACGACTGCTGCCCCGCATCGGAGAACGCCGTGAACCCCTGCGTCGCGCGACAGAAGGTGGTGCCCGCAAACGTGCGCGCAGGCTCGCGGCACGGCTCCGAAAACGCCGTCGTGAACGCGGGCCGTTTCTCGCGACGCGCCACGAGCACCTGCACGTCGACCACGGCGATGGCCGGCTCGATGAAGAGCCGCAGTGCGTAGGTTCCGGCGCGAAGCGGTGGCACCGAGAGCTCGACCTCGACGCCCACGTTCGACTCGACGAGGTTCACCACCGATGCCGGAACCGTCGTGCCGCTGGCGTCTTCGAGCGTCGGAATCACCGACAACACGCCCGGGAGCCCGCACGACGGGCCAGGGACAGCGATGTGCAGCACCGTCTCGTCTTCGAAGTGGAGCGGCGTTCGAACGGGCTGCACGACCCCGCTCACGCAGCGCATGCGTGGCGGAGGCGAACAGCCAACCAGGAACAGCAAGAGTGCGAGTCGCAGCATCATGGCGTCAGCAGGAAAGCGCGCAGTTGGTTGCCGTCGTTGCCCGGCGCGAACAGCCAGCCACGAGAGGTGCCGAGCACGACGTCGATCTCGAACGCGGTGAGCGAGAGCCCTTCTGGTGTCTGGTGCATCTCGACGACGTGCTGCACGCCAGCGTCAGCCAACGGAACGAGCAGCATCGGCGCTTCACCGCCGACGTCGAAGCGCGTCGCGCGAGTGATGGGCTGATACCCGATTGGAATCGGGAGCGACTGTGACGGCTCGAGGGCCACCTCTCCACGGCGCACGCGGCGAATGGTGGTCGGTGACGCTCCGCTGATGAACGAGAGCCACCCGTCTTCCACCGCCCAGAGCCGCCCGATGCCGTTGAGACACTGCTGGTTCGCGAGGTCGCAGAGGCTTTCGTTTCGTGACTCGAGCGTGCGGAGGCCGTTGGCGACCAGCATCGTCGTCGCCGAGCCGCTCAGCCCGGGCTGGAGCACGCGCTGGTTCGAGACATTCGTCACGAGGTCGAGGCGAAGGCTGTCGACGATGGCGGTCGTCTCACTCACGTTCAGCCTCGCGTTCTTCGAGCCGGGCACCGCGCGACTTGCGGTGGTGACGAGCTGACCTGCGCCGCGATCTTCGAGCCGAACCAGCGTCTCGTCTTGAATCAGCCACACCACGTTGCCGGTGGCGATGGCCCGCGTCGCGTTGGGAAATGGAATGCGCAGGGCGCCAGCGAACGCGGTGAAGCCGTCGGCGCTCTTGCAGAACGTGGTGCCCGCGAGCGTTCGCGAAGGCTCGAGGCAGGGCGCGTCGAAGGTCTCGAGAATGGGCGGCGTCGCCCGGTACATCACCAGCAACGGGAACTGGTGAATGGAGATGGCGGGTTCGATGAAGACCTGCGCCAGGTGCTGCCCGGGTTCGATCGGCGGAAAGGAGAGGGTGACGTCGATGGTCTGCGCATCGGGGTCGTGCGTGAACGTCGTCGACACTGCCACCGCGTTCCCGGTGGGGTCGTCGAGCAGCGAGTTCACGCTCAGCACGTCGGTCAGCTCGCAGGCCGGGCCCGCCACCTGAAACGAGACCGACGTCGCACCACGAAGCACGGCCAGTGCAGGAGGAGCGCGCGCCGGTGTCGTGAGCGTGCACCTCGGCTCGGCTGGCTTCGCACACGAGCTGACCAGCACGACGAGAGCGACGAGCCGCACGGACACGTTCTTAGGGACTTCGACGAAGGAACGAAAGCCACCTCGGCGCACGCTCCGCTATGGTGCCCGCATGGCGCGAGTGCTGGTCATCGACGACAACGACACCATGCGGGAGGGCATGGCCGTGACCTTGAAGAAGGCCGGCCACGAGGTGCTCGCCTTTCGCAACGGGCTCGAAGGCGTCGCGGGGTTCCAGGCGAAGGGCGCAGACGTCGTCGTCACCGACCTGAAGATGGAGGCGATGGACGGCATCGAGGTCGTCAAGCAGGTGAAGGCGCACGACCCCGGCGTGGTGGTGCTCGTCGTCACCGCGTTCGGCACCATCGAGACCGCCGTCGAGGCGATGCGATTTGGCGCGCACGACTTCGTGCAGAAGCCGTTTCCACCCGATCTCCTCCGCGCGAAGGTCGACTCGGCGCTCGAGCTCTCCCGTACGCGGCAGCGCGTGACGCGGCTCGAGGCGGTGACCGAGGCGTTGTCGAGCGATCTCGCCGAGCGCTCCGGCATGCACCTGCTCGGTGACTCGGAGCCGATGCAGAAGCTGAACGTCGCCATCAAGCGCTCGGCTGCGACCGACGCGACCGTCATCGTTCACGGCGAGTCGGGCACCGGCAAGGAGTTGGTCGCGCGCATGCTGCACGACCTCTCTCCGCGAAAGGCGAAGCCCTTCGTCACCACGCACTGCGCGGCGCTCGCCGAGACGTTGCTCGAGAGCGAGCTGTTCGGTCACGAGCGCGGCAGCTTCACCGGCGCCGTGAAGCGCAAGCTGGGCCGCTTCGAGCTGGCCGATGGAGGCACGCTCTTCCTCGACGAGATTGGAGAGATCAACGCCTCGGTGCAGACGAAGCTGCTGCGCGTGCTGCAGGAGCGCGAGATTCAGCGCGTCGGCGGTGAAGACACGGTGAAGGTCGACGTCCGTGTCGTGTGCGCGACGCACCGCGATCTCAAAGCCGAAGTCGCCGCGGGCCGTTTCCGCGAAGACCTCTACTACCGCCTCCACGTGGTGCCGCTGGTGGTGCCGCCGCTGCGCGAACGCCCCGAAGACATTCCGCTGCTCGCGCGCCACTTCATCTCGAAGCATGGCCCGCGCATCAACCCGCAGGTGAAGGCGCTGTCGCCCGACGCGATGCAGGCGCTCCACCGCTACGCGTGGCCGGGCAACGTGCGCGAGCTCGAGAACGCCATCGAGCAGTCGCTCGTCTTCGCCGAAGGCGCCACGCTCGAAGAGAAGGAGCTGCCTGCCTTCCTTCAGAGCGCCTCGACGCGTGTGGCGCAGACGCCCGGCGGCCTGCCGATTCCACACGGCGACCGCCCGCTGCCCGACATTCTCGAAGACCTCGAGCGCCAGCTCATTCAGCGCGCCTACGAGAAGGCGAAGGGCGTGAAGACCGAGACCGCGCGGCTGCTCGGCATCAAGACGAGCGCGCTCTATTACAAGCTCGAGAAGTACGGGTTCATTCAGAAGGGTGAAACACCCGAGGAGTAGTCGCCCCGCATGCGCTCCATCGTCTTCGCCGTTCTCTGCGTCGCCGGCGCCTCGCTGGCCCGCCCGAAGTCGACGTTCATCGAAATCAAATCGCTGCCCACGACGGTGAAGGGCCTCGCGGCCGTCGTCGAGAAGGAGAAGGCCGGCGACTTTCGCAAGCAGGCCATCTGGGCGATGGAGGCGAAGCTGCGCGAGAAGGGCGACGAGCTGACCGACGCCGACGCCATCGATGCGCTCGTCGACGAGACGCTCAAGCGCGTGTTCGACGACATGGCGGCGAACACCGAAATCTACATGTGGGAAGGCGACGAAGCGCCGCGCGGTGACGTGCTCATTCGTGACCCGGTGCTGTTGCTGCCCGGCCGTACGTCGACGGGCTTCTCGAAGAAGTACCAGGTGCGCCCGATGGGCAAACGCATCGACCGCGGCTACCGCAACACCGACTGCACCGTGAAGGTGACGGTCGCCAAGAGCCCGGCCGAGTGGTTCACCCACGTGGAGTCGAAGGGCTGGGGCATCGCGGTCGACCCCATTCGCACCACCGACAACGTCGCGCGCATCGTGCTCCGGTTCCTCTCGAAGGGCGGCACCGAGCCGGTGTCGGCGCGGCACGAGCGCCCGGTGTGGGTCGGCTTCTTCAAGCAGGAGGCCGTGGGTGGCCCGTGGTCGCCGGTGTTGTTCGACGTCGCCGCGTCGAAGCTGGCGCGTGAGCAGGAGACGACGCTGGTGCCTCCCGGGCCCAACGACAAGCTCACCGAGGCGATGAAGCAGCACATCCTCGCCATTCGCGTGGGCGACCTCGCGCTCATCAACCAGAACCGGTCGTCGCTGCACGAGAGCGAAGCGAAGTGGACGTCGCTCAACGGCTTGTCGGGCTCCGTCGTCGACGCGAAGAACCTCGGCTGGCTCGACGTGCTGCGCATGAGCGACGAGCCGCTGGTGCGCGCGGCAGGCGTGCTGAAGGTCGCCTCGCTCAACGGCGAGGTGACGAACGACGAGCTCGTCGAGGTGCTGGAGAAGGTGAAGCAGGCGCGCGTGCAGGCCGAGGCGCTGCTGCAGCTCAACAAGCGGCTCGACACGAGCGCCGAGGTGCCGACCGACGAAGACAAGGCGGGCATCAACAAGCTGGGCGGCGCAGGAGAGCTGAAGGTCGCGGGCACCGTGGCGCGCCTCAAGGGCACGGCGGTGACGAAGTACTTCAAGAAGGGCCCGAACGGCTGGGACCCGGTGGTTCCGAAGAAATGAGCGAAGCCGCTTTTCTCTGGCTGCCGTTCGACAGGCTCACGCCCCGCCAGGTGCACGACGTGCTGCAGCTGCGTCAGCGCGTCTTCGTCGTCGAGCAGAAGTGCGCGTACCTCGACGCCGACGGCCTGGATCCACAGTGCTGGCATGGGCTCGGCTCGCTCGCTGATGGAACGCCGGTCGCGACGGCGCGCATCGTTCCACCGGGCCTCGCGTACGAAGAGCCAGCCATCGGCCGCGTGGTGTCGAACCCCGACTTTCGCAGACACGGCTTCGGCCGCGAGCTGATGCACGAGGCGATTCGCGAGACTCGGCGCCTGTACCCGGGGCAGGGCATTCGCATCGGCGCGCAGCGCTACCTCGAGCAGTTCTACGGCTCGCTCGGCTTCGTGCCCGTCGGTGAGCCGTACCTCGAAGACGGCATTCCGCACATTCACATGCTGCGCGCGTGGTGACGGCCGGGCTTCTTGCCCGCACCCTCCGAGAGCAGCTTCACCAGGCGCTTCAGCCACGCGTCGTCGACCCGCGCCCGCTCGATGAAGACGCGGTGCATGATGGCGCCAGCGACGGTGAACAGCAGCAACTCGACGTCGGTGTCGGGCTTCAGCTCGCCCCGGCTGATGGCCTGCTCGAGCGCGGCGCGGGGGAGATCGCGCGCGGGCCCCCTCCACATCGTCGCGGTCAACGCCTTCGCCTCGGCGCTGTCTCCATCGGCCATCACGGTTCGCACGATGCCGAGCCCCGTCGGTGAGGTGATGAACTCGGCCAGCGACGACGCGAGCGAGGCGAGGTCCGAGCCCAACGCGCCTGTCTCGGGGGGGCGGGTCGTCGCCTCCATCGACTGCTGGAGCGCCGCCTTCACGAGGTGCTGCTTGGTCGGCCACCGCCGGTAGACGCTCGTCTTGTTCACCCCGGCGCGCTCGGCGACCTCGGGAACACTGAGGCGCTCGAGCCCGACCCGCCCGAGCTCGACGAGCGTCACCTCGAGCACCCGGTTCACCACCACGTCGCCCCGCCGTTGAATTCGCCGCTTCGTCACCCGGTGATTCTGGAGCGGTCGACGTCGCTTCGCAACTTCGAGTTGCAAAGGCGTGAGGTGCTCGTCACACTGCAACTCATGGTTGCAATGGGTGGTGTCGCGTGAAGGTGTCGATTCTCGCTCCGGGGAGCCGGGGAGACATTCAGCCGTACATCGCGCTTGGCCAGGGGCTCGTGGCGGCGGGCCACGGCGTTCGCGTGGTGACGACCATCGACCACGAGGCGCTGGTGAAGGGCTACGGGCTCGAGGTGACCTCGATTCCCGTGAGCGTCGAGGCGGCCCTGCGGGCTCGCGAGACGAGTGCGGCGGTCGAAGGCGGCGGCGTCATCGCCTCGTTCCGGGCCTTCGCCGAGCTCGCGAAGAAGGCGGCGCGCGCCACGGCCGAGCTGGGGCTCGAGGCCTCTCTCGGCGTCGATGCGGTGGTGACGGGCTTCAGCGCTGCAGCGCTTGCCGACGGCATCGCGCGAAAGCTCCAGGTCCCCCTCGTGCAGGCCTACAACGTGCCGCTCACGCCGACGGCCGCGTACCCCGGCGCGCTGCTCCCCGGCCTCGACTTCGGCGGCCTCTCGCGTCGGCTCGGGCACCGGCTCACCCGCCAGGCGTTGTGGATGACGGCGCGCTCGTCGGCGAACGAGGTGTTGCGCGAGGTGCTCGACGCGCGACCGATGGGCGTCGTCCCGCCCGACGTCTCAGGGCTCTGCGACGGACCCGTGTTGTACGGCTTCAGCGAGGCCTTCCTGCCGCGTGGCCCGGAATGGAAGGGCGACGTCGAGGTCACGGGTTTCTGGTTCGTCGAGGAGTCGAGCGCCTTCGCACCGCCCCCCGCACTCGAGGCGTTCCTCGAAGCAGGGCCTCCGCCGGTCTGCATCGGCTTCGGCAGCATGACCTCGGAGGACCCGAAGACCACCACCGGTCTCGTGCTCGAGGCGGTGAAGCAGGCGGGCGTGCGGTGCGCGTTGTTGTCTGGCTGGGCGGGGCTGGCTCCCGAGTCGCTGCCGCCGACCGTCTTCCTCACGAAGAGCATCGCGCACTCGTGGCTCTACCCGCGGTGCAGCGCGGTCGTGCATCACGGTGGTGCAGGCACGACGGCCGCCGCCCTTCGCGCCGGAGTCCCCGCGATCGTGGTGCCCTTTCACGGAGACCAGCCGTTCTGGGCCTCGCGTGTGCAGGCGTCAGGCACGGGGCCAGCACCGATTCCGAAGAAGCAGCTCTCGGTGAAGACGCTCGCGGCCGCGCTGGCTCAGGCGACCACCGACGAAGCGATGAAGGCCCGCTGTGCAGCGCTGGGGGCACGCGTCCGAGCCGAAGCCGGTGTGGCCCGTGCCGTGGAACGCATCGCCGCCGTGTCACGCGTCTCATGACGGGGCGCGTCTGGGCCCTCCTCCTCGGTGCGGGGGCGGGCGCGAACCGGTAGCGCCTCGAGGTGAGCGTCTTCTTCATTCGGCGGGTGAAGCAGATCGGCTTCGGCGCGCGGCTCGGCTATTCCGTCACGGTCAACGTCGAGCAGCGGCCGGTGCGCACCTCTGCGCTCCCGCCGGTGACTGCGCAGTGAGGGCTTCGTGAAACATCTCGTCATCGTGACCTGCGGGCTGCTCTCCTTCGCGTGCGCGGGGCCCTCCCGGTTCGCGCGCGCCGGCTTCGAGGTTCACACCTTCACCCACGAGTCGACGAACGCGCATCTCGTCGTCGGCGAGGGCGGCGCGGTGCTCTTCGACACGGGCTACCTGCGTAACGTCGAGCAGCTCGAGGCCGACCTGAAGGCCGCGGGCGTCGACGGCGGAAAGCTGAAGGCGGTCGTCGTCAGTCACGGGCACGCCGACCACGCCGGAGCTGCCGCCACGCTCCACGAGCGCTGGAAGGTGCCGGTCATCGTCGGCGAGGGCGACCAGGGCATGTACACGAGCGGGAAGAACGAGCCGCTGTGCCCGACGGGTTTCATCGGCAACCTCCGCAAGAGCGGCGACGAGTCGGCGACGTACACCGGCGCCACGCCCGACACGCTGGTGGCCGACACGCTCGACCTGAAGCCGCTCACCGGGCTCGACGCGACCGTCACTCGTGTGCCCGGACACACGATGGGCTCGCTCATCATCACCATCGGCGACGTCGCGCTCGTCGGCGATCTCTTCCGCGGCGGCATCGTCGGCAGCGGCGCCGAGACGCATTTCTACCAATGCGACGTCGAGCAGAACCGCCGTGACGTGCGCCGTGTGCTCAAGGATCTGGCGCCGAAAGCGACGCTCTTCTTCGTCGGTCACTTCGGCCCGGTCGCGCGCGAAGCCGTCGAAGCCCACTTCCGGGAGTGACCGTCAGGCGCTCCACAGCGACACGTCTGCGGCCGCATGAGCCGCTCCTTTCACAACGCGCGTCGGTACAAGGTTCGGCCCCACGAGCCACACAAGCGCACCCGCCACGCGCTCCGCCAGACGCTGCTCGGTGAGACGAAGGTGGCGACCGATGCGTGGCACGAGGTGCTGGCCGACGTTCGCGAAGAGAAGGGGCTCTCGCCGCAGGCCGAGCTGCTGCGTCGCGGCGCCGAGCTGCTGGTGCCCATCGCGCCCCATGGGTGGAACACCCGCCTGCGCTGGTGAACTCAATCCCATTCGGTGGCGATCGGTTTGTGTCGCTCGCGCGTGACGCCTCCGCCGCCTGCTGGACAGAGCCCGCCTTGTTCCCCGATGGTGCTCTGCATGGACGTCTCGCGTTTCGCAGTGGGAGCGCTGCTCGTGTTGGCCGGTTGTCAGGCCGCTGAAGTCACTCCCGCTCCCGTCACCGCCAACCGCTCGTCGCTCGAGGCCTCGTTCGATGCGGCCGCGCGCGAGTACCAGGTGCCGGTGGAGCTGCTCAAAGGCATCGCCTGGGTCGAGACGCGTGTCTCTCCGTCGGCCAACCTCGAGTCGGCGTCGGGTGGGCTCGGCCTCATGCAGCTCACCGAGCGCGATGACTGGAAGCTGCAGTCACGCGCGATGACGCTCACCGGGGTGACGCGCGGGAAGCTCGCCGTCGACCCGGCCGCGAACATTCGGGGCGCCGCCGCGGTGCTGCGCGAGCTGTTCGATCGCACGCAGGCTGATCAACCCTCGCTCGACGCGCGGAACGCAGGCGACTGGTACCACGCGCTCTCGCTGTACATGGGCTTCGCCTCAGCCGACGCCGCGCACGAGTGGGCCGCCGATGTGTACCGCGCGGTGGCGAAGGGCTTCACCGCGCCGCAGGCCGATGGCGTCGTGCTGCAGACCCCGACGTGGACGGCGTGGGAGCACCACGCGCCCGCCGTGCAGGCCCGCCGTGATGCGCTCGGCGACTACCCCGGCCGCGCGACGTACGTGCAGTCGCCCAACTACTCGAACGGCCGCTCGACCTACGAGTTCGTCGTCATTCACACGATGCAGGGCAGCTACGCCGGCTCGCGCTCGTGGTTCCTCAACACCAGCGCGCAGGTGTCGTCGCACTACCTCGTGCGCTCGAGTGACGGAGAAGTCACCCAGATGGTCGAGCACGCGGACACGGCGTGGCACGCGCAGTGTTACAACTCGCGCAGCATCGGCATCGAGCACGAGGGCTACGTGCAGGACCCGGCGCGTTGGTACACCGACGCGATGTACACGGAGTCGGCCAAGCTGACCCGCTACATCGCCGACCGCCACGGCATTCCGAAGACGCGCACCCGCATCATCGGTCACGCCGAGGTCGCGCCGAACTGCAACACCGGCGGCCACACCGACCCCGGCAGCGGCTGGAACTGGACGAAGTACATGGGCCTCGTCACCGGCGGCACCACGCCGCCTGCGAACGGCACGCTCATCGGCGTCATCTTCCAGGGCGGCAGCTCCACCAACCGCGTGGCTGGCGCCGTCGTCACGGTGAACGGCCAGAGCGTCACCACCGCGGCCGATGGCCTGTACCAGTTTCAGCTCGCGCCCGGCTCGTACACCGCGAACGTGTCGAAGGCCGGCTACGGAACGAACACCGTCACTCGCGCCGTCACGACCGGCGCGCAGACGTGGGGCTCGATGGAGATCAACCCGATGACGGCCCCCAACGGCACGCTCTCGGGCAAGGTGTTCGTCTTCAACGCGGCCAACGCGAATGACATGTCGCAGCCCATCAGCGGCGCGTCGGTGGCGGTGAATGGCCAGACGGTGACGACGAACGCGACGGGCGACTACTCGGTGGCGCTGCCTGCCGGCACGTACACGGTGACGGTGACGAAGACGGGCTACCAGCAGGCGCAGGCCTCGCGCGCGGTGACGGCCGGTCAGACCGCGACCGCGAACCTCGGCCTGACGTCGACCTCGATGCCCGACACCCGCGCGCCCGAGGTGATGGTGAACAACCCGGCTCCCGGAGCGATGCTCGACCTCGCCGTCGTGCAGGTGCAGGGCACGGCGAGCGATGACCGCGGCGCCGTCTCCGAGGTGCGCGTCTCGCTGAACGGAGGCGCCGAGCAGGTGGTGCCCGTGACCGCGGGCGGGTTCACGGTCGAGCTGAAGCTCGCGCCGGGCACGAACACGCTGGTGGTGAAGGCGCGCGACGCGGCGAACAACGAGGGCACCGCGATGGTGACGGCGTCGTTCCTCGCTGGCGTCGTGGGCACGGTGACGAAGGCGGGCGACGGCGCGGTGGCCATCGCTGGCGCGACGGTCGAGCTGCGTGAAGCCTCGAGCGGCAGCGTGGTGTCGACGGCGACGACCGACGCGCAGGGCAAGTACACGCTCGCCGTCGGCACCGTGCCGGCCGACTACACGCTGGTCGCGCGCGCGAGCGGGCATGTGACGTCGACCGAGACCGTGAGCATTCCCGATGACCGGCGCATCACCGTCGACGTCGCGCTCACGGTCGGCTCGTCGATGACGACCGAGGCCGCGCTCAAGTTCATCGAGCCGATGGACGGCGCCGAGGTGATGACAGACTCGGTGACGGTCTACGGC
>JAACJQ010000374.1 GCA_016879935.1 Archangiaceae bacterium | reverse complement strand
GCCAGTCGAGTGTCTGCGTCGAGCGCGAAGAACGGTTTGCGGAAGCCTGGCAGCGTGACGGGAAGAAACGTGAGCGCGTGGACCGCGGCTCGCAGGCCGGGCTCGAGCATCGCGGGGCCGTGCGCCGAGAGCAGCTCCCAGAACCGCGCGCGGTCAGCGACGGCCGTTCCGAGGAGCGCATCGAAGAGCGCATCAGCCCACCGCCGCTCGAAGGCGCGCAGCAACGGCCTGGCCTGAAACAGCGGCGGCACGAACGAGACGCGGTGCTCGCGCTCGAGCACGAACCACGTGGGCGTCCGCACCCGGAGCGGCCCGACGATGGCGTCGCTCACGCCGAGCAGCAGGTCTGCGTCTCCTGCCGAGAGCGACACCAGCGGGTCTTTCACGAAGCGCATCGTGTCGGTGTTGAACGGCGCGTAGTCGATGACGAGCTCCGGGCCGTCGCTCGCGACGACCTCGAAGGGCCAGACACAGCGGGGCGCTCCGGCTCGGGTCTGTGGCTCGCTCGGCACCGAGAGCCCACGCTGTACGAGCCGCACGTTCCACCCGACGAGCCGGCCATCGGGCAGCCGATGAAAGCACTTCTGGAACGTCTGCCAGGTGAGTCGCTCGACGATGCGTGGCGTCGCGAGCACGGTGCCGCGGTACGCCCAGCCGTCGAGGCTCCGCGGGTCGATGGCATGACCAGTTCGCAGCAACTCACCGAGCTGCGCCTTCGACATGGCGCGAAGGGCGTCGAGGTTCATGGCCGTGCCTTCATTTCGCGCCCCGCTTCCCCATCCGGCGGCGGCGGGCGACCGACTTGAGCACCTCGGCGTCGGCGCCCTCGAGCGCCTTGCGGAGCACCGTACGGGCCACGTCTGCGTCCTTCGCCTGAATGAGGCTGATGGTGATGGTGTAGCCGGCGAGCGAGCGCTCCTTGTCTTCCACCAGCGCTTCGAGGAACTCGGGGTGCGCTGAGGCGATTGGCGTGAGCGTGTTGAACAGCAGCGAGGTGGCGAACGACTGCGAAGCGCTCAGCACGAGGCGGGCGAACTCGGTGTCCCGCTCGAGGTAGCGCTGGTGATTGGTCTCGACGGCCTGCGCGTCGGCCAGCCGCTGCAGCGCCGACACGTCGGAGGGCACGGCGCGCTCACAGGCGAGCGCCACCGCCTCGACCGCCACGGCCCGCCGCAGCTCGAGAAACGAACGCAGCAGGTCGGCGCGGTCGGCGATGTCGACGTACGCGAGCACCCCCAACCCCGCGCTCTGCATCACGTCGAGCACCATCACCCCGTCACCCTGCCGCGCCCGCACCAACCCTTCACTCTCGAGCTTGGCCAGGGCAGCGCGCAGCGTCAGCCGGCTCACCCCCAACGACGCCGCGAGCTGGCGCTCCGGAGGCAGGTAATCACCCGCCTTGTACTCGCCGCTCACCACCGCGCGGCGGAGTCGATCGAGCACCGCATCGACAGGTCGGGGAACACGAGCGAGCGGCGTCGAGAGCGTCATCGGTTAAACCATTAAACCAATCCACGCATGACCCGCAAGGGCCCACGACGCACGGCTGAGCCCCGCCTGGGGCTCACGGGTCGGAACGGACGAGGCATGACCTCGGGCTGCCGGTGCACGAAGGCGAACGAGCGCCAGCGTCGCGGCGCATGAAGCGGGTGCCTGCGACGCGGCGGAGCGGTCGAACGGCCGCGGACGGGCTGGGTCGAACGCGCGGGTGCACCCAGCCGCACGGCCCCGAAACGCCGACTCGAACGGACTGGGCTACTTCTTCTTCGGAGGTGCCGGCGGCGCCTTGCCAGGCTTCACCGTCAACACGCAGTGATGGAAGTTTCCGTCGATGACGACGGCCACGTACTTGAGCGACGAGTGCCAATACGACTTCTGCAGCTTCGACGCCTCGCGCGTGCCCGACGCGTAGCAGCTCTGCGTCTTGCCGCCGCCTTCGACGACGAAGCCCGGTGACTCTCCGTCAGTCACCAACTCGGCGGCGATGGCGAGCCCGCCCTGCGCCGGCTTCGAGTCGCCAGCGGTCACCAGCTTCTGCCACTGGTACGGCGCCTTGTTCTGGTCGAGGAACCGAACGCACTCGAGGCCCGCTTCGGTCATCTTGTCCTGCTCGTTGAGCTGCGCAGGCCACTTCGGAGCCGCCTCGCTCGTCTGGCAGAAGTACAGCTCGGTGATGTCGTTCTTCCCGGGGCGCGCGAAGACGAGCCAGCTGCCGTCCTTCGACCAGCCGTGAAACACGTCGCTCTGGGCGAGCGCGGGAGTGGCTCCAGCGAGGGTGAGCGCGATGAGCAGGCTTCGAATCATGGGGTCGTGGCTCCTGAGGCAGGGGCGGGCGTCGTCGTCGCAGGCGGAGCGGCCGGGTCGACCGCGGGCGCAGGCGTCGGCTCCGTCGGCAGCGCGGGCGGGGCCATCACGGGCGGGGGAGGCGGCAGCGGCGGCGGTGCCAGCGCGAGCGTGTACTGAGACATGCCGGCGGGCAGCTGCACCACCAGCACGGGGTTCTCATCGAGGTACTTCTTGTCGACCGGCATCGTCAGCCGACCATCGGCCGCGCTCGTCAGCACCAGCCGGTTCTTCCACTCGCTCATCTCGACCTTCACGTTCGGCAGCGCGGCGCCCTGCCCATCGGTCACCAGCAACTGCACCTCTTTGCCCTCGGTCTTCGGCGTGACGAAGTCACGGTAGCGCGCCCGCAGGGCACACGACGACGAGAGGCCCACCACGAGCACCGACGACAAGACGATTCGAGCTGCACGCATGCGCTGCCTTCTAACGGCCCGCGGCCAAAAGGTCAGCGATCAAGACGAGGGGGCCCTGTGGAACTTCACGACCCCCGGGTCGCGACGCCTCAGCTCAGCTGGTACGCACCATGGGCAGCACGATTCTGAAGGCCGAGCCCTTGCCAGGGTCGCTCTCGACCGTGATGCGGCCGCCGTGGTTCTCGATGATTCCCTGCACGATGGACAGGCCCAGGCCGGTGCCCTTGCCGTCGGGCTTGGTGGTGAAGAACGGCTCGAAGATGCGGGCCTTCACGTCAGCGGGAATGCCGGCGCCGGTGTCGCGCAG
>JAACJQ010000065.1 GCA_016879935.1 Archangiaceae bacterium | reverse complement strand
GCAGCGAGAACGTTCCGAGCACGGGGTCGAGCGTGACCGTCGCGCACGTGACGCCTGCGTCGACCATTCCGCCCGCTGACCCACCAGCCGACGCGGAGCCACCAGCCGATGCGGTTCCACCAGCCGACGCGGTTCCACCAGCCGACGCGGTTCCACCACCCGCCGCGACCGTACGGCACTCGTTCAGCACACACGTGGTCGCGCCCGAGCAGACCGAGCACGCCGCGCCGCTGATGCCGCACGCGCTGTTCACGTCACCCGTCGCGCAGAAGCCGCCTTCAGTGCAGCACCCGCTCGCGCAATTCTGCGGCGTGCAGCGCTGGCTCTGGGGCTGCGGGCAGCCCGTCAACACCACCACGACACTCGTCATCATCAACCACGTCTTCGTCGACATCGTTTCCTCCGGCGAGGAGCCCCCTCGGACTCCACGTGCTCGAAGAGGTGTCGCGACAGACGTCTCGACGGGCACACGCGCGAGGAGCGCACGTGGAAGAAGCAAGCCGGTCGACCTGTCCGCCGCGCTCCCCTCGGAGCGAGATGGGACTGCTGTTCCCGAGGTGGCCTCCACGATGGAGGGCCTCAGGGCCGGACAGGTCTTCGGACTCACAGACACGGCTCGTTTCGAGCCACCTACTCACCGTCGCTTCCCAGGCTCGGTATCAGCCCAGTGCTTCGTGACGGCTTTCGTTTCTGTTCACCGCTGCGGGGCAGCCCCGGAATCACACCGGGTTCCCTTGACCGACGCGCGCGCCCTTACGTCGGCTTCGCACGGCCGGGCAATCACAATCGCGGAGTCGAGCTGACGAACGTGAGAACCGTGGGTCAGCGGCGACGGCTGATCAGCACCAGGCCCGCGGCGAGCGGCAGCAGTGACACCGCGAGGCCTCCACCACAGCCTCCGGCGTTGCGAATGGGCGTCGGAACACAGCGGCCGTTGGTGCACGACATGCCGCGATCGCAGTCGCGTGCTGACAGACACGGGTCGCGCATGTCGTTCTCTTCCGAGGTCATGTCGGCGCCGCCCATGCCAGCCGAGCCGTCGGGAATCGAGGCATCGAAGGCGGTCTGCGCGAGCGCCGGCGCCGTCACCAACACCAGAGAGAGGATCAGACGACGCATCGAGCAACCGCCTCCGAAAGAAGCGACAGCCTACACAGCTTCGACGTGGATTGTGGATCGCACCAGCGCGCGGCCAGCGGTATAAGAGCGCTCCGCATGGCGCCCACCATTCTCGTCGTCGACGACAACAAGGAGTTGGTGGCGCTCCTCACTTCGCTCTTCGAAGAGGCCGGTTACACGGTCGTCGGGGCGAACAAGGGCCGGCCTGCCGTCGAGCTGGGCAAGGCCGAGCCGGTCCAGCTGGCACTCATCGACATGCTGCTGCCCGACATGATGGGCTACCACGTCGCCGAAGGCCTCCAGGCGGCGCGGCCCGAGCTCAAGCTCGTCTTCATGACGGGCGTGTTCAAGGGGGCGCGGCACTCCAAAGAGGCGCTCGAGCGGTTCCCCGGCGCGCTCTTCGTCGAGAAGCCCTTCGACGCCAAGAAGCTGCGCGAGACGGTGCGTGGGCTGGTGCCGACCGAAGGTGGCTCCAACACGCCGGCGCCCGCCGAAGCCCCTGCCGAGTTCGACGTCTCGCTCGACATCGACGTCGAAGACGAAGAGCAAGACGAGATGGAGCTCACCGGCCGCATCAAGGTGACCGGCGGCGGCAACATCACCGCCGAGCTCTCGGGCGCGTCGCTCACCGCCGGCAAGCCGCTCAAGGGCGCCATTCCCGGCAGCCGCCCCACCAGCACCTCGGGCGTGCACGCCGTTCCGCCGCCTCCGCCCGCCGACGCGACCGAGCCCAGCGTTCGCGCCGCGCGTCAGGGCGAGCTTCGCGACAACCTGCCTGGCCTCATCACCGCCTTCTACCTCTCGAAAGAGACGGGCGAGCTCTCGTGCAAGAAGGGCAAGGTGAAGAAGGTCGTCTATTTCGAGGCGGGGCAGCCGGTGTTCGCGCTGTCGAACCTCGCCGCCGACCGCTTCGGCCAGTTCCTCGTGCGGGTGGGGAAGATCAAACCCGAGCAGCTCGACGACGTGGCGGTGGTGGCGCAGCAGACGAACCGCCGCACCGGAGACGTGCTCGTCGAGCGCGGCCTCCTCAAGGACACCGAGCGGCTCTATTACGTGGGCCAGCAGGTGAAGAGCATCATCTACAGCCTCTTCGGCTGGGAAGAAGGCCAGTTCGTGCTGACGTTCCGCGAGAAGGCGCGCGCCGAGAGCATCAAGCTCGACGTCTTCCCCGGCAACCTCATCACCCGCGGCATCAAGAAGCTCTACAAGCCCGAGCGCATCGCGCGCCTCGTGCGGCCCGAAGAGCGGTTGATGCCCAGCCCGCAGCCGCCCTACCAGCTCAACGAGATCGAGCTCGAGAAGTGGGAGGCGATGCTGCTCGCTCGCCTCGATGGAACCCGGACGAACGCGGAGATCATCGCGCTCGCCGGCCGGCCCGAGCACCAGGTGCGGGCGTTCCTCGCGGCGCTGCTCGGCCTCGAGGTGTTGGTGAAGCGCGAGACCTGACGCACGCCGGTCAGCCAACCGGCACTGCTTTGTCACGCCCACTGGCCGGAGCTGGGCTATGGCCGTCGATGTCTTGATCCACAAGGAGTTCACCGCATGAAGCTCATCTCTCCTCTTCGCGTGTTCGGTCTGGGCGCGTTGCTCGGTCTCTCGGCCTCGGTGTCGACCTCGTGTTCTCCGCCGCCGGCCCAGTGCTCGGCGTCGACGTGCGCGAACGGCTGCTGCGCCAACGGTCAGTGCGTCTCGGGCACGGCAGCCACGGCCTGTGGCGCGCGCGGCAACATGTGCGTCTCGTGCCCCACCGGGTTCAGCTGCACCAGCGGCGCGTGTACGCCGACGAACCAGGGCGGCGGCTTCGCGACCGGCGGCGGCTCGGTGACCGGCGGTGGAACGGTGGCTGGTGGCGCTGCGGGCGGCGGGCGCGCTGGTGGAACGGCGACGGCTGGCGGCACAGCGACGGCTGGTGGAACCGCGACGGCTGGCGGAACGGCGACCGCCGGTGGAACGGCGACGGCCGGCGGAACCGCGCCGGCCGGTGGACCGGCGTCGGCTGGTGGAACGGCGTCGGCTGGCGGCACTGCGACGGCCGGTGGAACGGCGACGGCTGGTGGCACTGCGACGGCCGGTGGTACGGCGACGGCTGGTGGCACTGCGACGGCCGGTGGCACTGCGACGGCTGGTGGCACGGCGACGGCCGGTGGCACGGCGACGGCCGGTGGTTCGGCGACGGCCGGTGGCACGGCGACGGCTGGTGGCTCCGCGACGGCTGGTGGCTCCGCGACGGCCGGTGGCTCCGCGACGGCGGGTGGCTCGGCGACGGCGGGGGGGTCGGCGACGGCGGGTGCCTCCGCTGCCGCGGCTGGCGGGGCGACGGAACGGTGGTGCACCACGGGGACATCGACACAGT
>JAACJQ010000373.1 GCA_016879935.1 Archangiaceae bacterium | reverse complement strand
GCTCCTCCACCGACTTCACCGCGTCGGCTGACATCTCGGGCAGCTCAGCCGCCGAGATCGACATGCCGAACAGGCTGACCGGCAACAGCGCGATCGTCTGCGTGTACGTGAGCACCGAGACCGCACGGGCAGAGACCAGCGACGCCAGCGCGAGATCGACGTACGCGCTCACCTGCACCACGCCACGCGCCGCGACGGCGGGACCGAACCCGCGCAGCACCTCGACGACGGCGGGAATCGAGATCGACGGGCGTGGGTCGAACGACCCCAGAAGCTTCATCACGTTCGGCAGCTGCACGATGAACTGCAGCACGCTCCCGCCGACGGTGGCCCAGGCGACCCAGGTGATGACGTCACTGCCCGGAGCCCCGTGGAACACCAGCAGCACCGCGAGGATGGCGCCGTTCCACACCACAGGCGCCGCGTACGAGAGGAAGAACTGCTTGTGGCTGTTGAGAATGCCCAGGCACCACGCCGACAACACCAGCACGCCGGTGCCGGGGAAGATGATGCGCACCAGCGTGACGGTCAGCTCGAAGGCCTCGCCCGTGTAGCCGGGAGCGATCGCGCGAACGAGCAAGGGCGCTCCGAGCAACCCGACGCCGACCACCACGCCGACCAGCAAGGCGAGCAACCCGAACACCGCGCCAGCCATGCGCCGCGCCTCGTCGTGCAGACCCTTCGCGCGCAGCCCCGCGTACACGGGAATGAACGACGCCGAGAGCACGCCTTCACCCAGCAGGTTCTGCAGCACGTTCGGAATGCGCGTCGCCGCCGAGAACGCCGCGGCTTCGATGCCACTGCCGAGCAGGTGCGCGAACAACTTCTGCCGAACGAGGCCCGCGAGCCGCGACAACAGAATTCCCAGGGCGACGAGCGCGGCTGCTCGCCCACTGCGTGACGGCTTCTCTGGCACGTGTCCGTTGTACTGCGCGCGCCGTGCCGGGGAAGAAACTCTCCCAACCGGCGAGCTTGACGGTGCGGGCACACGGGTCCAAACACCCTGACGTGTCCAGAGTCCTCGTCGTCGATGATGAAGCGAACCTGCGCAAGGTGCTGGCCGCCATGCTGCGCAAAGACGGCTACGAAGTGGCCATCGCCGAGAATGGCGAGGTCGCGCAGGCCGAGTTCGAGAAGAACGGCGCCGACGTGGTGATCACCGACATGGTGATGCCGAAGGTCGGCGGGCTCGAGCTGCTCAAGGCCGTGCACAGCACCAGACCCGACGTGCCCGTCATCATCATCACGGCGCACGGCACGGTCGACTCGGCCGTCGAGGCCATCAAGCTCGGCGCGTTCGACTACATCACCAAGCCGTTCGAACAGTCGGAGATCAAGGCCGTCGTCGCGAAGGCCGCGCGCACGCAGGAGGCCAACCAGGCACACGTGCCTCCCGAAGGCCGCGGCCGCACGTCGATCGTCGGTGACTCGCCGCAGGTGACCGAGATCTTCAAGATCATCGACAAGGTCGCCGACTCGCCTTCGACCGTGCTCATCACCGGAGAGTCGGGCACCGGCAAAGAGCTGGTCGCCACGGCGCTCCACGACGGCAGCTCGCGCAAGGACAAGCCGCTCATCAAGATCAACTGCGCCGCGATTCCCAAAGACCTCATGGAGTCGGAGCTGTTCGGCTACGAGCGGGGCGCCTTCACCGGAGCCGTCACGTCGAAGCCCGGCCGCTTCGAGCTCGCCGACGGCGGCACCCTCTTCCTCGACGAGATCGGTGAAGTGCCGATCGAGATGCAGGTGAAGCTGCTGCGCGTGCTGCAGGAGAGCGAGTTCGAGCGCGTCGGCGGCATCAAGACGACCCGCGTCGACGTGCGCCTCATCGCCGCGACGAACCGTGATCTCGCGGCCGAGGTCGAGGCCGGGCGCTTCCGCAAAGATCTCTTCTACCGCCTCAACGTGGTGCCGATTCACCTGCCGTCATTGCGCGACCGCCGCACCGACGTGCCCGCGCTCGTTCGGCACTTCATCGAGAAGTACAACAAGCGGCTGAACAAGAAGATCGAAGGCATCGCCGACGACGCGCTGGTCATGCTGCAGGCGTACCCGTGGCCGGGGAACATTCGCGAGCTCGAGAACATGATGGAGCGCGTGCTGCTCTTCGCCGACGGCCCGCGCATCGAGGTGAAGGATCTGCCCGAGCCCGTGCGCACGAGCCTGCAGAGCGCGGTCGCGCAGCTCACCGACACCACGACGCCCGAGGTCGGCGAGACGCCGCTGAAGGACTTCCTCAAGGCCAAGCAGGCCGAGATCGAGAAGGCCTTCATCGTTCAAGCGCTCGCGAAGACCGAAGGCAACGTCACGCGCGCGGCGAAGCTGCTCGGCATCAGCCGCAAGTCGCTGCAGACGAAGATGAAGGAGTTCGGCCTGCGCGACGAGTCTCCGCCGGAGGAATGACCAGTGGGCGGCATTGCCGAAACTGCAGGCATGTTGTCTTCCGAGTCGATTCTGCCGCTCCGGGCGCTCGAGATGAGCCGCCGCGCCTACCACCAACGCGGTGAGCGTGGCGCGTTCGAGGGGCTGAAGGTTCAGCTGGTCAATGGAACGGTCGTGCCCGGCGTCAGTTTGCGGCTGAACGACTTTCTCAAGTGAAGGTCTCGTCCCACGAAGAGTGAGGCGGCAGGCCGGTTCTGAGAGAGACTCGCGCACCTATGCGAACGATCTTCGTCGTCGGCTCCATCGTCACGGTGGGCCTGCTCGGGGTGTGGTCGTACTTCGTTCCGCCCGTGGCCTGGGCGTACCTGGTCGTCTTGCCCATCGTCGCGCGCGGGTTCGCCGACCTGCTGCAACGCAAACAGGCGGTGCGGCGCAACTTTCCGCTCATCGGCAACTTCCGCTACCTGTTCGAGCTCATCCGCCCCGAGATCAACCAGTACTTCGTCGAGTCGAACACCGACGGCACGCCCTTCAATCGCGACCTGCGCTCCCTCGTGTACCAGCGCAGCAAGCTCGAGCCCGACACGGTTCCGTTCGGCACCAAGCTCGACGTCAACGCCATCGGCTACGAATGGGTGAATCACTCGCTGGCGCCCGTGCACATCGACCCGGCCTCGTTGCGGGTGACCGTCGGCTCGTCACAGTGCGCGAAGCCGTACTCGGCCAGCATCTTCAACATCTCGGCGATGAGCTACGGCTCGCTCTCGAAGAACGCCGTGCTGGCGCTGAACGGCGGCGCGAAGATCGGCAACTTCTACCACGACACCGGAGAAGGCGGCCTCAGCCCCTACCACCTCGAGAAGGGCGGTGACGTCGTCTGGGAGATCGGCAGCGGCTACTTCTCGGCCCGCACCCTCGACGGAAAGTTCGACCCCGAGCGCTTCCGCGAGAACGCCTCGATGCCGCAGGTGAAGATGACCGAGCTGAAGCTGTCGCAGGGCGCCAAGCCCGGCCACGGTGGCATTCTTCCTGCGCGCAAGGTGACGCCCGAGGTCGCAAAGATTCGTGGCGTGCCGATGGGGCAGGACGTGTTGTCGCCGCCTGCGCACTCGACGTTCTCGACCCCGATCGGTCTGCTCGAGTTCCTCGCGAAGATGCGTGAGCTGTCGGGCGGCAAACCCGTCGGCTTCAAGCTGTGCATCGGCAAGCGCCGCGAGTTCCTCGCCATCTGCAAGGCGATGAAAGAGACCGGCATCGTGCCCGACTTCATCAACGTCGACGGCGGCGAAGGAGGCACGGGCGCTGCGCCGCTGGAGTTCAGCAACTCCGTCGGCAGCCCGCTGCGGGAGTCGCTCATCTTCGTGCACAACGCGCTGACCGGCTTCGCGCTGCGCAAGGAGATCAAGGTGCTCTGCGCTGGACGCATCGTGACGGGCTTCGACGTCGTCTCGCGCATCGCCATCGGGGCCGACATCTGCCTCTCGGCCCGCGCGATGATGATGGCGCTCGGCTGCATTCAGGCCCTGCGCTGCAACACCAACGAGTGCCCGACGGGCGTGGCCACGCAGAACCCGTCGCTCGTCGTCGGCCTCGACGTCACCCACAAAGAGGTGCGCGTCGCGAACTACCACCGCGAGACGATGAAGACGGCCAGCGAGCTCATCGGCGCCATGGGTCTGAAGCAGAGCGCCGAGCTGCGGCCGTGGCACCTCATGCGCCGCACGGCACTCGCCGAGATTCACCACTACGGCGAGGTGTACGAGTTCATCGAAGAAGGGTCGTTGCTCGGCAAGACGGTGCCCGCGTCGTTCGCCCGCCCGCTCGAGGCCGCGCGCGCCGACTCCTTCTCGTCGGGGGCCCGCATCTGACGGGATGAACCCGACGTCGCTGGCTGTTGCACCCGTCACAACCCTGTGGCGAAAAACTTTCACATTCCGTCGCGCCCACTACGGTCGGCCCCTCAAGGAGCCCGCATGCCTGAGATGCCCACCCTGGGAACCACCGAGAAGAAGCAGCCGATCGCGCAGGTGGCGATCATCGCCGCCGTCGTCGGCACGATTGCCGGCCTTGGCTATTGGGTGACCCACCGCCACCCGTCGGAGCCCACGCCCGAGCCCGTGGCCGTCGCGCCCACGCCCGTCGTTGCCGAAGGCACCACGACCCCCGTCGCGGCTGAACCTGCTCCGGGGACGGCTGACGTCGCACCCGCAGCGCCCACGACGCCGACTGCAGCGGCTCCCGCTGGTGCTGCAGCACCGACGGTCCAGGCGCCCTCTGCCGCGCCCGCGCCCCTCGCGGTGCCGAAGACGAAGGACGGCATGAAGACCGTCACCGCGACCATCGCCGGCCCGCTCGAGAGCGCGATCGTCGGTCAGGTCGGCCGTGATGTCGGCGGCCCCCTCACGCAGGTCGTGAACCGCTCGCTCGTGTGGTGGATGAAGGTGCCCGGCGATCTGCTCAAGGGCGACACGCTCACCGCCATCTACGAGGAGCGCGAAGGCCAGGAGCCGCTCGTGCACGCCGTTCGTTACACCAGCCGCAAGTTCGGCAAGACGTTCGAGGCCTTCCGCTACCAGGCGAAGGGCGACGCCAACCCGAAGTTCTACCAGCCCGACGGCTCGACCCTCGAGGAGCAGCTCGTCGACTCGCCCATCGACGAGTACGAGCAGATCACCTCGCTGCTGCGTGATGGCCGCAAGCACAAGGGCGTCGACTTCAAGGCGCCGGTGGGTACGCCGGTGCGCGCGACGTTCGACGGCGTCATCGTTCGCAAGAACTGGAACTTCCGCGGCAACGGCAACTCCATCGAGATCGAGGAGTCGGGTGGCCAGGGCCGCACCGCGCTGTACCTGCACCTGTCCGAGGTGCCGAAGTCGGTGCAGCCGGGCGACAAGGTGAAGCGCGGGCAGGTGCTGGCGAAGTCAGGCAACACCGGCCACTCCTTCGCGCCGCACCTGCACTACCAGCTCATGAAGGGCACGACCGTCGTCGACCCGTTCCAGAGCCACAAGACGCGCCGCGATTCGCTCGCCTCCGACCAGCGCGCCTCGTTCGACGGCGCAGTGGCGAAGCTCAAGGCGCTCATGCCCGCCGAAACCCTCGCCGGGAACTGACGGAGCTTTCTTGTCAGGGCTGCCACTGACGCCTACCCTCGCCCGGTGATGATGATGCGTCGCTTTGGGGCCATCGCTGCCGTCGTTTTCGCCGTCGCGTCCCTGGCCGACGCCGCAGAGATGACGCGGGTCGCCTCCTCGTTCGAGGAGAAGGACCCGTTCGGCATGTACTTCGACTTCACGTTCGACCGCATCTTCGACCGCGGCAAGATCGCGCGTGAGTGGTACCAGCAGGGCGCCCTCGAAGACGTGAGCGAGCTGACGTACTTCCGCGACGAGACGACGCTCGGCATCGACACGCACATCGGCATCTTCCGTGACGTCGAGATTCACGTCGGGGTGCCCATCGTCTTCCAGCAGGACCGCAAGTGGACCTTCTCGAAGGACACCACCGAGGCCAACAGCACCATCTACCGCAACTGTGGTGACGCGCGCGGCACGCCCTGCCCCACACCGGGCTCTGGAGACGGACGCCTCTTCGAGGT
>JAACJQ010000372.1 GCA_016879935.1 Archangiaceae bacterium | reverse complement strand
TGTGGAGCCTCGTGTGGAAGGGCCTCGTCACCAACGACGGCTTCTTCGGCCTGCGTGAAGTGACGCGCCCGGTGGACAAACGCATGCGTCGCGCGCTCGTCGATGGCCGCGCGTCGTTCCGCAGTCGTCGCAATGCACCGGCTTCGGCCGAGGGCCGGTGGAGTCTCGTCTCGGCTCGCTTCGTCTCTCCCGGCGTCACGTCACCGACCGAGTGGGCGCACGCGACCGCGCAGCAACTGCTCACCCGCTACGGCGTCGTCACGAGAGAGGTCGCGCTCGCAGAAGATGTGCCGGGTGGATTCACGTCACTGCACGACGTCTTCCGAACGCTCGAAGAGTCGGGCCGTGTTCGTCGCGGCTATTTCGTCACCGGTGTCGGAGCGATGCAGTTCGCGTTGCCGCCCGTGCTCGATCTGCTTCGCGCGGCACGGAACAAGGCGGAGCAATCCGACGTGTTGACGCTGTCGGCGATCGACCCCGCGAATCCCTACGGCGCGTTGTTGCCCTGGCCCGCGCTCGACGAGCCCGAGGCGACGAAGCGGCTGGCGCCGATGCGCATGACGGGCGCGAGCGTGGTGCTCGTCGACGGGCGGCTCGGAGCGTGGCTCTCGCGTGGTGGAAGGCAGGCGCTCGTGTGGCTGCCGGCCGGTGAACCGGAACGAACCCGCACCGCCGATGCCGTCGCCGATCGCCTCGCGCAGGTCGCACGCAGAGCCGTCGAGCGCAAAGACGGCATGCTGCTCGGTGAAGTGAACGGCGTGCCTGCGCACGACTCGGTGCTCGCCGACGCGCTCGAGCGGGCCGGCTTCACGCGAACGTCGAGCGGGTTTCAGATGCGCCGCTACCAGCGCGGAGCCCCGAAGCCGATCGCCGGAAAGAGCGCGCTGCAGGCCGAGATCGACGCCGAGCTGGCCGAGGTCATGGGTGACGACTCCGAAGAGGAATGAGTCAGCGCCGCCGGTCTCCCACCGTCCTTCGCCGCCATGCTGATCGCCCGACTCCATCGACACTCCGCGGAACGACACACGCTGGCGCTCAGCCTCGACGATCGCCCCCTCGCCAGCGTCGAACTCGAGACGCGCTCGTTCCTCGTTCACGACCTCGTGCACTGGTGTGTCGAAGCCGAGCTGGAACTCGACGAGGGCTTCTGGGGCTTGCTCGCCAGCGGCGTTCCGCTCGAGGTGCTGAACGATCGCGAGATGCCACCGTCCACCTTCACGACCCTCGGCCAGGTCGAAGGTCTGGTCGGTCCGCTCCAGTCGTACCTGCAGGGTCGACTTCCCCGACAGCTGCTCGTCGAGGCCCTTCCTGCGTCGTTCACGCCAGCGAACCTGAGTGGCGTCGAGGCCCGCTTCAAGACCGCGCTCGGCGCGTGGAAGGCCACTCCGTTCGGCGCCGCGCTCGAGCTCACCTGGCCGCCAGGCGCGCCCGTCGTCATTTCATGATGTTGCGCCGCACAATCAACTCCGCTCTTTCCGCCCAGCGAGTTGACGCATTGCGCAAGCCATTCAGCCGCATTAATGCTGCGACGCAACATTCCTCCGCGGAGTTCACGTGCGCACTGGCATCGACGGGTTGGGGCTCGCAGTTCCTTCGTTGTGCATCGATCTCGAGACGCTGGCGAAGGCCCGTGGCGTGGCTCCAGCGAAGTACCTCGACGGCCTGGGCACCTGGCGCATGGGCATCGCACCCGTCGACGAAGACACGGTGACGCTCGCGGCGCGCGCTGGGAACATGGCGCTCGAGTCGACCGGCACACGTGAAGACGAGATCGGTCTGCTCATCGTCGGCACCGAGACCGCGGTCGATCACTCCAAGCCCGTCGCGTCGTTCGTGCAGGGGCTGCTCGGCATCGGCCGCAACTGTCGCGTCTTCGAGACCAAGCACGCCTGCTACGGCGGCACGGCCGGTCTGATGATGGCGCTCGACTGGATTCGTTCAGGCAGCGCGCGCGGGAAGAAGGCGTTGGTCGTCTGCTCCGACATCGCGCGCTACGGCCTCAAGACCGCGGGTGAACCCACGCAAGGAGCCGGCGCCGTCGCGCTCGTCGTCTCCGAGAACCCGCGCCTCGTCGAGCTCGACCCTTCACAGTCGGGCCAGTACGCCATCGACGTTCACGACTTCTGGCGGCCGCTCTACTCGAAGGACGCGCACGTCGACGGCCACTACTCGGTGCAGTGCTACCTCGACGCCTTGAGCGGCGCGTACCGCCACTTCCAGCAGCTCGTGCCCGGCGTGCGAGCCAGCGACTGTGCTGCGCTCGCGTACCACGTGCCCTACGGGAAGATGGCGCGGAAGGCCCACCGGCAGGTGCGCGCGATGGACGGTGACGAGAACCCCGACGCGTCGTTCGACGTGCAGGTCGGCGCCTCGCTCGTGCTGCCCGCGCAGGTCGGCAACATCTACACGGGCTCGCTCTACCTCGCGCTCGCGTCGCTGCTCGCGACCTCGGTGAAGAACCTCGATGGGCAGCAGCTCGGGCTCTTCAGCTACGGCAGCGGCTCGTGCGCCGAGTACTTCGTCGGCACCGTCGTTCCCGGAGCCCAGGAGCGCGTTCATGCCCTCGGCCTGCAGGCCATGCTCGATCGCCGCCGCGTGCTCTCGTTCGACGAGTACGAGCAGGTGATGAAGGCCCGAGAAGAGCTCGACGTGCGGCCCATCGAGCAGGCCGTCGCCGACGACTTCCGCTTCCTCGGGGTCGACGCGCACCGCCGCACGTACGTCTCGCCCGAAGCGTAGAGGGCCGCAGCCGTGCCCGGGTTGCGCTACTGGGCGTAGCAGGTGCCAAGCACGCGACACGAGAACGAGCCGAATCCTCCGGCTGGACACGTCATCGTGAGGTTGGTCGGCTGCCCCGGTACGAATGAACACGAGCCGGAGATGCTTCCGCCCGTTGGCTGCGCGCCGAAGATGCCATTCGTCTGAAAGCCAGCCGGGCAGCCGAACTGAGAGGGCTCCACGATGCTGACCGAGAACGTCTCGGTCGGCGGAGGCCCGATGCCGCAGGACTTGGTCGCCGAGGACGTGGCCCAGGTGAACGAACACGTCGTCGTGGCCAGGAAGTTCGTGTCGCGGCAATCATCGCCGGCGCAGCTGAGCGTGAGGCGAGTACCGGGCGGCGGTGTCGCACCGGAACAAACGCCCCGCGACGAGCCGACGCAGAACTGATCGCCGTCCTGGTCGGTGCGAACGGTCAAGATCTGATAGCGGCTCGAGTCGTTGTCAGCGCAGTCGGGTGTGCTGCTGCAGCTCGTCGAGAGCCGAAAGCCCGAGGGCGGTGCAGAGCCGATGCACGACACCGTCGCTCCGGCAGAGCAGAAGCCATCGCCGTCCTGATCCAGTGCAATGGAGGCGTTCTGAAAGGCCGCAGGGTTCGTGTCAGCACAGTCAAAGAATCTCTGACAGGTTGAGGAGAGGCGGTACCCGGCCGGAGGGGTCGCTCCGATGCAACTCGTCGATGAGCTGACACAGGACTGGTCGCCGTCGGCGTCCACCGAGATCATCGTTTGTTGGAACGCGGCGGGGTTTCCATCGGCACAGTCGTCGGGCCCCACACGGCACGCGGCACTGAACTGACGCTGAGGGTTCGGCGTGAGTCCGACGCATTCATCGACTGCGGGGCCGGTACAGGTGGAGTCGCCGTCGACGTCGACACGAGAGGAGACGAGTCGATAGCGGAGTGCCGAAGCATCATCGCAATCGAGTCCAAATGAGGCCCTCGGCGCGACGAGCCCTGAGGGACAGAAGCCAGCCTCGGAACGATTCGCGTCGGGACAGTAGTCGAGCGTCGAGGTGCCGGCGCGGTAGTTGTCGTTGTCGGCGTCACTGCTGCAGGCGACGAGCACCCGGCAGGCGCCGCCACACAGCGCCTGGCCTGATGGGCAACTGCACGCGCCTGCGGAGCAGAGCTGGCCGCTGAACGGGCACAGGTTCGGGCCCGCTTCGTCGGCCGCACCATCGCAGTCGTCGTCGAGCAGGTTGCACACCTCGCTCGTGGGCGGGTTGGGCGTGGCGCTGCAGGTCACTGCCCCGTTCGCACAGACCTCGGTTCCAGCGTTGCGGCACACGCCGATGCCGACGGCGCACGCTCCGCCCAACACGACGCACGCCGAGCCGCAGACCTGCTGACCCGCGGGGCAACTGCACGTGCCTGCCGCGCAGGTCTGGCCCGACGCCGGGCAAAGACCCGCACCAGGTTCGTCTGCCGTTCCATCGCAGTCATCGTCGATGGCGTTGCAGACCTCGACGCCGGGCTGAG
>JAACJQ010000371.1 GCA_016879935.1 Archangiaceae bacterium | reverse complement strand
GCGCTCGCAACTCCACCCGCGCTCGCAACTCCACCCGCGCTCGCCACTCCACCCGCAGTGGCCGCGCCACCCGCCGAGCCCCCACCCGCCGAGCCCCCACCCGCCGAACCGCCGCCGGTCGGGCCCGGATTCCCACCGCATGCCCACAGCACTGCGACGCCAAGTCCGAGAAGGGTTCTCATCTGGAAGCACTCTGACACCACGGCCCGAAGAAACAGAAAATCGACGGGCCAACACCCTGATGTCGCTGCGAAGGGCTCGGCGAACGGGGCACTTCACGCTACAACCCGCCTGCTCATGCGCGTCGGCGAGTGCCCCAGCTGTCGAGCTCCGGTCGAGTTCCGCCCTGGCGCCGGCAAGGTGAAGGTCTGCGACTACTGCCACACGGTGGTGCTGCGCGGAGAAGCGAACCTCGAGAGCCTGGGCAAGGTCGCGGATCTGGCCGACACCCAGTCGCCGCTGAAAGTCGGCATCTCGGGCAACTACTCGGGCAACGCCTTCACCATCGTCGGCCGCATTCAGAAGGGTAACGGCGCAGGTACCTGGGACGAGTGGTGTCTGGCGTTCGACGACGGGCGCACGGCGTGGCTGTCGGAGTCCGAGGGTGAGTGGAAGCTGATGTTCCCGCTCGAGGGCATCGGTGTTCCGCCGGTCGATCAGCTCCGCCCGCTCGGCAGCTTCCAGCTTCGCGATCGCACCTTCGTCATCGAAGAGGTCGGCAACGCGCAGACGCTCTCGGCGCAGGGCCAGCTGCCCGAGTTCAACCACGAACACGTCTACTGCGACGCGACTGGCTCGAAGGGCGCGTTCTGCTCGCTCGACTACGCCGACGGCGGCACGGGGGAAGCGTTCGTCGGCGCACGCGTCGGCATTCCCCAGCTCGGCTTCGACAAGAGCGATCTCGAGCCCACGCCGAAGAAAGACGCGCTCAAGCAGGCGCGCTGTACGAACTGCAACGGCCCGCTCGAGCTGAAGGCGCCCGATGCGGTGAAGCGCGTGGCGTGCCCGTACTGTGGAGCGCTGCTCGATGCCTCGCACGGCCAGCTGGCCTTCCTTCAGCTGCTCGAGAAGCCGCCGTACGAACCGGTGCTCCCGCTCGGCAGCCAGGGCACGCTCGAGAAGACGAAGTGGACGGTGCTCGCCTTCCTCATTCGTTCGACGACCGTCGAAGGCACGCGTTACCCGTGGGAAGAGTACCTGCTGTGGAACCAGCAGGCGGGCTTCCGTTGGCTGATGAACTCGAACGGCCACTGGACGTTCCTCACGCCGATCGCGGCGGGTGACGTCGGCCTCGCGTTCAGAAAAGCGACGTGGAACGGCAAGGGCTTCAAGGCCTACCAGCAGGTCTACGCCGTCACCGACTACGTGGCGGGCGAGTGCTACTGGCAGGTGAGCGTCGGCGAGCTCGCGAAGGCCTCGGAGTACGTCGAGCCTCCCGAGAGCATCAACTGCGACGAGACCGACCACGAGGTCACCTTCACGCACGGCAAGATGCTCACCGACGCCGAGGTGAAGCAGGGCTTCGCGATCAAGGCGAACATGCCGGTGGCGCAGGGCATCGCGCCGGCGCAGGTGAACCCGCACAAGGCGAAGCTGGGCTCGGGCTTCGCGTGGGCCGGCATCTGGAGCGTCGTCTTCATCGCGCTGCTCGTGGGCTTCTCGGTCATCGGCGACACGCGCCAGTTCATGCGCACGGCCTTCACCGTGCCGCCCGACGTGCGCCCGGGCACGCCCGAGTCGCAGCAGTTCTCAGAGCCCTTCACCATCGACAAGAAGGTGCCGCTCGAGCTCGAGTTCGAAGCGCCCGGCCTCGACAACAGCTGGCTCGCGGTGCAGCTCGACCTCGTCAACGAAGACACCGGTGAGGTCGTGCAGGTGAGCCCCGAGGCCAGCTACTACTGGGGCGTCGACGACGGCGAGCGGTGGTCGGAGGGCAGCAAGAGCGAGTCGAAGCAGACGGCCGAGGTCGACCCTGGCCGCTACGTGCTGCGCGCGACGCCGAGCTTCGAGCAGCCAAGCCCCATGCCGCGTGAGTACACGGTCACGGTGAAGGCAGACTCGGGCGTCGGCCTCTGCTGCCCCTTCTTCGTGTTCCTGTTGCTCTTCGCAGGCCCGCTCATCACCGCCATGCGCAGCTCGAGCTTCGAGACCCGCCGGTGGAACGAAGCGGTGTTCCAGTCATCGCCCGGGGTCAGCACCTTCCCCTACGCCAAGCAGGAGGACGACGAATGAAATGGTTCGGAGGCATGGTGGTGGCCATCTGGGCGCTGCTGCACGGGCTGGGGCTCGACCGGTTCCCCGATGAAGATCGCGGAGACCTTCCCGCCAGCGTCAAGTCGGCGCCGGGCGGCATCTTGATGTGGCACGACGGATTCATGGGAGGGAAGTGACGATGGACATGGACGCGATCATCAAACCGCTGGTGCTGGCCGTCGTCTTCTCCGTCATCGGCATGCTCGTGTTCGTCGCGGGCTTCTTCGTGATTCGAAAGATCCTGCCGTTCGACGTGCACAAGGAGCTCGAGGTCGACCAGAACACCGCGGTCGGCATCGTCATCGCTTCGTTCATTCTCGGCCTCGCCTTCATCATCGGCATGTCGATTCACGGCTGACGCAACTTCGGCACTCACGTCGGGTTGGAGTGGTGGTGAGACGGCTCGTGCGCCTCGTTCTGGTGGTGCTCGTGGTGTGCACGCCGGCGTGGGCGCACGATCTCGGCGTCGACGTCACGCTCAACGGCACCGCGCCCAGCGCCAACAACCCGCGCAGCGGCTCGCTCGGCTTCTCGCTCTCGGGCAGCTACGACTTCACCGAGCGCTGGAGCGCCTTTCTCACGGGCGTCTTCATGCGCGACTTCGCGACGCGCTCGGAAGACTCGTACAGCCCCGGCTCGAACGTCTTTCTCTTCAGCGGCGGGGCGATGTTCGTCGCCAACGATCATCTGATGCTGATGGCGACGGTCTCTGGCTCGCCACCTTCGGTGCAACGCAACGCGACGACCTTCGAGGGGCTCGACGGCGGGCCCGTGGGCTACGTCATCAAAGCCACCAACTTCAGCGTGGGCGGTTCGCTGCTGGGCTCGTACGCGACGAATGGCTTCTCGAACTGGGAGCACACGTTCGATCTCTCGGCGGGCGTCAACCACCTCGAGAGTGATCAGATCGCCGAGTTGGGCGTCACGCTGCGCGCGCGGCTCCTTCGTACCTACTGCGAGCGAAACCCGGTCGCGGGCTACTGCCCCATCGTGCTCGGCATCGACGCGCCGCTCACCCAGGTGCGACTGGGCGGCACCTACACCGCCACGCTGTTCCTCAAGACCGACGTGGCGCTCGACGTGGCGGGCTTTCTCTACGACGTCCCCGATCCCCTCGCGGTGGGCTCGTACAGCGCGGCCATCGCGGGTCGGCAGGGCCCAGACGTCGGCCTCGGCACACCCGTGGCGCCGTGGGTGCTGACCGTGCGGCCATCGGTCTCGCACCGCGCGGGCAACTTCACGGTGAAGTTCACCTACCAGTACGGCATCTACGCCTCGCAGAGCGGCACCAATCACCTCGTGAGCGCGAAGCTGTCGTGGAAGGTGAGCCCTGGCTTGAAGCTGAGCCTCACCGCGCTGGGCCAGACCGACTTCGCGAATGGGTCGGTGGTGAATCGGGGCGGTAGCCTCACGACCGGCCTGCTCATTCTCTTTCCATGACGCGATGTTGCGGGACTGTGGCCGTCGGGAGACGATAGAGGTCCTTCGCCTCAAGGCGTGCCTCTCCCGGGAGCTTCACCGTGACTGTTCGATTCCGCTCAACCTCCACGCTGGCCGTGGTCTGTCTTCTCGCGACGCTCTCGGGCTGCGCGAACTGCGGCGGCGGCGTCTCCGTCAGCGGAAAAGACGGCGGCAAAGCAGGCGGCACCAGCGGCGTCGGCGGAGGCATCAGCGGCACGGGCGGCGGCATCTCGGGCACGGGCGGTGGCGGCGGAGGGCTGGCGACCGGCGGCGGCTTCACGATCGGCGGAGGCGATGCCGACGGTGGCGCTGACGCCGGCTCGACGCAGCTCTGCTCGCTCGTCTCGTGCCAGTCGGCGAACGCGTCGTGCGGCCCGGTCGGCGACGGCTGTGGCGGCTACCTCAACTGTGGAACCTGCACGCCGCCGCAGACCTGTGGTGGTGGCGGCATTCCCTCGCAGTGCGGTGGGACGATGGGCTGCACGCCCAAGACCTGCGTCGGCGAGAACGCCAACTGCGGCCCGGTGGCTGATGGCTGCGGCGGCATTCTCAACTGCGGGACCTGCACGGCGGCGGGCGAGACGTGTGGTGGTGGCGGCATGCCGAACCGCTGCGGCACCTCGGGCGTGAACATCGTCGACGGCGGCTGTCAGGGCCTCACTGCCTGCCCCATGGGCCTCAACTGCGGCCCCATCGCCGATGGCTGTGGCGGCACCATCTCGTGCGGCACCTGCACCGTGGCCGGCCAGACGTGCGGCGGCGGCGGCGTGCCGAACGTGTGCGGCGCGTCTGCCTCGTGCACCCCGCGCACCTGCGCTCAGGCGCAGGCAACGTGCGGCCAGGTCGGTGATGGCTGTGGCGCGCTGACGCCGAACTGCGGCACGTGCAACGTCGACGCGGGCGTCATCTGTGGTGGTGGCGGCATTCCCAACGTGTGCGGCAGCAACATTCCCGACGCCGGCTCCTGCACCGGCCTGTGCCCGCGGCAGAACCAGTGCGACGCGGGAGTGAACTCCGTCACCGGCACCATTCTCGCGCCCACCAACGCGGCAGCGGGCTACGGCAACCCCGACCCGATTCCTGGCGTGCTCGTCTACGTACCCAACGGCACCGTGCAGCCGATCACGCCCGGAGCCTCGTGCACGAGCTGCTCGGGCCAGGCGTCAGGCAACCCGCTCGTGACGACGACCAGCGCCACCAACGGCACCTTCACCCTCAACAACGTGCCCTGCGGCGCCAACGTGCCGCTCGTGATTCAGCTCGGCAAGTGGCGTCGGCAGGTGATCATCCCCAACGTGAACTGCTGCGGCACCACGACGCTGCCGGCCGATCTCACGCGGCTGCCGCGCACGGCCGCCGAAGGCGACATTCCGCTCATCGCGATGGTGACGGGCAGCGCCGACCCGATGGAGTGCATTCTTCCGAAGATCGGCATCGCCTCGACGGAGTTCACGGCGCCGACGGGCACCGGCCGGGTGCGCATGTTCCGCGACAACGGCACCACGTTCACCAACGGAGGAGCCGCGACCGACCTCTTCGGCAACTCGACCGAGTTGATGAAGTACGACCTGGTGATCGTGGACTGTGTCGGCGGACCGAACCGTCGCTCGGCCACCGAGCTCACCAACATTCGCAACTACCTGAACAGCGGCGGGCGCATCTACCTGAGCCACTACGGCTACGTCTGGCTCGACCAGAACACGCCGTTCGACACCGTGGCGACGTGGGCAGGCAACCAGGGCGACCCGCCAGACCAGCTCGCCTTCCTCGACACCTCGTTCCCCAAGGGCATGACGTTCTCGCAGTGGCTGGCGCTGGTAGGTGGCTCACCGGTGGGGAACCCCGGGCGCATCAACGTGCAGCAGGTTCGCCGCGACACGAACGGCCTGCCGACGAACACGCCTGCCCAGCGCTGGGTGTACTCGTCGAACCCGAGCGGCAACAACGCCATCCCGCTCCAGTTCACCTTCAACACGCCGGTGGGCGCTGCTGCCGGAGCACAGTGCGGCCGCGTGCTGTTCTCCGACTTCCACGTGTCGACGGGCGCGACCGGCAGCGGCACGTTCCCCGGGTCGTGCAACGGCGCCGCGCCGATGTCGGCGCAGGAGAAGGTGCTCGAGTTCATGATCTTCGACCTCACGTCGTGCATTCAGCCCGACAACGGCCAGTCGACCTGCTCACCGCGCACCTGCCAGCAGCAGGGCTTCAACTGCGGCCAGCAGGGCGACGGCTGCGGTGGCGTGATTCCCAACTGCGGCATGTGCCCCTCGGGTCAGACGTGTGGCGGCGGCGGCCAGCCCGGCGTCTGTGGCGGCTCGATGTGCATGCCGCGCACGTGTCAGCAGCAGAACATCGAGTGTGGCCAGGCAGG
>JAACJQ010000370.1 GCA_016879935.1 Archangiaceae bacterium | reverse complement strand
GCCGCCGAACCGCCAGCCGCCGAACCGCCAGCCGTCGAACCGCCTGCCGCTGAACTGCCACCACCGGTCGCGATCGGAACGCCCGCGTCGTTGCAGAGCCCTGCGTCGAAGCAGGCCTCGATTCGAAGCGCCTCGAAGTCGCAGCCCAGCACGACGAACACGGCCACGACGGCCAGTCGAAGCTTCGTCACGGCACACTCCACGAGAGGCTCGAGAGCGGCGCCGGGCTCGCGGTCGCTGGAGCAGACCCGACGGCCCACCACCCGAGGCCAACGCCACCGACCGCGACTCCGACGATCGCCGCGATGAGACCGCCGAGCTGAAACGTCGAGCCGGTGCGCGCCGCGTCGGCGAAGGCCTGCGCCGTGAGGAAGGGGCTTGGGCGCGTGTTCAGCTGAGTGGCGTACGAGCCCGCGAACCCGAGCAGCACGGCTCCTGTGATGGCAGCGACGCCGCCGACCGCCGCGACCGTGAGTGGAATGACGGGACTCACGGGAGTCTTCACGACGATGGCATCACCCCACCGCGCCGCCGTTGCCGCCAACCACGACGACAGCGCCTCTTCGTTCTGGAGCCGCTCCGACGCCGACAGCCGAGCCTGACCTGTTCGCGCGTCGAGCAGCCGGAGCGTCACGGTGAAGCCGCCTCCGAGCTTCACGAGGCTGCCCGCGACCACGAAGTCGACGCCCATCGCGTTCGCGAGCTCGGCGAGGCAGGCGCTCCCCTCGTCACACCCCAACAGCTGGCGCTGCCGCTCGAGCCCCAGCAGCGCCACCGTCATCGAGGGCGTCACCACCTGCGCGCCGCTGGCCGCCGAGAGCCGTTCGCTGAAGAACTCCACCAGCGCGTTGCCTTCGGTCTTCGAGAGCCCCGAGAAGCTCACGTCGGGAACGGCGATTTTCAATGGTGCAGCCACGAGCACCAGCGAAGTCATGAGTCCGAGCACGGCGGCGACGAAAGCACAGCAGACCGCGCCCGGCCCGGGAATCAGGAGACGACGACGTCTGCCTTCGGCAACTGCTTGCGAAGGGCCGCGAGCTGCGGCTCCGTCAGCGCACCAGCCGCGACCGTCACGCGCTTCCACGGCGCGGCGGCGACGTGCGGGAGCAGCTGCTTCCAGACGTTGTCGACGTGGCCGTCGGGCTCGCCAGCGCGAAGCTCGAGGTTCCCTCCCGGCGTCGCGGCGAAGAAGAACGGGCCGAAGTCGAGCTCGACGGTGAGCTGCTTCGAGCACCGGCGCTCCGCCAGGACGAAGAGCGCGGCGTTGGGGTACCTCGAGAACCGCACTCGCTCGAGGCGTTTGCAGAGCGGGCTCGTCCACAGCCCCTCCAGCGCCTCAAGGTTGCCTGCCGCCTCGTAGCCAAACTGCAGCGCTCTCAGCTTCGGAAACGCGGCGCCCGTGAGCGTCGCTTTCCACGCTCGCATCGCCACCTCGCCATACTCACCTTCTCCATCACCGAGCGGGAGCCAGCTGATGTCGAGCACCTCGAGCTCACGTCCATCTCCGGGGCTCGCGGCCAGCTCGTCGAGCACGAGGTAGACGATGTTCGTCAGCACGCGAATGCGCCGCGCGTTCGGCTGCAGAATGAGACTGGCGCCACGCTCGTTGGTGCCACCCGTCGACATGTTCAGCTCGCGCACGGTGCTCCACGCGGGGTGATTGCGCGCCGCGGGAATGGCTTTGCCGACCGGCCGAATCTGCGCGGCGTAGAGGAAGCCCCGGCGGAACTCGAGGTGCGTCGTGTACAGCACGTCGTAGAGCGGCCCGAGCCACGCCTTCACGTGCTTCTTCTGCAGCGCCGCTTCCTGCTTCGTCTCGGCCGGCGTCAGCGGCTCGCCGCGCGCGCGCTTGAACTGCAGCGTCATGAACTCACCGCGCGGGTCGCCCACCTCGAGCAGCGCATCGGCGTAGACCTCACGCACGCCGTCATCGTCCGGGCGCTCGTAGACCGCGGCGAGCAGCTCCTCGAGTGATTGGCCCGACTTCGTCTTCGGCCCGGGCGGAGCTGCCTTCGCAGCGGGCAGCATCGCGAGCTGCTTCGTCACGTCGGCGTGCGGCACGGTAGCGAACCGCTCCGAGAGCGTCTTCACGAGCGCCTGAACGCGACGCTCCATCGCTTCGCCCATCTTCGTGCGGCCGAAGGTCGCCTGATAGTCCTTCACGAGCGGCTTCAAGGCGTCGAGCGTGCGCGGGTCGGCGTGACGGTCGGAGAGCTGCTCGTAGAGCGAGGTCCAGAACTCGCGCGACGACTGCGCGGTGAACGGCGGCGTGACGATGAGCCGCGTCAGCGCTGCGGCGACGCGCGGGTCGGGGTCGAGCTTCTCGAGCTTCTGAATGCGCGCGAGCGAGTCGGCGAACTTCCCGTCAGTGAGGGTCGAGAGAAAAGCGACGAGGTCGAACTGCGCCGCGTCGGGCCGCGTCAGCTGCCACGACTTGGGAGAAGGAAGCTGTGCCGAGACCCGCTCGATGAGCTCGGCGAGCTCGGGCGCACGTTCGTCCTTCCATCGCGCCAGGAGCGGCTCGAGCGCGTTCGCCCATTTTCCGCTCGAGAGCTGCTTCGAGCCGTCGTCACCCGCGGTCTTCTTCGGAGGCGGTGGCGGGGCTTCTTTCTTTGGCGCCACTTCCTTCTTCGGCGCCACGGGAGCCGACGCCGTCTTCTTCGCGGAAGCAGGCGCAGGCGCCGAGCCCAGCATCATCGCGACGTCTTCTTCCGTGAGCTGCCGCGGCGTCTGCAACGACATGCCGAGCGCGCCCTTCGTGGCCGAGATGCCGGTGTTCGACGTGAACCGAATGCTCCCGCGCAGCGCGCTGATGTTCGCGATGGGCCGCGTGTTCGCCTTCGCCACCCACGCTTTCCCGTCGTGCTTCGGCGACTCCAGCACCGCGACGAGCCACAGCTGCTCATCGGGCGGGCGCACCGTGACGAGAAAGAGCCGGCCACCGCCACGCAGGGGCTCGAGCGCCTTGTTGGTGCTGACGTAGCGGTCGATGGCCAACACCTGGCCCACCGCTGCATTCCTGTTGTCTGCGTCGAACACGGCCTTGCTGACGATGGCGAGGAGGTCGGGCATGCGCGCGACGGTAGTACGGGCGGGCATCTTTCCCTCGTGCGCAACGACGCCACGGTTACAGTGCGCCCCGCACATGCTGACACCACTGCTCGCGCTGCTCCTCGCCGCGCCGCCCGCTGCTCCCGCTGACACCGACGTTCTCCTCGATGCGCTCACCGCCGAGCTCGCCCGCAGCAAGAAGGGCCTGCCCGGAGAGAAAGACGCGCCGCTCTATTACCTCTCGTACCGCGTCACCGACGGTGAAGCGTGGAGCGCCTCGGCCAGCTTCGGCGCGCTCGAAGGCCAGGCCTCGAGAGGCGGCAAGCTCGTGGGCCGCGTTCGCCTGCTCGACGTCATCGCCCGCGTCGGCACGCGCGACCTCGACAACACGCACAAGGTTCGTGGCGGCTTCGACTTCGACTTCGGTGGTGGCGGCCGCTCGCTGCCCATCGAAGACGACAAGAACGCGCTCGAGGTCTCGTTGTGGAAGGCGACCGACGACGCCGTGCGCGGCGCGACGAAAGACCTGCTCAAGGTTCGCGCGAACGTCGCGGTGAAGGCCGCCGAAGAAGACAAGGCGCCCGACTTCTCGACCGACAAGCCGCAGCAGCGCCTCGAGCCCCGGGCGAAGCCGCTCGCCGACGTGCTCGACCGCACCGCGTGGGAAGAGCGCCTCAAGCGCCTGTCGGCCGCGTTCAAGACGCACCCGCAGAGTCTCCGCTCGTCGGTGTCGATGCAGGTCTCGTCGATGACGCACTTCTTCGTCGACAGCGAGGGCGCGAAGCTGCGTGAGCCCCGCTTCTTCGCCCGCCTCGGGGTCTGGGGCACCGTGCGCGCCGACGACGGCATGGAGCTCGACTTCTACGACGCCGCCGAGGCCACCTCGCCCGACGCGCGGCCGTCGGAGGCCGAGTTCGAGAAGCGCGTCACCCGCGCCATCGAGCGCCTCGAGGCCCTGCGCGCCGCGCCCGCCATCGAGCCGTACGTCGGGCCCGCCATCATCACGCACCGCGCAGCCGGCGTGTTCTTCCACGAAATCTTCGGCCACCGCATCGAGGGCCACCGCCAGAAGGATGCGGACGAGGGCAAGACGTTCACCAAGAAGGTGGGCCAGCAAATCGTCCCCGAGTTCATCAGCGTCACCGACGACCCGACGCGCGCGAAGTGGGGAGACCTGCCGCTCAACGGCTTCTACCTGTTCGACGAAGAGGGCCAGCCCGCGCAGAAGGTGAACCTCGTCGAGAAGGGCGTGCTGCGCTCGTTCCTGCAGGGCCGCTCGCCCATCAAGGGCTTCGCCAACTCCAACGGCCACGGCCGCGCACAGCCGGGCCTCAAGCCGGTCGCGCGTCAGGGCAACCTCATCATCGACTCCACGAAACAGCTGCCGCCGGACCAGCTGCGCAAGACGCTGCTCGACGAGGTGAAGAAGCGCGGCAAGCCGTACGGCCTCGTCTTCGAAGAAATCTCGGGCGGCTTCACCAACACCCGCGCCGGTGGAGCGCCGCAGGCCTTCAAGGTGATTCCGCAGATCGTCTACCGCGTCTACGCCGACGGCCGGCCCGACGAGCTCGTGCGCGGCGTCGACCTGGTGGGCACGCCCATCGCCTCGTTCGAGCGCATTCTCGCCACCGGTGACGACGCGAAGGTCTTCAACGGCTTCTGCGGCGCCGAGTCGGGCTGGGTGCCCGTCTCTGCCATCGCGCCGAGCCTGCTCATCAGCGACCTCGAGGTGGAGCGCAAAGGCAAAGGCCACGAGCGCGGTCCCCTGCTGCCGCCGCCTCCACTCACTACTGCTCCTTCGAAGGGAGGTGCGAAATGAACGCGCTCCTCGTGCTCGTGCTGGCCGCTGCGCCGGCGATGAAAGACGTCGACCCGGTGCTCGACGTGATGGACGCCGAGCTGAAGCGGGCGATGACGTTGTCGATGCCGCCCTCGGGCGAGTCGAAGCCCGAGAAGCCGTACTACGCGCGCAGCTACGTCACGGTCGAAGACGAGTTCGGCGTGTCGGCGAACTTCGGTGCGCTCTACCCGCCCGGCGGCGGCCGTTCGCTCTCGGTCGACACCGCGGTGCGCGTCGGCAACGAGACGTTCGACAACACCAACTTCTCGGGCGGCGGGTTCGACTTCGGCTTCGGCCGGGGCCGCGCGCCTGCCGAAGAAGACCTCGACGCCATTCGCCGCGCGCTCTGGCTCTCGTACGACGCGAACTACAAGTCGGCCGTCGAGGCCATCGCCCGCAAGCGCGCCTTCCTGCAGGCGAACCAGGTGAAAGACCTCATCGCCGACTGGAGCAAGACGACGCCCGAGGTGGTGCTGCTGACGCGCGAGGAGCCGCCGAAGCTCGACGCCGACGCCTGGGCCAACCGCGTGAAGAGCGCCTCGGCCGCGTGCCGGGCCTCGTCGAAGGCGCACAGCTGCCAGGTGTCGTTCCGCCTGCGCCACATGTGCCAGCGCTTCCTCGCCAGCGACGGCGCGAAGCACCGCTTCTGCGAGACGAAGTACGAGCTGAAGGTGAACGCGCAGGGTCAGGCCGCCGACGGCATGCCCGTGGGCTCGGAGTGGACGACGACGGCGCGCACCGAAGCCGAGCTGCCCAACGAAGCCGCGCTGCTCGCCATCGTGAAAGACACGTACGGCCTGCTCGAGAAGAAGCTCGCCGCGCCGGCCGCCACCGAAGACTACGTGGGCCCGGTGCTCTTCACCGGCACCGCCGCGCCGACGTTCTTCCTCGCCACGCTCGCCGGGCCGCTGTCGTTCCCCCGTGAGAACCTGGGCCAGCGCCAGCAGGGCCGCCTCACCGAGCGCCTCGGCAAACACGTCTCGGTCAGTCAGCTCGGCGCCACCGACGACCCGACGCAGAAGACGTGGACGTCGCCCGCCGGCGTGACGCTGCCCCTCTTCGGCCACTACCCGGTCGACGACGACGGCGTGACGCCCAAGGCCATCTCGCTCGTGCAGGAGGGCGTGCTGAAGACGTTCTTCATGTCGCGCATTCCGACGAAGGCGTTCGCCACCAGCAACGGCCACGCGCGTGGCAGCCAGGCCTCGACGGGCAACCTCTTCGTCACCACCTCGCAGCCGCAGAAGCTGGCCGAGCTGAAGAAGAAGCTCGTCGAGCTCGCGAAAGAGGAAGACAGCGACTTCGGCCTGATGGTGTCGGTGCTGCCGCAGAACCTGAACGACCGGCCCAACGGCTCGACGGTGATGCTGCCCAACCTGCCGCTGCTCGTGCACCGCGTGTACGCCGACGGCCGTGAAGAGCTCGTGCGCGGCTACGGCTTCAAGCCCACCTCGCAGCGCGTGCTGAAAGACATCGTCGGCATGGGTGACGACCCGTCGCTCGTGAACACGGAGCAGTTCGGCCAGAACGTGTCGGCCGTCGCGCCGTCGGTGCTGGTGAAGCTGCTCGAGCTGAACCGCGCGCGTGACGACTACGGCAAGCCGCCTGCGCTGGCCCGGCCCGCGCTGTCGGTGAAGTAGCGGCTCACTTCTTCGGGCGCAGGGGTTGTCGCACGCGCTCGACCTCGACCAGCGGCGGGGCCGTCAGCGTCTGCACCGCTGCTGGCTCCGTCTTCGGGTTCGCCGCGTTCCACCGGCGACGAATCTCAGCCGCCTCGAGCGCGCTCTGCTTGCGGTAGCGCGCCTCTGCCTCGACACGCTGCTGGTACTGCGCGTCTTCGTCTGCGGCGCGAATGGCGATGAGCGAGCCAACCACCACCGCGCACGACGACGACGAGACGAACGTCAACCTCACCACCACGAATCGAAGCACGGCGCCTCCCCGGGAAGAGCTGCGCCGAGGCTGCAACCGTGGTGCCTCGCGAGGGCGAACACCAACCGATTGAATGAGCTGAAGCGGAGCGGCGAGCGAACGCCACCGACGGGCGCCGCTGTCATGACCGAAACGTCAGGGCGCGGGAGCCTGCAGAATCGAGGCGCCCTGCCCACCGACGAAGAGCCGCCCCTTCCACAGCGCGAGCGTCGTGATTTCGGAGAAGCGGGCGTTCGACGGCTCGACCCGCACCGCCGGGCTCGCAGCATTGATGAACGCGTAGCCGTCGGAGGCGACCGCGATTCCACGCGGGGTCTCGAGCAGGTCCTCGATGAACGTCGCCTGCAGGTTGAGGGTGATGTTCCTGCTCGTGCCGTCGGCGGCCACCACCAGCACGTGAGGGAACTCCTGCTCGCGTGAGGCGATGGCCCAGCCACCCGCGGCCAGCGGCAACACCGCGCGACAATCGTCGGCACGCAGCAACGGAACCGGCGTCACCACCGGAGGGTTGCGGCTGAGGTCGAGGTCGGCGAGCCCACCCTGCGCGAGGCCACACACACGCGCGATGGAGCCACGGCCAGAGACGCCCCACGCTCCGGTTCCACCCAGCGCCCGCACGGCATCGAAGAGCCCACCCGGCGGCTTCACGAAGACGTCGGTCGCCGTGGTGACGACGAGCGCACCCGACTCCGCGCGCCAGAGTCTGCGCCCCTCGAGCCCCGAGCCCAGCGATTCGCGACCCGTCTGCCCCAGCGACGCGTCGAACTCGACGACGCTGCCACCGGCCGTCAACACGACGAGTGACGGCCCATCGGCGACCGCGTCAGCGCAGCGCTCGGTGGGGAGCAGCGTTCGGCTCGTCCACCCCGAGGTGCCACGTTCGAGCAGCTCGCAGTCGGCGGTGACGGCCTGCAGCGCCTCACGCTCGATGAAGGCGACGACGTCACCGCGTGAAGCCGTCGGCGTCGGGTCGACCCACCCGGCGTCACGGCGCTCGAGAATCAACCCGTGGTCGCCCACGGCCACTGGCACGCGGCCCGCAGCCATCGCGTTCACGAGCGGGGTGCGACGCTCGAGCCGAAAGCCCTGCGCCCCCATCACCCCCACACCTTCGACGTTGGCGGCGAAGAGCTGTTGCTCGGCCTCGACTCCCGCCCGCAACACGTCGTTCAGTTTTTGCGGGCGCAGCGTCGCGTCGAGTTGAACCGTTCGTTCGCCGGTCACGAAGAGCGCGGTCGAGGTAGCGAACAGGGAGTAGGTCGAGCCGGCGTCGAACGCCCACGTCGTGCCGTTGGCGAGGTTGGTCACGCTGCCCGAAGGCGCGCTGGTACGAATCGCGCCGTGCAGGGCGCCGAAGGCCATCGAGAGGCTCATCACCTCGCCGGGTGCGCTCACGAACATGGCCCACTCTCCACTGTCGAGGCGGAACACGTCGGCGCCGGCAGAGAAGAACGTGTCGGTCGAAGAGCCCGCAACGGACTGGCTGTTGGCGAGGGGGAACGACATGCCGACGGCGCTCCAGCCCGTCGCCGTGCGGTGCCACGCGCGCGCATCGCCCGCCAGCCAGAGGTCGGTCATCGACCGGCCCCACAGGTTTCTCCACGGAAGCTCGCGCGAGTGCTGCGACTGAAACGAGCGCCACTGGCCACCGATGCGCTCGGCCAGCATGCCGTACGAGCCGGCCACGACGAGGTCGTCTCCTTCGGCGAAGACCGAGTCGAGCTTCACGCCGTGCGGAAACGGCGACTCCCAGCAGAAGGCCTCGGTGCAGAAGAAGCCCGCGTCGAACGGCACGAAGGCGGGCCCGCCACCATCGACACCCGCGTCAGCACCGACACTCGAAACGCACGCCCCACCGTCGAAGCACCGCTCGACGCGACGCTGAAAGTCGAGGCACGACGACGCCAGCACCAGCACCAAGAGCGCGCGCTTCAAAACGCACCTCGCGCGCCGAGCCCCGACGGTGTGACGAAGAACGAGACCTGCGCGGGCGGCGCTCCGACGAGGAACATCACGAGCGCGGTGACACCCGCTCCCGCAGCCAGCCCAAAGCCGGCCCACCCGAGCACCTCGAACGTCTGGCCTGCGCTCACGACCGGAGCGAGCGCCTCACGGGTGACGCCGGGCACCAGCATGCGTTCGAGCGTCGCCGAACGTTCGAGCGCGAGTCCGTAAAAGAGGCCGCCTGCCACCGCGAACGCGGCCGCGCCCACGGCGGGAATCCACGCGAGCCCCCGCGCGCTTCCAGGAGGCGCTTTCGGCTCGAGCTGTCTGGCGAGCGACACCGAGGCGTCATCGAGGGCGAACAGCAGCTTCTCTTGCGACTCGGCGCGAACCACTTCCTGCGCCACCACCTTGCCGTCGGTGCCCGAGAGCACGCGCAGGTTCACCTGGTACGACGACTCGAGCTTCGCGACGACGCCGGTGAGCACGAGCTGCGCGCCCAGCGCGTTCGAGAGCTCGAGCATGCAGCTCGACCCGCCCTCGCTGCAGCCGAGCAGCTGCTTCTGCCGCTCGACGCCCAGCACGGCGGCGATGTCTTGCGCGGTGATGACCGACAGCCCGCGGTTGCGCAGCGCCGAGGCGAGGTGGAGCGAGAAGAACTGCGCCTTCTCGGGCGTCACCTCCACGGCGTCCCACGCGGGAGCGGCGAGCTTCGGCGCCTGGGTGAGCACGAGCGCCAACATCAACGAAGTCATTGAAGGTGACGCTACCACCCGCCCTTCCGATGTCTTCGGCGTACAGTTCGCGACGTGACTGTGGCGTTGACGGCGACCGGCCTCACCAAGACGTACCGCACGCTCTTCGGTGGCTCCCGGCCTGCGCTGCGCGGGCTCACGCTGACGGTGCCACGTGGCGTCTCGTTCGGGCTCATCGGGCCGAACGGCGCGGGGAAGACGACGTTCATCAAGGTGCTGCTCGGTGTCGTGCGGCCGACGGGTGGAGACGTGAGCGTGCTCGGCGGCCAGCCCGACGACCTGAACGTACGCGCGCGCATCGGCTACCTGCCAGAGCGCATGCACCTGCCGGCGGCGTTGCGGGCACTCGACTTCCTGCGCTCCATCGCGACGCTCAAGTCGTTGTCGCCCACCGACGCGGAGCTGCGCCGTTCACTGGAGCGTGTGGGACTCGCGACCGACTCCCAGCGCATCGGCACCTTCAGCAAAGGCATGCGGCAACGGCTTGGGCTGGCGGCGGCGATGCTGGGTGCGCCCGACCTGCTCATTCTCGACGAGCCCACCGACGGCATCGACCCGGTGGGCCGGGTGGAGGTGAGAAAGCTGTTGCTCGAAGAGAAGGCGCGCGGCGCGACGCTGCTGCTCAACTCGCACCTCTTGTCCGAGACCGAGCGCGTGTGCGACCGCATCGGCGTGCTGCACGATGGAACGCTGAAGCTCGAGGGCTCGCTCGACGACGTGCGCCGGGTGACGACGCGCTGGCAGGTGAAGTTCGCGCCAGGCGCAGACGCCTCGGTGCTCGAAGCGGCGGGCTTCGTGGGTGGCCTCTTCGAAGGCGACGTCGACGAGCTGAACGCAGCGCTCGACGAGGTGCGCGCGAAGGGGCTCAAGCTGGTCTCGCTCTCGCCCGACTCGAAAGACCTCGAGCAGGTGCTCACCGACGTCATGGGCGGGAGCGCGTCGTGAAGCAGGTGCTGCGGGTGGCCTTCGACCTGTTGCTCGAAGCGCGTCGGCGACGCTGGTTCCTCGCGCTCTTCGTCGGCATCACGCTGGTGCTGGTGGTGCTGGGCTTCTCGCTCGAGCTCGAGGTGGTCGACGGCGCGCTGGCCGGCTCGAAGCTGTTCGGCTCGTTGTTGTTCGACGACATCGTCTCGGCCGACCGCGTGTTGTCGGGCGTGTACCTGGGCGCGGCGTACGCGGCCTTCTACGGCGGCGCGTTCTTCCTCGCAGTGGCGTGCAGTGACTTTGCGCCAGAGCTGCTCGCGCCCGGCCGCATCGAGCTGTTGCTCTCGTTGCCCATCGCGCGGTGGCAGCTGCTCTTCGGAACGTACCTCGGCGTGCTCGTCATCACCGCGCTCGGCATCGCGTACGGCGCAGCGGGGCTCAGCGTGTTGCTCGGCGTGAAGACGGGCCTGTGGAGCGCCACGTTGTTGCTCGGCAGCTTCGTCGGGCTCGCGGGCTTCGCTGCCATCTACGCCGTGATGGTGTGCGTCACCTTCTTCGTGCGCAGCGCGGCCGTGAGCGGGGCCGCCGGAGTCATCACGCTCGTGCTCGGGGTGTTGGCCAGCTACCGCGAGTCGCTCATGACGCTGATGGAGCCAGGCTTCGGAAGAACGCTGTTCTCGTGGGTGATGCTGCCGATGCCGCGACTGGGAACGCTGGCCACCGTCTCGGCGCGCATCGCCGCAGAGCAGGCGCTCGAGCCCGAGGTCGTCACCCGCATGTTGATGGGCACGGGTGTCTTCACGTTCGCGCTGCTCGCGGTCGCCGCGTGGCGCTTCGAACGAATGGATTTGTAGCGCCAGCGTGCCGACGTGCGCGCGCGCAAGAAAGCCGTGCGTCGGAGCGCGCATTTGGTGCGGCCAGGAGCGGCCGCTCCGCTCTGGGCGATGCGGCACGCCCGATGCTGATCAGCCACGCCGGAGGTGCCGTCATGGAGACGCAATCGAGTCTCACGCCGAAGCCGGTGTCGCCCGCGCCGACGTGCTGCCCGCCGTTCGACCCCAGCCAGTGGGAGGACAAGGAGCTTCGGTGGGACCACAAGTTGTTCCTCAAAGACCACGTCGCGTCGCTGTTCCACGTACCGCTGAACATGGGCAGTCGCGTCACCGCCGACGTCGCGCGCATCGAAGCGGCGCACGCGCAACCCGAGCAGCGGTTGATGCTGGCTGACGAGTCTTCGCCGTGGGGCTCCGAGCTGCTCATCGAGGTGACGAAGCCGGTGCCAGGAGCCGAGGTGGTGCCGCTGTCGGGCACGTTCCTCACGCGTGTCTTCGAGGGCCCGTACTCGGAGATGGGCCGCTGGGCCGAACAGATGAAGGAGTTCGTCGACGCGAAGGACCGCAAGCTCGAGAAGCTCTACTTCGGCTACGTGAGATGCCCTGCGTGCGCGAAGGCCGCGGGGAAGAACTACGTCGTCGGCGTCGCGAAGCTCGCAGAGCTCTGAAGGTCGAGCAGCACCGGCGCGTGGTCTGACAACACGTCGTGCTCGAGCACCTGCGCCGTCGAGGCCGTCAGGCCGCGCACGAAGAGGTGGTCGATGTCGCCACCGCCCTCGCGGCCCACGCGCGTCTTCGCCGAGCCCGGTGACAGCGGCACGTTCCGAAGGCCCAGCGCGTCGCAGACGACGGAAGCCTCGACGTTGAAGTCGCCGCCGATGACGAGTGGGCCAACGTGTTCGCGAACCACGCGCGCCAGCGCCTCGAGCTGCGGCGCCCGCTTCTCGCCCCAGCTCACGTGCGTCGACACGAAGAGCACGCCGCCCTGCTCCACCGCGAGCAGGCCCTTGCCCGGGTCGTTCGCCGCCGTCTGCGCGCGCCACACCGTCGCGCCCGGCCCCGAGATGATGACGAGGTGCTCGCTCGCGTCGGTCACCGCAGTCGTCGGCTGCTTCGGCCTCGGCATTCGGGGGAAGCGATGACTCGTCACGTGAGGGAACGCGCTGCGAAGGGCGGCGAGCACGTCTCCGCTCACCTCCTGCAGCAGCACCGCGTCGGCGCTCGAGCGTGTCAGCGCCTCGATGATGGCGCGCGTTCGGGTCGACTCGTCAGGCCAGCGCTCGACCGCAGGCTCGCCGTGGGTCTCGGCGTGAACCCGATGCAGCACGTTCCAGGTGAGCACCCGCATGAACGGCCCTGATGCCACAGTCACGGCGCTCCAGAAACGACGAAGCCGCACCCGAAGGCGCGGCTCGTCACCTGCCTCAGCGCTCGTTCACTGGCAGACTAAGTTCACGCAGGTGAGCGGCGCCTGACAGTCGAGCACCGAGCGGCAGGGCTGCGCCGAGCCACCACCTGCTGCCGGGTTGCCGCCGCCCGTGCCCGACGTTCCGCCGCCAGCGCCGGGGTTGCCGCCACCGTTCGCCGAAGGAACGCACTGGCCGACCGTGCCGGGCGTGCGAATGAGGCAGGTCTCGTTCGGCGCACACTGCGTCGAGTTCGCGCAGGAGCCGCCAGCCGAGCCGCCACCCAGCGCCGTCGAGCCACCGCCCGCACCGCCGCCCGTCGCGCGCCCTCCACCGAGCGCCGTCGAACCGCCGCCGGTGCCCGCCGAGCCACCACCCAGAACGCCGCCGACCGTGCAGACGCCCAGCGCGCCCGGGTTCTGCATCACACAGACCTCACCGAGGTTGCAGTCGCGCACCGAGGCGCACGGGTTTCCGGCAGAGCCGCCAGCCCTCGCCGAGCCGCCACCCAGCGCGGTGGAGCCACCGCCAGCGCCGCCGCCCGTGCCAGCAGCGCCACCACCGCGATTCGTCGTGCCGCCATCGGCCGGCCGCACCGTGGGCTGAAAGCGCGTGAAGCCATTCACGGGGAACGTCACGGACTTCGCAGAGGCGTCAATCATCAACTCGGAGCGCGGAATCGAGAAGCGCCGCCCGTCTGACTCCTCGACGAGAATCTCGACCTGCCCGAGCTCGTCCGTGGAACCGAGCGCGAGCGGCAACGTCATGCGCGCCGGCTTCGAGAAGACGGTGCCCGACGGGCCCCAGATGGCGACCGGGCCACGCGCCGAGTCGGAGAGCGCGGTGAGGCCGAGCTCGAGGGTGATGGTGGTGTCGGCGCCCAGCGCTCCGGCGGGAATGTCGAGGGCCAACCCGGCCAACGCGGGCTCCTCCGAGGCCGAGACCGAAATGGCGGCGCCCTTCGAGGCCGCGACAGCTTCGCTCTTCACGAAGCGCGAGCCGACGCTGCTCTCCTGGCCACACGCGTAGATGAAGGCGCAGGCAGTGATTGCGGCGACCACGAGGTTCCAGGGTTGGTGCTTCATCACGACTCCTGAGTAGCGAGCGCTCCGGCGGGCTCGGTGTTGCCGGTGAATGTGCGGGCCGTGCACGACCTTCAGAATTTTTCGTGGCCGAGGGCGCGGCGGGCTTCGGCCGCATGAGCGCCGGCGGGGAAAGCGTGGAGGTACTGCTCGAGCGCCGCACGGGAGCCATCGGCACACGCCACCATCGACCAGCTCGCCTCGTCGGCCCACCGGGCATCACGCCGAGCCACGGCCAGGTCGGGAGCTGCATCGGCGCAACGGTCTGCTTCGCGCAGCAGGTCGCCGCGGAGCAGGTGCACCTCTGACAACCGCTCCGACGTGGGGTGCGCCTCGAGAAACGCCGAGAGCGCGATGATGGCCTCGTCGCGGCGCCCGAGCGAGACGAGCACCTCGGCGCGGGTGAGCGCGGTCTCGCTGCCGAGCACGCCCGTGGGGAACTGGTCGAGCGCGGCGTCGAGCGAGGCGAGCGCGCCCACGTCGTCGCCCAACCGGTGTTGCAGGAGCGCCCGCTCGTACAGGGCGACCTCGGCGTTCGCGCCGCGCCGCACCTGCGCGTAGAGCTCGAGCGCGCGCTGGGGGTTCGTGACGGCCTCGGCCCTCGCGTCGTCGAGCACCTCGTGCGGGCGGCGCAGCGTCACGGTCGCCACCTCGCCCGCCACGACCACGGCCGGCTGCTCGACGCCGAGCGCCGCGAAGACGTGACGGCCGGTAGCGAGTGAAGTCGACAGCGGCGCAGCGCCCAGCGACACGCCATCGACCGAGACCAGCCCTTCACCCTGCACCTCGACCCGACCCAGCGGCGGCCGCACGAGCGCGAGCACCGACGCCCCCGGCACCGCAGCCGCGCCTCTCGGCCAACTCGCTCCCGACGCGACGACGTCACGTGCACCCGCGCGTGACACCTCGGCGACGCCCTCGAACACCGACACCCGCGCCGCGCCCTGCTCCACCGTCATCGCGACCGCGCCGCGAACACGAACCTCGGTGTCGCCCACCAGCACCACGAGGGGCGAGGCTGCCTGGGCCGCCAGCGTGCCGCGCTCGAGCCGCAGCGTGGAGCCGCGTGAGAGGTGGCTCTTCGGCAACAGCGCCAACGTCACGCCACCACCCGTCAGCACGAGCGGCGCGTCGTCACCCGTCGACGCCGACGTGAAGGCGCGCGCGCTTTGGGCCGCGAACGACCAACTGGTGCTGCCGTCGAGGAGCGTCGCCGACGGCGTGGCGAGCACCACCGTCATCGGCAGTGTCGCGGGCTCGGCGGAGTTCCTCGCGCGTGCCGCCCAGAGCCCACCGGCGACCAGCGCGGCGACACACGCGACGGCCAGCACCAGACGCGGCGGCGCGCTCGAGCGCAGCCGGCGGTGAACCTGCTCGAGCACCGCTCTTCGCCGCGCCGGCGAGTCGGGCAGCGGCTCACCGAAGTCGTTCAGGTGACGGGCGAGCGCGTCGCCCTGCTCACGAAGCCGTGGAGGATTCACCAGGCTCATCGAAGGCCTCTCTTTCGTGCCAGCTCCTCGAAGTCGCGTCGCGCGTAGTGCAGTCGCGACCAGACGGTGTCGACGCTGCAGCCGACCCGCTCGGCAATCTCTTCACCCGACAACCCTTCGAGCTCGTACAGCGCGAAGACCTCGCGCTTCTTGTGCGGCAGCCGCGCCAGAATCTGGGCAATCTGCACGCGCGTCTCCGCACGCTCGAAGGCCTCGTCGGCCGCGGGCGCGAGGCGAACCGCGCTCCTTCCGAGCAGCGTCGCGAACGCTTCACGCACCCGGCGCGCGCGGTGCCGGTTCGCCACCAGGTTGGCGACGATGCGGTACAGCCACGTCGTCAGCTTCCCCGACTGGAACTCCGGCAGCCTGCGAAACGCCACGACGAAGGCCTCCTGCGTGACGTCGTCGAGCTCGGCGTCGGGCGTGCCGAGGTTGCGCGCGACCGACCGCACGAAGGCGAAATGGGCGTGAAAGAGGCCAGACAAAGCCTGTTGGTCTCCTGCGCTCGCTTTGCGCAGAAGCCCCAGGTCTGCCGTGTTTTCGACGCCTTGCACGCGCTCAGTCACCGTCCACGGCACTGAATGTCCCCAGGGTGGCCAGACCTTCACGGCGTCAGTCGAATTCCGGCGGCGCCCACCACGTCGACGGCGGGGCTGCTCCAGGCGGCGGCCGTGCCCTCGACGTTGAAGCGGCTCTGCCCCCAGGGAACGAGGCCGACGACGCTCGCGGTGAACGAGAGCAGCGGCGTGAGGCGAACCAGCACCTCGGCGCGCAGCCCGCTCGTCGGCAGCAGGAGCACGCTGGGCTGACGCTGATAGAGCGCGCCGGTGCCTTCACCTCGAGCGAGGCGGAGGCCGAACAGCACATCGCCGCAGAGCGCGAGCCGGTCGAAGCGAAGACACAGGCCAGTGCTGGCGGCGGCCTCGAGGCTCCACACCGAGAGTGTTCCCGAGCGGGTCTCGTCGAGGCGAATGAGCTGCGACTGCGGGAGCGCAGAGGAGACCGCGAGGCCGACTCGCCACCACGGGCGCAGGCCGACGTCGACGCCGAGTGTGAGCGCTGGAGCAGCACGCACGAGCGGCTCCCACCAGACACCAAGCGCGGCGAGCGGCATCACCTCGAGCCGTGCGGGCGCGGGAGAATCGGTGGGCGGAGCTTCGACACGAGGTCCAGCCGACGACTCCACCCGCGCCTCGGCAGGCGGTGCTTCGACACGAGGTCCAGCGGGTGACTCCACGCGTGTCTCGGGCGCAACTGTGGCGGGCGAATCGACTCGCGGTCCCGTGCGCGTCTCTGATGCATCGGTGGCGGACGGCTCGACTCGCGGTCCCGTGCGCGTCTCTGATGCATCCGTGGAGGACGGATCGACTCGCGGTCCCGTGCGCGTCTCTGATGCATCCGTGGCGGACGGCTCGACTCCAGGTGCCGCGCGCGGTTCGGGCGCAACCGTGGCGGACGAATCGACTCCAGGTCCCGCTGCCTCCGCGCGCGCCTCAGGAGCAGCACGTGTCGCGACGGACATCGAGGCGAGCCCACCATCCACCCGCTCGGTGACTGTCCTCGGAGCCAGAGGCTTCACCGCCACCGTCGGCCGCTTCATCACCAGGCTCGCGAAGGCACGCTCGACCATCAACGCCGCCACCGCTCCGACCTCTTCACACGGCACGTCGAGTTCTCGTCGCAGCGCGACCGCCCCATCCGCTCGCTCGAGGGAGAAGACCCAACGAGTGCCCTGCAGCCGAAAGCTGGCGCGCATCGGCTCCGTCGGCTGAACCTGGCGAGCCGCGAGCGCGTCACTGAAACGCGCGTGCACCGCGCACGGAAGCCCGGTGTCGGCCCCTGCGGCCGTCGTCACCTGTGGCGTCGCCGCGAGAAGAAGCCCCACCCAGAGCACGCCCCGCGTCTACCACCGCTGCCTCGCGCCGCGTCGTCGCCACGCGTGAATCGCGCCGACGACGTGACTCTGAGAGAGTGCGCGCCCATGCGCCTCGCCCTCCTCACCGGGTTGCTCAGCCTCACCGCCGCCGCCGCGCCCGCGCGCCTCGCCGTCGCCTACTTCGACAACGCCTCGGGTGACGCCACGCTCACGCCGCTGGGCCGCGGTCTCGCCGACATGCTCATCACCGACCTCTCGAACGTCGAGGCGCTGCAGTTGGTGGAGCGCGAGAAGCTGAACCTCGCTCTCGACGAACTGAAGCTGTCGCAGTCGAAGTTCATCGACCCGAAGAACGCGCTCAAGCTGGGCAAGGGGCTCTCGGCCCGCTACCTGCTCGTCGGCAGCTTCACCGTGGTGACCGAGAACATGCAGCTCACCGCGCGGCTGCTCGACGTGCCGCAGGGCAAGGTCGTCTTCAGCGAAGGCGTCAACGGCAAGAAAGACGAGTTCTTCGCGCTCGAAAAAGAGCTGGTGGACCTGGTCATCTCGAACCTGGGCATCAAGCTGCAGCTCTCGGAGAAGTCGAAGCTGCGCAGCAACTCCACCGAGAGCTTCGACGCCTTCTCGAAGTACGCCGCCGGGCTCACCGCGAAGGACGCGGGCGACGAAGCGAAGGCGCGGGAGCTGTTCGAGGCCGCGCTCGCCGCCGACCCGAACTACCGCGCCGCGAAGAGCGCCACCGAGCGCCTCGCCGTCATCTTCAAGCGCGACGACGACGCGAAGACGCAGACCGCCGACGCCGCCCGCAAGTCGCTCGACCCGAAGGCGAAGGACTTTCCCCAGAAGGTGTCGCTGCTGCTGATGTCGCTGCAGGAGTCGAAGATCGAAGAGCAGAAGCGAAAGGTCGAGCTGCTCACCTGGCTCGCCGAGAACGACCTCACGCCGCCCGCGGTGAACGGGTTGCCTGCCGTCGCCGTCGCGGGGCTGCAGGTCGTCTACCGCCACACCGACGACCCGACGCAGTGGGAGAACATTCCCAAAGCGTGTGAGTACTTCGTCTCGAAGTACCCGACCGACGACTACCCGAAGTCGTATTGCCGCGGGCTGCTGCAGTCGCTCCGCTCCGAGACGACGCGCGACCGCGTCGAGGCCCAGAAGGAGTGGGACGAAGAGCGCGACTCGGACTTGAAGAACCTCGACCCCGAAGACTGGCGCATCTCGCTCCACAAGAACGAAGCGGCCATGCGCAAGCTCATCGCCCTCTACGCGTCCAAGGTGAAGAAATGAGAACGACTCTGCTGATGCTGGTGCTGCTCGTCGCGCGGCTGGCGTTCGCCGACGCGCCGACCGTCGCGATTCTGTACTTCGACTACGACGGCACCGACGGCGAGCTCGTACCGCTGCGCAAGGGCCTCGCGCAGATGCTCATCACCGACCTCGCCGGCCGTGACTCGTACCGCGTCGTCGAGCGCGCCCGCCTCCAGGAGGTGCTCGCCGAGCTCGACCTGGGCAAGACGCAGAAGCTCGACCCCGCCGCGGCGCTCAAGGTCGGCAAGCTGCTGCAGGCCAAATACATGGTCGTCGGCGGCTACTTCGCGATGGGCGGCACGCTGCGCATCGACGCGCGCGTCTTCGAGGTCGAGTCGACGAACACGCTCAAGGGTTTCGGCGCGACCGGCAAGAGCGACGACTTCTTCGCTCTCGAGCAGAAGGTCGCGGCCGACGCCGACGGGGTGCTGCTCGCGGCCATCGCGAAGGGCGCAGCTGCTCCGCCACCGAAGCCGACGCCGCCGACGGCCATCGCGAAGTCGGGCAAGGGCAAGGTGCCGCTCAAGGCGGTGAGCGCGTTGTCGAAGGCGCTGCAGTCGAAAGACGACCAGGACGCCGCGCGCGCCAAGGCGCAGCTCGAAGAGGTCGTGAAGGCGAACCCCGACTTCCTGTTGGCGCGCCTCGAGCTCGCCGACCTCTCGCGGTAGACGAACCTTGACGTGTCAGGAGTCGGAGGCTCTCGTGCCGCGCCATGACGCGCACACGACTTCTCGCCCTCGCCGTCCTCGTCACCACGCCCGCGTTCGCGAAGCCGCCGCCACCGGCCGTGCTGGCGAAGCTCGAGAAGAATGACGTCAAGCCGTTCGCCGCGAAGGTGAAGCAGGCGTGCGGCCCGACGGTGAAGGCGACGGTGAAGCTGGCCGCGCCGCCCGACGCCGATTCACGCCCCTACGCGGTGAAGGACGTGGGCGCCTTCCTCTCGCGCGCCGCCGCCTCGAAGGACCTCACGCGCAACGCGCTCGACCCCGTGGTCGAGGGTCTGAAGGCGGTCACGAAGGACGAGCTCGGGAAGACGGCGGTGAAGCAGGGCCTCAAAGAGGTCGTCGTCTACGCCGCGGTGGGTGATGGCTTCATCACCTTCGAGAACGGCGTGCTCACCGTCGCCAGCCACATCTTCGGAGACGGTGAAGGCACCAGCATTCCCGCCGACCTCGTCGAGAAGACGCTCGTGTGGGGGCTGGAGATCGACGAGCCGCACGTGGGCCACCGCGTCGCGCTGCAGCACCGCCGCGCCATCGAGACCATCGAGGCGAAGGAGATTGCGCCGTTCAAGGAGAAGCTGAAGGCCTTCGCGCCGAAGACGACCGTGACGGTGCGCTACGACCCGCTCACCGACGCCGAAGACCCGCACTACGCCGTGAAGGACCCGGGCCACTACCTCGTGCGCGCCGGGCTCACGGAACACCAGCTGACCCTGTTCACGCTCACCCTGACGCTCGACGCGCTCAAGGCCGTCGCGAGTGACGACGCGGGCAAGGCCGCGCTGGCCTCGGAGCTGAAGGAGCTCGTGGTGCTGACGACGGTCGGAGAAGGCGTGCTCTCGGTGAAAGACGGCGTGCTCACGGTCGGCTCACACATCTTCGGAGACGGCCTTGGCAGCTCGATTCCTTCGTCGGCCATCGAGCAGGCGCTGCGCAACGGGCTCATGGTGAGCGACCCCGACTCGGGTGAGAAGCTCCCGCTCGGCCACCTGTTGGCGAAGCAGCGCATCGAGGCGAAGCACATCGCGCCGTTCAAGAAGAAGGTCGCCGAGGTGCTCGGGCCTGCGGTGACGGTGACCGCGAAGTACTCGCCGCCGCCCAAAGACGACCAGCCCGTGAAAGACCCCGCGAAGTACCTCGCGCAGGTGGCCGACTCGACGAACTTCACCATCAACGGCCTCGACCAGGTGGTGGCGGCGCTGAAGGCGCACGAGGGCCGCAAGCAGGTGAAGTCCATCGTCGTGTACGTGCTGGTCGGCGACTCGTTCGCGACGCTGTCAGATGGCGTGCTGAGCGTCGGCGGGCACGCGGTGATGGACGGGCTGGGCAGCTTCCTGCACGAGGAGCAGGTCGCCAAAGCGCTCGGCGCGAAACGCTGAGGCTACTGGCAGGCGACGAAGTGCAGCTGCTGCAGCATGCCTTCGCTCGCAGTGAAGTACCCGCCGCCCGGGTTCCAGCAGACCGATTCGCCTTGCGCCTCTCCGCCAGGGAACGCCGCGACCGGCACGCGTGAGAACGGCGCCGTGAAGATGGCGTCGAACGAGCTCGCGCCTGCAGGCAGCACGAATTGGTACAGCGTGCTGTACGAGCGCAGCAGGAGCGTGGTGCCGCAGGGGTCGATGTCTCCGCCAGTGATGGGCAGGTCGAGGCCGTCGGGCACCGCCATCATCGAGACGCGCGTCATCACGTTCGGGCTCACGGGCATCAGCGGCGCCGTCGCTTTGTACGCGGTGCTCTTGGTGCCGAACTGCTGCTTGCTGACGATGTAGAGGTCGCCGGTCAGCGGGTGAATGAGCAGCGTCTCGGCGTCGGTCTTGAGGTTGTTCGGGTACGCGAGCTCGAAGCGCTCCGACGGCAGCGTGACCGTGCCCAGTGACGTGCCCGCGGGAATGACGGGCTCGGTGACGCGATAGACCGCGTACGTGAGGTTCGAGGAGCCGTTGTCGCCGATCTCTCCGACGTAGAGACAGGTGCCGGCGGGGCACGGGCCGATGGCCATGTCTTCCCAGTCGAGGTTCGTCGCGCCCATGAGGTTGATGGTGCCGATGGTGGCGCCGTTGGTGCGCATGACGGTGAGCGCCGCGGCTCCGCCGGAGTCGTTGTGGCCGTAGAGCACGCCCGGGTTCTGCCGGCTGGCGGCGAGGCCGGAGATTTCGTTCAGGCTGATCATGCCCATGTTCTGCACCGAGCCGTAGCTGGTGCAGCGGCCGCAGATGGAGCCGCCGTCAGGCAGCGTCAGCCCGGCGTCGACCGACACGCCTGCGTCCATCGACACGCCTGCGTCCACCGTCACGCCTGCGTCCATCGTGATGCCCGCGTCCATCGTCGCGCCTGCGTCCATCGTGACGCCTGCGTCCATCGTCACGCCTGCGTCCATCGTCACGCCTGCGTCCATCGTCACGCCTGCATCGACCATCGCGCCTGCGTCCATCGTCGTTCCCGCATCGACCGTCGCGCCCGCGTCGACCGTGCCGCCCGCGTCCATCACCACGCTCGCGTCTTGTGAGGAGCCTGCGTCCTCGACGACCGAAGGCATCTGTCCGCAGGCGACAGTGAAGAGACAACCGACGACGAGCGCTCGACGCATTCGGCCTTTCAATCACTCACGAGGCGCGCCGTCGACGCTGTAGCGTTCGTTGCCCATGGCTCAGGAGAAAGACCTGCTCTCTGAAGCGACCGCGGCATGGCGAGTCACCCGACACCCTCGCTGGGCTGCCATCGCGTCTGCTGCCGCGAAAGCGGAGCTCTCGAAGCACCCGGAGCGCCCCATCGTCGGCGCTGGAAAGAAGAAGGCCGACACCGACGCGTGGCACGAGCTCGCTGAGGAGAATGACCCGCTCGACCTTGCCAGACTCTTCGCAGCCCTTCGCACGACGACCGCCGAAGAGGCCACCCACCGCGTGAAGCTGCTGTGGAGGCGCAACGACCCGCGCATCGTCGACGAGCTGCTCGCCGTGCTCGAGGCTCCGCCGTGGCGCGCGAACGTCTTCAAGAAGTTCGTGACCCAGGCGCTCGAGATCTTCGTCGATGCGAACGACGTGCGGGCTCGTGACGCGATGGTCGACCTCGCGCCCCGCTACAAGGCCATCATCGAGACGACAGTGGGCGACTGGACCAGCAGCCAGCTCGCGCGCGCCGCGAAGGCGATGGCCGACGTCGAACCGAAGAAGCTCTCGGCGAAAGACGAAGCGCGCCTCGCCGAGCTCGAGCAGACGTTCAAGCCTGCGCCCGCGAAGAAACAGGGCAAGAGCCGGAGCGACACCGAGCTGCTCGAGCTCATCTACGCCGCGCCCGACGACGACACGCCCCGCCTCGTCTTCGCCGACAGCCTCTCGGAGCGCGGTGACGTTCGCGGAGAGTTCATCTCGCTCCAGGTTCAGCGCGCGCGAGGCCAGGGCTCGCCCGAGCAGCTGCAGCGTGAGCGCGAGCTCGCGAAAGACCACAAACGCCTCACGGCGTGGGCGCTGCCGCTGGCGAACGGTGGCACCTTTCGCATGGGCCGCGGCTTTCCCGTCGCCATCACCCTCAAGCCCGCCTCCGCGAAGAAGGTGCTCGGTGACCCTGCGTGGGCGACGGTGAACGAGGTCGCCTGGCTCGACCGCCTCTCGACGAAGCTCGCGCTGGAATTCCTCGAGCACCACACGTTCGGCCACGTCACCAGGTTGAGCGGCCTCACCAGCGCCATCGTGACCGGCCTGCGTCCCCTCGAACGGAACTGGCGAGACGTCTCGGTCACCGGCCCGACGAAGGCGTTCCTCTCGAAGCTGCCGTCGCTGACGTCGCTCGCGGTGCTCTCGGAAGAGGGCTCGGTGGTCGAGCCAGACCTGTTCGAGGGGTTGCAGCTCGAGCGACTCGAGCTCGCCACCAACTGGCTCAAGCACCTTCCCGAAGGGCTGCTGCGACCGCTGACCACGGTGCACTCGCTCACCATCGACGACCACGCCCACCTGCCGCTGCCGGTGAACGCGCTCGAGGGTCTCGAGAACCTGAGAAGCCTGAATCTTCGGGTCAACCATGCGCCACGGCCGACCCTGCTCGAGCCGGTTCGCCTGGAGCACCTCACACTCACCAGCCACGTCCTCACCGAAGCTGCCGTCGATGCGCTGCTGGCGACGCAGCCACAGTTGAAGCACCTGACGCTGTCGACGCAGCAGACTTTCTCTGGAGAAGCGATGGCGAAGTGGGCCACGAAGGTGCAGCGGCTGTCGGTGGAGTCATACGTCTGCCGCTACGAGCTCGAGGGCGGCACGCTGGGCTTCACGACGGTGCCCTCGGACCTCTCGAAGAGCTGGCTCGCTGGCTCTGCAGCCAGTGGCGTGGTGAAGCGCGTTCGGTTGATGGAGCGCCGCTTCGACGACGACCCGCTTCGCTTCTTCGACCCTCGCTCCGACGTCGAGCAGGTCGCTCGCATGGTGACCTTCTTCGAGGCGGAGCGCGGCATTCCCGTCGAGCGCACCATTGCGTGACGTGGGCCGCGGTCTGTCTGTGGCAGCATCGGGCCATGCGCTGGCTCGCGTTGGTCGGAGTGCTCCTCGTCGTTGGCGCCATCGGCTGGCCGCTCCTCGCGCTTCGCTCGATGCCGAAGAAGATCGAGGCGGCCGCTGAGCGTGCTGGCAGTCGCTTCTCGGTGACGAACGCGTCGACCTTCGCCGACGTGCTGGGCGTCGAGCTCGCAGCCCTCGGGCTCACCATCGACCCTGATGGGCTGGTCGTCACCATGTCGGCCGCAGAGGCCATCGGTGAGGGCACCAACGCCGGCATCGAGCGGAGCATCAGCGCTCAGGTCGCTGCTCACCGCCCCACCCTCTTCGGCGCCTTCTCGGTGCCCGTTCGCACCACCGTTCAGGTTCGCGGAGTCGTGAACGGCGGTGTCTTTCACCCTTCGTCACAGTGGCCTGCCGAGTCGCGGCGCCTGCCCTTGCTTCCCTCGACGTCAGGGCGTGAGGCCGTGGTTGGCGAGCTGCCTGCGACCGACAGCGAGTTCGTCTGGTCGACGCCCAGCGCCGACGCCACCGTCAGGGTCGTCAGCGTCGAGACGAAGGGCGGCTGCGAGCTGCGCTGTGAGCAGGCTGACGCGGGCGTGCGGTGGTCTTCGGTGTCTGCCTGCAAGGTGAAGCGAACGCACCTGCGCTTCGTGAGCTCGGATTGTGAACGAATGCTGGCGATCGACTCGTCGACCATTCTCTCGAAGTTCTGGGAGACCGCGGTCGTCGGCACCGTGATGCACCACGCCGACGTCGCGTACGAGATCAACGCCGTCACCGTAATTCGCGACATCGAGAAGGTGCGGGCCGCGCACGGTTGGCTCAAGGGACTGTCCGACGTGTCGGGAACACCGCCCGCCTACGGTCCCGATGGCGGAACGGTCGACTTCGTCACCGTCGATGGGCGCGCGCACAGCATTCCGCTCACCGTCGCGAAGGAGACGGGTCGCTGAGCTGCCTGCCGTCACACAGGCAGCTCTTTCGTGTTCACCACGCGGTATTGTGAGGATGAGAGTCCGCCCCGATGAGCACGACGTGGAAGGTGAGCGCGAAGTACCTCAAGTCGATGGCGGGCGCGCTGCACTCGCTCGGGCTCGACGGCACCCTCGAGGGCGTGTCGAGCCAGGCCCGCACCGCACTCCAGACGCCACACGCCCAGTCGTGGTGGCCAGGGGAGCTGCTCGTCGAGCTCGTCGCCCGCCTCGGCAACGACAAGGCCCGCGAGGTCAGCATTCGGGCGTCACGCGATGGCATGGGCCCGCTCGTGCGCCCGCTCGCCAGCGTCGTGCTCGCCCTCACGCGGTCGCCGTTCGAGGCGCTGCTCTCGAAGCTCTCGGCCTTCGTCGGCGCCGGCGTGCAGGGCGTCGAGTCGCGCGTCGTCTTCAAAGAAGGCGGCGCTGGCGCGACGGTGTCGTTCGTCTTCCCCGAGCCCGTGCCCGTCGAGCTCGCGGCCGTGTGGGTCGGGCTCTTCGACGTCGGCTTCAGCCTCGCGAAGTCGGGTCGAATCGTGAGCGAGCACGCCGAGCCGACGACGCACCGCTTCGAGGTGGCCTGGTAGCCGTCGGGTCTCAGCGTCTTCGCACGCGCACCTTCGCGAACGCGGCCCAGACCTCGTGCCCTGACTGGTTCACGAAGCAGAGCGCTCCGCCGAGCCCCCGGCTGATGGTGCAGCGCTCGTACGAATTCACGCCGCGCAGGTCGACCTCGACCTCCATGCCGGGCCGCAAGTCGAGCGGGCGGAGCAGGTCGTCATGCACACCCGCCGTGTTGCCGCCCCAGTAGATGACGAAGGCCTGCTTCGAGGCCGGGTCGACCCCGAGCACGATGGCCGGGTAGAGGTATGGGTCATCGCCCCACGGGGCGAGAATGTCGGTGCCAGGTTGAAAGCGTCCAGGGTTCATGAACGCTTCATGCAGTGAAGGCCGGGCGTGGATCACGCCTCGGCCTCACCGAAGCACTCACGGCTTGTCGTCGCGCTTGTCGAGCTCGGTCGCCAACGAGCCGCCAGCGCCGCCATCGGAGTCGATGGAGCCTCCGAACGTCGAGTCCATCGAGTCCTTCAGCTGCTCGAGGCGGTTGATCTGATCCTGCAGCTCGGGCGTGAGCGGCTTGACGTTGTTGAGCGCGTCGAGCGTCTTGCCCAGCACGCTCTGCAGCTGGTCGAAGCCAATCTCACCGCTCGACACGTCGATGCCGGCCTTCGCGAGCTGGTCGGCGAACGCAGCGCGAATCTGCTGCGAGGTCGGCCCGGGGGGCGTGTCGAAGATGGCGTCGAGCACCTGGTTCATCACGGCGCCGCCGACGATGCTGCCGACGGGGCCGGTGCTCGAGAGCGCGAGCCCGACGATGCCGCTGGTGACGTCCTTCGCGAGGTCGCGCACCGCGTTCTGCTGCGACTGGTCCTCGTCTCCCGCCGCCTCGACGGCGCGGTTGCCCGCCACCTGAATGAGCCCGAGCAGCCGGCCGATGGTCGCGCCCGACTCGTTGGGGTTCTTCGTGGCGTCGGCCATCACGTCGCGAAGCAGCCCGTCGACGCGGCCCTGGAACTGGTCCCGCAGCTCCTGCGGCACGTCGGGGTTGAGCGAGATGCTCTCCATCAGCTGCACCAGCGTCGCCTCGCCCTGCGGCCCGCCGTCGACGAGCGAGCGCAGCAGCGTGGGATCCTGGCCGAGCAGGTTGTTGATGCCCTCGATGGCCTGCGGGTCGCGGAGCAGCGAGTACGGCGGGTCTCCGTTGGCAGCGTCTCCGAACTGGTCACGGCGCTTGGCGAGGAAGCCGTTGAGCGCCTCGAGGGCGGCGCGGCGCTGCTCGGGCGTCTTCAGGTTCTCGCTGATGAGCTGCGGCGTCTGCGTGTAGCCAAGGGCCGCGGCCACGGCGAAGTCGTCGGCCTTCTTGCCGCCCTTGTCTGCGACCGCCTGCGCGGCGTCGCTCAACGTGTCGATGGCGCCGGGAACCCGGCCGTCGAACCGCGTCGCCTCACCGAGGCGCGCGATGGTCTCTTGCGTGAACCGGGGACCCATCTCTTCGAGCTCGGCCTCGAGCTCTCCGGGGCCGTACCCGTTGCCACGAGCGGTGAGCCGGGCTGCGCTGCCGACGGCGAACTCGAGCGCGTTGCGGGCGACGCCGTTCATGTCGTCCTGACCCGCGAGGGCGTCGTCCCAGTCTTCGATGTACGAGTTCACCTGCTCGAAGGCCTTCTTCTGTTCAGCCGCCGTCGGGTAGTACTTGTCGATGAGCGAGTCGCTCGAGGTGAAGGCCAGCGCAGCGGCCTGCTCGTAGCCCTGGTTCTTTGCGGCGATGCCGAACATCTCGACGGCGCCACCGAGCGCGCGGTTGTTGCCCTCGATGGAGAGCGAGCCGATGAACAGCGCGGCGCTCTCGGGCTCCATGTGCTCGACGGCCTTGTTCACGTCGGCCTGGGTCACCGCGCCGGCGCGAACCGCGTCGTCGATGGCGCTCGCGACGGTGTGCGTCTGGTCGTAGTCCTGGTTCGTGGTCGCGTTGCCGCCGAAGTTCGAGGTGAGCAACTGGTCGGCGTTCTCCGAGTTCATCACCTGCCGAATCATCTCGTTTCGTACGGCCGGGTCCTGCTCACGCTCGAGCGCGTACGACAGGCCGCCCGCGTCGCGCACCATCGACAGGTTCTCTTCGGCCTTTCGTTGAACCTCGGGTGAGGCCGTGACGGCCGTCGCCGCCGACGTGCTGCTCGTCGCGTTCAACGCGGTGGCGGCGGTGCCCCGCAGCGACGCCGCCCGGAGCGCACGAAGCTCTTCGACGGCCGTCTGAGCCACGGCTCCACCGACGGCCTTGGTGCGCAGCGCGCGGCCCTTCCCCACCGAGAGTTCGTCTTTCGTCGTCAACCGCGGTGGCGGCTTCGTCGTCGCGGGCGCGCTGGAGGGCTTCGGCGAGGTGCGTACGGGCGTGGGCGCGTGAAGCGCGGGCTTCTTCTGAATCGTCATGCTGGTTCTCCCCCTTCGAGTGCCGCCCAGCATGGAGCGGGTGTCGGGTGAGATAAAATGCGCCCCGCTCCGCCGTCGCGCGCGGGTGACGGTACCGACGGAGGTCGAGGGCCTCCATGCACGAAACACGCACTGGCCATCAAACGCGCCGGTGCGGCCTCTCGTACGACGGCCTCCTCACCCACCCCGAGGAGCCCCGATGACGACGACGTTCGAGACGTTCCACCTCGCTGGCTACGCCACGCGCATCACGCCCGCGAAGGCGGCCGAGCAGCTCGCCCAGGCGTGGCAACAGCTGCTCAGCCACCCACTCGCCGTCTCACCCGCCGACGGAGACCCGCACCTCTACGCGGCGTACACCGACTACGAGTCAGACTTTCGCGCGCCGTACACCTTCGTGCTGGGCGTTCGTGTGGCGCCCACGACGCGCCACGAGGGACTCGAGCTCGTCACCGTGCCCGCCGGGTCGTTCGAGCCGTTCGTCGCCGATGGCCTGCCACGACACGCGCTGTGGAAGACGTGGAGTGATGTGTGGGCGCGTTGGCCGGCGGGCTCCAGCGGCCGGCGCTACGCCGTCGACTTCGAGCGCTACACGCCGGCCGCGCTCACCGCGCTCGCGACGCAAGCGCCCACGCGCGTCGACGTCTTCGTCGGCCTCAGGTGACGTCGGCGATGCGCACGCAGACCTCGGTGCGCAACCGCGCTTCGGGCACAAGGCGTGGGTCGTCGAGAAACCGCTCCACCACCGCTGCCTCGGGCGAGAGGTCGTAGCCCGACTCGGGAAACCAGCGGCCGATGACGTCGAGATACGTCTCGTGCAGCCGGGTGTAGCTGCCGATGTGCAGGCCCACCGCCCAGTGCGCCGCGGGAACGACCTGCTCCACCAGCTCGCCTTCGGCCGCGACGTCGGCGCCCACCTCGACGCCGGCGTCGTAGCGGAGCAGTGCCTCGGGCGTGACGTCGGCGTCGTCGGGGCACAGGCCCACCATCGCCGCGCCGCCGAGCCCACGTGCGTGCGCCCACGTCATCAGCCGCTCCCACGTCTCACCGACGCGCGCGTAGCTGCCGCGGTGTCGCAACGTCAGCAGCCGCGTTGGACCGTCGGCACGCACCGAGATCTGCGCGAGCGGCGCCGTGGTCTCCATCACGCGCGGCGTCTCACGCCAGGTCGACGGCGCCACGCCGAAGCGGGCCTGAAACGCACGGGTGAACGCTTCGTGTGACTCGTAGCCAGCCTCGAGCGCGACCTCGAGCAGCCGCTCGGGCGCCTGGGGCGTCCGCAACGTGCGTGCAGCGCGCTCGAGCCGCAACCGGCGAACGTGCTGCATCACCGTCTCGCCCGTCTGCGCCCTGAAGACGCGATGAAAGTGGTGCAGCGCGAGGTTCGCCGCCTTCGCGAGGTGGGCCGGCTCGAGTGTTTCGTCGTCGAGGCGCTGGGCGATGAGCTGCTCCACCCGCCCGACACGTGCAGCCCAGTCAGCCCGGGTCGTTCGCCGAAGCGCCACGTCTACTTCTTCGCGGCGGGCGGCAGGAGCCGTGACAACAGCCCGCGCACGGCCTCGAGCTTCATCGGCTTGGTGAGGAAGTCGGTCGCGCCCGAGCTGCGCACGGCGTCGGCGAGCCGCGCTTCACCCATCGCCGAGAGCAGCACCACCGGCAGGCCGCTCATCGTCGCGTCACTGCGAATGGCCTTCGCCACTTCGAGCCCATCGAGCCCGGGCATGAGCACGTCGAGGAAGACGAGCTGCGGCTTCTCCTGGCGAACGAGCTCGAGCGCCTTGTCGCCGCGGTCGGTGCGCACCACGCGGTGGCCGGCCTTCGTGCACACGCGCGTGAGGAAATCGAGAATCGACGGGTCGTCGTCGGCGAGCACGATGGTGAGGCCCGACAGCGGCGCCGCCTCGGCCTTCGACGCCGACAACGACGTCACCGTCTTCTCGAGCCGCACCTCGGTGATGGAGTCGAGCCCGATGAGGCGCAGGCCGCACAGCTTGAGCTCGGGCCGCGTCCACATGACGGTGCCCGAGAGCGTGGCGTCGCCGTCGGGCAGCGTGACGACGAGGCCGAGCACCTTGCCGGGGCTGGTGGTGAAGGGCGCGCGCAGCGTGATGCCGTGGGGAGAGATGGACTTCACCGCGCAGTCGGCCACGGGCTGCGGCGTCGTCACCTTCGCGGGGAAGTCGCAGTCGACGCGCGGCTCGGTGCGCCCGGCGATGCGGGCCTGCTCGTCTTTCGAGGCCGCGCCGATGAGCGACTGCAGCCGCGCGACGGTGGCCTCGTCGACCTTCACCCAGACACCGCCGCGCATCATCGGCATGGCGGGCCGCGTGCCCTGCACCGTGACGACGCAGGTGATGCTCGTCGGCAGCTCGGGCGCCTCGAGCGACAGGCCAATCTGCGAGCCCGTCGCCAGCGTCTCTTCGGTGGCCACGAACACGCGTTCGCCGCGCGACATCACCACCTCGGCCCACAGGTGTGCCCGCGACGGAAAGGTGAGCTTCAGAGGCATGCGCGGAGAACTGCCGTCATCCTCTCAGGAGGTGACGTTGAAACGGAAGTGCATGCAGTCGCCGTCCTGCACGACGTACTCCTTGCCTTCGATGCGCAGCATGCCCTTCTCACGCGCGGCGGCTTCGCTCCCGAACGAGATGAGCTCGGCCCAACCGATGACCTCGGCCTTGATGAAGCCCTTCTCGAAGTCGGTGTGAATGACGCCCGCGGCCTGCGGCGCCTTCCAGCCCTTGTGAATCGTCCACGCGCGGCACTCCTTCGGGCCGACCGTGAAGTACGTCTGCAGACCGAGCAGCTTGTAGCCAGCGCGCACGACCTTGTTGAGGCCGGGCTCGGTGAGGCCCGCCGACTCGAGGAACGCGGGGCGCTCTTCTGGCGGCAGCTGCTGAATCTCGGCCTCGAGCGCAGCGGCGAGCACCACGACCTCGGCGTTCTCCTTCGTCGCGATGTCCTTCACCTGCTGCACGTACTTGTCGCTGTCGGCGGTCGCGAGCTGCGCCTCGGCGACGTTGGCGATGTAGAGCACCGGCTTCGACGTGAGCAGGAAGAGCTCGCGAATCACGGCCAGCTCGTCTTCCGACAGGCCGTGGGCGCGCACCGGAATCGCCTCGTCGAGCTTCGCCTTGAGCTTGTCGAGCACCGCGAGCTCGATCTTCGCGAGCTCACCTTCTTTGCCCGGCGCCTTCGACGAGCGCTGCGTCTTCTCGCGGCGCTTCTCGACCGTCTCGAGGTCCTTCAGACACAGCTCGGTGTCGACGGTGTCCTTGTCGCGCGAGGGGTTCACGCTGCCTTCGACGTGGGTGATGTTGTCGTCGACGAAGCAACGCAGCACGTAGAGCACCGCGTCGACCTGCCGAATGTTCGCGAGGAACTGGTTGCCCAGGCCTTCACCCTTCGAGGCGCCGCGCACGAGGCCGGCGATGTCGACGAACTCGAGCGTGGTGGGCAGCACCTTCTCGGGCTTCATCTGCGCGGCGAGCTTCTCGAGGCGCTCGTCGGGCACGGGCACCACGCCGACGTTCGGCTCGATGGTGGCGAAGGGGTAGTTGGCGGCGAGCGCGCCGGCGTTCGAGAGCGCGTTGAAGAGCGTCGACTTGCCGACGTTGGGGAGACCGACGATTCCGATGGAGAGACCCATGCGGGGCCCTGTAGCTGAAAGGCTCGGGCAGAGGCTACTTCCGCGCGCCCAGCTCCTTCTTGAGGCGCATGACCTCCTGGTAGAGGGCCTTCTGCTCCGAACGAATCTGGTTGCCCGCGGCGTCGGCGCCCGGCGGCAGCGCCGTCAGCTCGTCCTGGAGCGTCTTGTGCTGGGCCTTGAGCGCGTCGATGTGCGCGGTGAGCTGCTCCTTCGAGAGCGGCGCGAGGTCTCTGGGCGGGTGCAGCACGTCGCCCGGCTGAACCTTCAGGTACTTCGCCAGCGCAGGCGCGAGGCCCGCGCGAAAGTTCGTGCCGTCGTCGGCGAAGCGCACGTAGCCCTGCTTCTTCATCTCGGCCTCCCACGCGCGGGAGTCCATGCCGTTCCACTTGCTGCCGTCGGCGCCGGTGTACTTGCCGCCGTTGTTCACCGCGAGCTGCCACGCATCGAAGAAGTGGAACTGGCCCTCGTACGAGATGCCGAGCGCGCCGTGGTCGGCGTTGGGCGTGGGCAACGCGGAGTCGGCGTCGGCGGAGATCATGCCCATCGGCTCCTTGATGCCCATGCCGCGGAAGACGGCCTCGAGGTTGTTGGCGTGGTCGCCGCACGTCCACTTCGTCGCGTCCCAGTTGCGCGCGAGGTTCTGCAGACGAGTCCACAGGTTCGAGTTCACCGAGACGTCGTTCTTCGCGAGCAGGTCGCAGTAGCGCGCGAAGCCGTAGCGGGCCTTGTCGATGGGCGAGCCCTGCTGCACCGAAGGCGGTGCGTTCTTCAGCACCTCGGCGCCGAACTCCTTCAGGAGCTGGGCGTCGGTCTTCTCGGCGAAGGTGGAGCCAGCGAACAGCAACACGCCAAACGCGAGTGTGCGGAGCATGGGCTCGTCACGTTCGAAGGCTGTGCCAGACGCGCTCCAAAGGGAGCGGCGGCAACCATCGCGCAAGGGTTGCGGAAGCGGTGGAGCAGCGCCGCACGACTTCCGTCACCTTGCTCGCGCTCACGCCTGGTCGCGTGACCTCGGCGGCTCGGGTGCTGCGAGTGGAATGGTGCCGCCCATCGCGCGAAACCGCTCGAGCGCGCGCTGGAGCGCCATCGTCTTGAGGCGCTCGTCGTCGAGCTCCGAGGTCAGCTCCTTCACCTCGTCACGCAGCCGCTCGAGCTCGGGCGTCGCCGTCGCCGCCGCGCGCAGGGCGCCCAGCTCGGCCTTCAACGCCGCCTGGGTCGCCGCCCACTCGCGCTCCTGGGCGGCCCTCGCATCGGTCATCGCGGCGAGGCGCTCTTCATCGGTGCGCAGCCGCTCGGCCTGACTGGCCTCCAGCGCCTTCGCCTGAGCACGTTCGGTCTCGAGCCGGCCCAGCCGCTGCGCCGACGCCTCGAGGCCCGTGCGGAGCCGCGCGTTCTCGCCCCGCAGGCCGTCGACCACCTTCTGCAGCTCGTTCATGCGCTCGACGACGACGGCGCGCTCGAACTCGGCGAGCTCGGCGCGCTGCTGGGCCTCCATCTCGAGCTCCCGCAGCGACGAGAGGCTCTCTTCGTAGGCCTCGATGACGCCCCGGGCTTCGGCGAGCTCTGCCGTCGTCGACACCGGGGAGTCTCCCGAGAGCGAGCCCAGCCGGCGCACCGCCTGCTGCTGCGCTGCATCGAGCCTGTCGAACTGCACGCCGAAGCCCTTCTCTTCGACGCGCACGACGGTGCCGGGCAGGCGAACGAGGTGGGGGCCGACCGACAGCTCGACCACCACGCGGGTCTGCACGGGGAGCGGCTGGCGGCTGCGAACGAAGAGCCCTCCGTCAGAGACGTCTCGGAGGTAGCTGGCGCGCCAGGCTTCGGGGGTCGCGACCTTCACTTCGACGCGGTACGTCCGGTGGCGGTGATGCTGACGGCGATCCTGCGACTGCATGGGCGCCAGTGTGACGACCTCGCAACGGCCTGGCCACCAACTTCCGATTGACCGAGGGCTGTCAGCGAAAACTGTTTGAATTGCTGCGAACGTTGATCAGAGCGGCGCGCAGCCCACGAGCTGGCAGCTCTTCTCGTACAGCGCCTGCTCGAGCGCCCGGTCGTTCGCGTGCGGCGCACACGGCACCTCGCGCGAGTCGGAGTAGTACGTACCCGACGCGCCCACCTTCGCAGACGTCGCGCAGAAGACGCTGGTGCGCGCGCCCGACTCGACGCTGGCGCCGCCCATGCCGAAGCCCGACTGCAGCAGCTTGGTGGTGATGACGCCGGGGTGCAGCGCGAAGGTCGACACCGTGCTGCCCCGCGCCGAGAGCCGCCGCGCGAGCTCGTGCGTGAAGTACACGTTGAGCAGCTTCGAGGCCGCGTACGCGCCGTAGCCGTCGAACGTCTTCGGCACCGGCAGGTCGGCGACCGTCACCCGGCCACGGTTGTGCGCGATGGACGAGACGTTCACCACGCGCGCGGTCTTCGACAGCACCGGCACCAGCTCGTGCGTGAGCAGAAACGGGGCGAAGTGATTCACCGCGAAGGTGAGCTCGAAGCCGTCGGCCGTGCGCGACAGCTCGTGCACGAAGACGCCGGCGTTGTTCACCACGCCATCGAGCGATGGCGCGCGCTGCTTCACCTGGGCTGCCAGCGAGCGCACCTCGGCCATCACCGAGAGGTCACCCCAGACCGGCAGCGCCGCGAGGCCCTCGGACCCGAGGCGCTTCACCACGTCGTTCGCCTTCGCCTCGTTGCGCGCATGCACGAGGAGCGACGCGCCGCTCTGGCCGAGCTGCAGCGCCGTCTGAAAACCAATGCCATCGCTCGCGCCGGTGACGAGCATCGTGGGGGTCGACAAGGGGAGAGACTCCTGTGCGAAATCGGTGCAAGACGCCGCCGCGCACCATGTCCGAGAAGCTCATCTTCGCCCAGACCATCGAGGGCCTGCTCCGTGGCATGGGCCAGCTGAACGAGCAGGACAAGACGCAGCTGCGGGCGCTCGGCATCGACGTCGACAAGCGGCTGCTGCCGGCCTACCCGCTCGACCAGTTCGTCGCGGCCCTCGACTTCGCCGGTGCACGCCTCGCGCCCAACGCTCCGCGCGACGAGCAGAACCTGCTCATCGGCCGGCGCTTCATGGACTCGTACCAGGAGACGATGGTGGGCCGCGCGATGGTGGCAGGCCTGCGCGTCATCGGCCCGTGGCGCACGCTCGAGCGGCTCTCGAACAAGTTCCGCACCGGCAACAACTTCTCAGACACGCGGCTCAGCCGGCTGGGCGACGCCGAGGCCGAGCTGTGGTGCAACCAGGTCTCCCGCCCTGGCTGGTACATGGGCATCATCGGCCGCGGGCTCGAGCTCGCTGGCGCGAAGGACGTGCAGGTCTCGCTGATCAGCGCGGGCTCCACCTCCGACCTGGGTCCGCCCTCCGACGACACGGGCGCCCGCTTCTCGGTACGCTGGAAGTAAGCGCTTTGGCCACCCAGCAACCCGTGCCCGACCCGGCCGATAACCTTCGGTGGTGCCCAGCAGGTCGCTGGTGTTCAATGGTCGCACCCCGTTCACCATGAGTCAGGGAGCCGCCAAAGAACGCCTGAGGCCGTTCAAGCCGCAACGCTTCGGCCGCTACACGCTCTTGCGACCGCTCTCGACGGGCGGCATGGGCGAGATCTTCCTCGCCAGGCTCGAAGGCGCGCAGGGCTTCGAGAAGCTGTGCGTCATCAAGAAGATCCTCCCGCACCTCGCGCAGGACAAAGACTTCGTCGACCGCTTCGTCGACGAGGCGCGCATTCTGGTGAAGCTCTCGCACGGCAACATCGCGCAGGTGCTCGACATGGGCCTGCACGAGGGCGCGCCGTACATCGCGCTCGAGTTCATCGACGGCAAAGACCTGCGCCGGGTCGTCGCGCGCGCCCAGGAGCGTGCGCTCCAGCTGCCGCTCTCGTTCATTCTGTACGTCACCACGCGGCTGCTCGACGCGCTCGCGTACGCGCACCGCAAACGCGGCGACGACGGCAAAGAGCTGAACCTCGTTCACCGCGACGTCAGCCCGCAGAACATCCTCATCTCGTACGAGGGTGAGGTGAAGGTCATCGACTTCGGTCTCGCCAAGTCGGCGCTGTCGTCGACGCGCACGCACCCGAGCATCGTGCTGGGCAAGTTCCTCTACATGTCGCCCGAGCAGGCGCGGCACCAGACGGTCGACCGCCGCAGCGACCTCTACGCCGTCGGCCTGTGCCTCTACGAGCTGATCGCCGGCAAAGGCCCGTTCGACGGCGTGTCACCGGGCGAGCTGATGGCGACGGTGGCGAACCCGAAGATTCTGCCGCTGAGCCAGGCCGAGCCGCTGTGTCCGCCCGCGCTCAGCGAAGTGGTGATGAAGGCGCTCGCCGCCGACCCCGCTCAGCGCTTCCAGACGGCCGAAGAGCTGCGCGGGCGGCTGCTGACGATTCTGCTCGAGATCGACCCGTCAGCCGGCCCCGAGACCGCCACGCGCTTCATGACCGAGGCGTTCGCGACCGAGTACCAGGGCGAGCGCAAGCTGCTGGCTGACTTGAGCGAGCAGGCGCGGGCGCTGGGTGACGGGCCTCACGTGCCCGAAGAAGAGACGATCGACCCATCGAACCGCAGCGTCACGCGCGAGGTCGCTGCGATGCCGGCCCTCACGCTCGACGAGGTGCCGCAGGCCCGCGTCACGGCGCCCGAGGTGAAGGCGTCACCCGAGGTGAAGACGGCCCTCGAACCCGCGCTGGCGGTCGACAAGTCACCCACGCCGCAGGCGCTCTCGTTTCAGCCGACGCGCAAGGCACCTGCACCGTCGAGCAAGCCGCCTGCCGAGGCCGTCGGCACCCTGCCCAGCATCGTCGTCGCCGATTCGAAGCTGACCGACGTGGTCGCCGCAGTGGAGCCGGAGCAGTCGAGCGTGGTGCTCGACGACGGGCTCTCGGAGCAGGCCGACGCGCGCGCACGCACCCTGCCCGAGACGCGGCCCTCGAAGCCCAGCGCCGCCGCAGTGACGAAGCAGGAGACCCGCAAGGCCCAGGCGCGGACCACCGGCACCGGCCTCAAGGCGCAGGCGCGCAGCACCAACCCCAAGGCCGAGAAGCAGGACGCGAAGAAGGCCGTGGCCCGCGCCACGTCCGAAGAGCCAGCGCTCGACTCGAGCCGCACGCCCGACCAGACGCCAGCGATGACGCCCACGCCGATGGCGTCACCGAAGGTCGAGCCGAAGAAGCAGGGCAGCTCGATGCTCGTGTGGCTGGCCGTGCCGCTGCTCGCCATCGCAGCCGTCGGTGGCTACATCGCGTACGACCAGTACGTGGACAAGATGCAGCAGGAGCAGAAGCAGGGCGAAGCCAACCCGCTGCAGGCGCTCCCGGCCAACAACCCGCCGAAAGAGCCGGAGCGCTCCCGCGAAGTGAAGCTGACGCCCGACCCGGTCGAGCCGCCGCCCTCGCAGCTCGAGCCCGAAGACCTGGCCGGTGTGGCGAAGGGCACGAAGAAGCCGGCGCCGAAGCCCGTCGCGCTGCCTGCCGGAGAGCTCGCGCTGCGAAAGCTCGAGGCCGACCTGAACCAGCTCGACGACGCGGTGGCCCGCAAGTTCACGCTCAAGGTGCAGGTGCTGAAGAACGACGTGAAGGCGCAGGGCGCTGACGCGACCTTCATCGCTCGCGTGAACGAGGTGCACAACCTCGTGAAGGCCGAGCTCGCGAAGCAGTGATGTCGCTCTCGGCGCTGCGCTCGGTCTCTGCAGGGTACGGCGGCTGCGAGGTGCTGCGTGACGTCTCGCTCGAGGTGAAGGCCGGCGAGGCGTGGGCGGTGCTGGGCCCCAACGGCGCAGGCAAGACGACGCTCGCGAAGGTGGTGGCCGGCCTGTTGAAGCCGATGCGCGGTGACGTGCGCGTGGGCCCGCTCGCACCGAACCCGGCTCCGGCCGAGCTGGCGCGCGCCGTCGCCTGGGTGCCTCAGCAGACGCCAGAGGGGCTCGACTTCACCGCGCTCGAGGTGGTGCTGATGGGCCGCGCGCCACACCTGGGGCCGCTGGGGCTCACGGGCGCGAAAGACGAGCAGCTGGCGCGTGAGGCGCTCGCAGCCTTCGACGTCTCGGCGCTGGCGGAGCGGCGCGTGTCTGCGCTCTCGGGCGGTGAACGTCGCCGCGTCTTCCTCGCGCGCGCGCTCGTGCAGCAAGCGCCGTTGCTGGTGCTCGACGAGCCGACGGCCTTCCTCGACGTGCGGCATCAGGTCGAGACGCTCCATCTGGTGCGGCAGCGTGTCTCAGCGTCGCTTGGTGTGCTGGCGGTGCTGCACGACGTGTCGCTCGCCTCGCGGTTCGCGACGCACGTGGTGTTGCTCGCGAAGGGCAAGGTCGCAGCACAGGGAGCCGTCGCCGACGTGCTGACGACGACGCGCCTGTCGGAGGTCTACGGCATCGCCATGGAGCGCAGCGGCGACCACACCTTCGAGCCCAGGTGGCCGACGTAGCTCATTGCCGAGCCAACGCCGCGCCCTCGGGGCAAGGCTGACGGCGAGCGGCCGCGACCGACGAAGGCCTCGCGCGGAGACGTCGAGGACCGCAGGTGCTGAGACAACGCCTCGGGTGACCGACGAAGGCCGCGCGCGGAGGCATGGAGGACCGTGGGCAGGTGCTGAGACAACGCCGCAGCCTCGGGTGTAAGGCTCGGCCATGGCGCGAAGGGACTGCACCGAGCCGAGGAGGCCGACGTGACGGCACGCTGGCCGCTCGCGGTCGTCGTCTCGGTCGCGGTGCACGGCGCGCTCGCGCTCGGGCTGCTGGCGGTGCTGGGGCGTGCCGTGGCTCCGGCGCCGAAGCCGGCCGTCGACAAGGCCACGGTGGTCGAGGTATTTCGCATCGGGTCGCTGATGCCGCGTGCAGGCAAGGCCGCAGCCGAGCCGCCTGCTCCGTCGAAGCCGAGCTCGACTCCGTCGGCGACTCCACGCGTCGCACCACAACCCGCGGCCGTGCCGGGCGAAGGTGATCAGCCCGCTGCGCCCGCCGTCGCTGATCAGCCCGTTGATCAACCAACGTCGAGTGGTTCGGGCGAAGGAGACGGGCCTGCGGCAACCGAGACGGCCCCTGCGGGGACGGCGACTGGTGCAGGCTCGGGAGCCGGACCGACTCCGGCTGATCAGGGCACCGCGATGGACCCCTCGATCGCCGCCGAGGTTCACGCCCGCCTCGCGCGCGCGGCCAGCGATTGTTACCCCGCGCAGGCCCGGCGGTTTCGACAGCAGGGCCAGGTGCCCGTCTCGTTCTGCGTCGAAGGCGCGGGCACCGCCTCGAAGGTCGTCGTCACCGCCTCGGGCGTGGCGCTGCTCGACGAGGCCGCGCGGAGCTGCGTCATGCAGCGCGCCGAACCCTTTCCCTCCGCTGCCGCCGGCTCGTGTTTCTCGGTGAAGGTCGAGTTCGGCAGCGCCGGCGTTCACGTCTCGCGCTAAGGGAGTGGTCGTGCGTACGCGTTGGCCCCTGCGGTCGAAGAAGTCGAGCGGCGGTGGTGGTGGCCGCAAGGTGCAGGGCCTGCACTACGACGCCGGCTTCCTCTCGAACGCGAGCCGCGCCGAGGTGATGTCGTATCTCGCGACGCTGCACCCCATCTGGGAGAACCGATTCTCGGCCTTCCGCCCGATTCCCGCAGGTGAGACGCAGCGTCGGTTGCTCCGGCCCGTGTACTGGCTGGGCAACTGGCAGTTCGCGTGTCTCGACTACTACCGGCCTCCCCACGTGTGGGACCGCGCCATCGAAGCCGAGCCGTTTCCCCGAGCGCTGCGTGGCCTCGTCACCGAGATGGAGGCGCGGGCGCGCGGCATGTTCCGCGGCGACGACATGCCGAAGGGCTGGCACCTCAACACCTGCCTCATCAACTACTACGGCTCGTCGCTCCAGGACGGGAAGTGGGTCGACACCGCGCGCGTCGGAGAGCACAAGGACTTCGAGCCCGGCCCCGTGGCCTCACTCTCACTCGGCGAGCGCGCGCTCTTTCAGTTCGTCACCTCGTCGAAGCCGGGCGACCGCGACGGCGTGGTGGAGCAGCAGTGGCTCGACGACGGCTGTCTGCAGATCTTCGGCGGCGACCAGTGGAAGAAGCGCACGTTCCACCGCGTGCAGCGGGTCGACACGAAGGGCGGGCACCACTTCAAGGTGAACGTCAGCGACTTCGACACCCGGCGCATCAACTTCACCTTCCGCTACGTGCCCGATGAACACGTGATGCCGTACCGCAAGGTCTCGCCCGAGACGCGCCGCGACGTCGAGGAGTACGTGCGCGAGCTCGCCCGGCACTCGCCGTTCTTCGCCGACGCGCTCGCCTCAGCGCAGCCCCGCAGCTGATCAGCCGAGGGGCGGCCTTCGGGGCTCGCTCCACCTCAGCGCAAGATGCGCTTGAACGCGCTCGACTTGACCTTCGGCAGATTCGGCACCGAGCGCGCCCGGTCGGGCTGCGGCAACATCGGAGGCGCCTTTCGCTCGAACTTCTCGTAGCCCACCGGGTCTTCGACCTCGCGAATCAGCTGAAGAATGTGCGGGTCGATCTCGGAGTCATCGGCGCACAGCTGCTCGCCGTCGTCGACCGGGCCCTCGTCGTCGAGCTCGTCGACCTCATCGGCCGGCGCGTCTTCGTCGAGGGTGAGCGTCGAGTCTTCGTACGCCTCGGTGCCGGGCCACATCAGTCGCGCACAAAGAAGGAGGGGGTCTCACGACGCCACGTGCCGAACTCGTAGTTGTCCGAGCCCGCCTGCGAGATGCCCGCGACGCCGGGCGCGTACTCACCGGTGACCGCCGCGATGTGGCCGTGCGCGTGGCCCTTGCTCGCCGGCACCGACGCGAAGGCCATCTTGCCGTCCTTCGCGGCCTGAATCGCCTCGGCCTCGGTCACCTTGTGCCAGCCGCTCTTCGGGTTCGACATGAGCTTGTTCATCTTGTCGGCGTTGAGGCCCTTGAAGCCGTCGTAGCCGAACTGCTTCGCGTATTTCTGCGCCGCCTCGTTGCAGTGCGTGGTGCCCTTCGTCGGGTAGCCGGGCTGCAGCGACTTGTCGGTGGTGAGCCCAATCTTGCGAACCTTCTCGGCCAGCTTCGGGTTCATGCCCTTCGGCGGGTTCGCCAGGTCGACCTTCGAGATGAAGCCCTTCGCCTTCTTCGTCACCTGCTTCTTCTGGGCGGCGGGGCGGGGCTTGGCGACGTGCTGGCGATTGGTGCGCTGCGTGCTCTGAACGGTCACTGGGGCTCTCCGGAACTTCGAGGGGACGAAGAGATTCTCGTGAGATGGTCAGGCCCGTCCGTCGCGACTTCTGGCAACCGCACACACAGCCTGTGACTCCACGTCTACAGTTCCAACGGGGCGCATTTCCTCGACCATGACCGCGACGCTCGGCCTCATCTCCATCAACGACGTGTATTCGCTGGAGCACCTGCCACGGCTGGCGACGCTCATCGCCCACCACCGCGCGACGACGCCGGCCGACCGCTGGCTGGTGGTGCTGGCAGGAGACTTCATCGCGCCGAGCGTGCTCTCGAGCCTCGATGGTGGGCGCAACATGGTGCGGTGCCTCGACGCGCTCGGCGTGACGCACGTGGTGTTCGGCAACCATGAAGACGACGTGCCGCTCTCGGAGCTGCAGGCGCGCGTGCGTGAGTTTCACGGCGTGTGGCTGGGCACGAACGTGCGGGGCTTCGACCCGCCGCTGCCTGCGTTCGACGTCATCGAGGTCGGTGGCAAGCGCGTGGGCCTCGTCGGCGTGGTGATGAACGACCCGAACGTCTACCGGCGGCCCCCGTTCGGCGGTGTCGACCTGGAGCGGCCCAATGACACCGTGGTGCGCGAAGCAGCACGGCTTCGGGAGCACGAACGCTGCGACGCGGTCATCGCGATGACCCACCAGTGGATCGCCGACGACCGCGCGCTCGCGAAGACCGGCGTGGTGCCGCTCATTCTCGGCGGCCACGAGCACGACCCCTTCCTCGAGCGCTTCGAGCGCTGTGTGCTGACGAAGTCGGGCATGGACGCGACGCACGCGGCGGTGGTGACGGTGACGTTGAGCGAGCCCGTGCACGTCGAGGTTCGGCACGAGGCGGTCGCGCCGTACGCAGAAGACCCGGCGTTGCGTGCGCTGGTGAACGAGGCGAACGCGCTGGTCGAGCGCCTCGCTGGCGGCGTGCTCCTGCCCGAACTCGCTGAGCCGCTCAGCTCCTCGGGCTCCCGCTCGCGGCAGACGTCGATGGGCACCTTCGTGTGCACCTGGTTGCGTGAGGCGCTCGGCACCGACGCGGCGCTGTTCAACGGCGGCGGGCTGCGCGGCTCCGAAGTTCACACCGACCTGTTCACGCTCGGCGACCTGCAGAACGAGCTGCCCTTCGACAACGAGATCGTCGTCGTCGAGCTGCCGGGCGAGGTGGTGCGTGACGCCATCGCCTCCTCGCGGCGCCACGCACCGAAGGGCGATGGCGGGTTCCTGCAAGTCGATGATGGGGCGAGGGTCGAGGGCGATCGTCTCGTCTGGCTCGCTGGCGCTCCGCTCGACCCGCAACGGAGCTACCGCGTCGCCGTGCCGCGCGCGCACCTGCTTGGCCTCGACCGCATCGAGCCCTTCGAGCGCTTCTCGAAGGAGAACCCCGCGGCGATTCCGGCGGCCGGCTGTGGGCGGCCACCACGGCTGATTCTGCTCGAGGCGCTGGTGCGCTCACGCATCGAGCGGCTCGGTGGGTTCGACGTCATCGACACCGACCACGACGGCCGGGTGACGCGCGCCGACCTCGAGCTCGCCATGCGCCGCGCAGGCTCGGCGCCTTCGGAGGCCACGGTCTCGCTCGTGCTGAACACCCTCGACGCGAACCATGACCAGGTGCTCACGAAGGACGAAGCCCCTGACGAGTGAAGCTGAACCCGCGGGGTGGGTCATTGGTCGGGTGCCGGGTCGCAACCGCCCCCGCGCGGGCTGATCCACTGTCGGCGTCGGACGGCGCCGTTAGGGTTGATCATGGATACGAGACCTCTGCTGGAGCGGTTCGCAGCGACGCCGCTGGCGGCAGGTCTCAACCACGACGAGATCTCCCGCCTCTTCGAGCTCTGCGAGATGCGCAAGTTCGACGCGGGCAAGAGCGTGTTTCACGAGGGCCAACCCGGCGACGCGTTGTGGATCATTCTCGACGGCGACGTCGAGGTCTCGCGCAACGGCAAGACGCTGGCAGTGCTGGGCCCCGGCGCGGCGCTCGGAGAACTCTCGCTCTTTCGCCAGCTGCCCAATCGTTCGGCCACCGCGATGACGCTCACGTCGGTCGTCGGCCTGCGCTTCCCCGGGCCGCACCTGCGCCGCATGCGCAGCTCGCAAGACCTCGCGATGCTCAAGATCGTGAACAACCTTGCGCTGCAGATGGCCGACCGGTTGATGGCGCTGAACGAGAAAGTCGTCGGCGGCGGGCGCAAGAGCCTGGCCGATGCACGCACCGAGCTGCGCAAGATGGTGGGCTGATCAATCGAGCCGAACCTGGTGGAGCGGCCGGTACACCGCGTGCGAGCTCTCGTAGAGCGTGAGGTGATCGACGAGGAAGTTCGGCGTCGTGAAGTCCGCGAGCGTCCTGGTCAGCTCGACGAAGGCCGCCTCCCGCCTGGAGCGCGCGAGCGTGACGTGCGGCGTGAAGTGGCGCTCGTGCATCTCCGACTTCAGCCCGGGCAGCGGCTGCGTGAGCAGCACCCTCGCGGCGTCGGCCTGCAGCGTCGAGAGCGCCTCGAGGGCGCCCCGAACGCCGAGCCACGACACCGAAGGAGCGCGCGCCGTGCCGAACGTTCCCGCTCCAGCGAGTGAGAGCTCGAAGGGCTGGTGCCGACTCGCGAGCGCATCGAGGCGGGGCCTGAAGGTCGCGACGTGCTCCGTCGTCGCGTTGCCGAGGAAGACGAGCGTCAGGTGCAGCTTGTCGGCGCGCAGCCACTTCGCGTCGATGGAGGCCCGATGCGCGTCGATGAGCGCCACGACCTTCGCCCGCACGACGTCGTCGAGGTCGACCGCGAGGAACACCGACACCCTGTCACTCCTTCGTGTCGTCGACGTGACAGTGCGCCGTGCCGGCCGGCACGCTCTGGCCGTCGATGGTGCGCGCCTTCGTCGAGATGCTCCAGACGTCGATGGTGTCGTCGCCGTCGAGGTTGCCCGCGCCGACGATGGTGATGCTGCACGCGTCGGGGCACTTCCCCGAGACACCAATCTCGTTCCACAGCTCGCGGGGAATGGCGCGCTCGAGGCCCTCGAGATCGGCCGGGCCGAGCCGCAGCGTATCGGGGCCGATGCCGGTGAACTCGCCCTCGGGCATCACGGGCGCGTTGCGTGGCTGCACCTCGCCTTCGGTCGACAGCAGGTACAGGTAGCGATTGCCGCGCTCGGGCATGAAGCCCACCGCCCCGACCGACGTGGAGTAGGCGCTCTGGTCCTGGAAGTAGACGGCCTCGCCCGTGAACGCCGCCCTCAGGTTCGCCTTCACTTCGCTCTGCTTCGCCTTCGCCTTGAAGCCGATGAAGTTGGGAATCGCGATGGCGACGAGCCCGCCGATGATGCAGCAGAACACCAGCACCGCGACGATGACGCCGATGATGAGGGGCGTGTTCGACTTCTTCGGTGCAACCGACGAGGGGTCTGGCGTCATGCGCTACTTCTTGCCCTTTCCTTTCGGTGCAGGCGAGCCGCTCGAGGCTTCGAGGGTGAAGGCCGGGTTCGCCGAGAGCACCTCTTTGATCATCGAGAGCTCTGCCGACGAGACGACGCGCTTGTTGATGCTGCCGGCCTGACCGCGTGAACCCGACGTTCCGCTGACGCCATCGGTGCCACGCGTTCCCGAGCGGCACTGTGACGAGCTCGAGCCACCCGAGCCGCCGTACCCCTTCGAGCCCGCGCTGCCGGCGAGCCCGCCCGAGACCGAGGCCCGCAGCACCGACGACAGCGACTCGTCGGCCAGCCGCAGCGTCACGCGCCCGCCATTGCCGCCGCGCCCACCGTTGCCACCCGAGCCGCCGTTGCCGCCGTTGCCCGCGCAGTACTTCGGCGTCTTGCCCGAATCTCCTGACGAGCCGCTGCCGCCGCGCCCGCCGCTCCCGCCACGGCCGCCGCCACCGCCGCTCGCGTCGATGGTCACGCTCGCCGCCGGCCCCGTGAGCGTCGCCCGCGTGCCCGAGCCCGACGACCAGGCGATGAGCGCCAGCCGGTTGCCCTGCGCGTCGGTCACCCACGCCGCTTCGGCCTCGACGTCGGGAGCGTTCTGCCCATCGGCGCCGTCGCCGCCGTTGCCGCCGCTCGAGCCCGACGCGCCGCTGTAGCCCGAGCGCCCCGACTCGCCGTACCGGCCGCTGCCACCTTCGCTGCCCGAGCGATCGACCGACTCGGGACACGCCAGGTCGTGCGGGAGCGTGACCGACGTCGACACGCCCGTGCCCTTCACTGCCACCGTCACCTTCACCGGCTTGCCCACGAACGAGAACGAGGTCTCGAGCGGCGAGCGCACGTACCGCACGGGCTCGGGCGTCTCGGCCTTCACCGCGTTGCCCTCTTCGTCGACGGGCGCGTCTTCTGGCAGCGCCGCGGCCGCCTCGCCCAGCACACCACCGGGCTCCGCCGTCCACGTGAGCCACTCGAGGTGGTTGCGAATCTTGATCTCCTTGCCGTCTTTGTCCTTCGCGAGCACCGGGTTGAGGCTCGCGCCGTACAGCGAGCACCAGCCCTGGCGGGTGGGCGTCAGCTCGAGCGTCGCGACGTTCTCAGGCTTGAGGCCGCCTTTGCCGTAGCGGCCGTTCTCGATGCTGGCCTGCGCATGCGCGAGATCGAAGATGGGCTTGGTACCCAGCGTCTTCTCCTTGCCGTCGCCGAGCAGATAGAAGCCGCCACCCGCCACCACGCCACCCGCTGCGGCGATGACGTACGGAACCCACCCGCTCTCGAAGGGCCGTGGGAACAGGCCAGGTGAGCCCAGCAGCCCACCGTCAGCGAGGAAGTTCGAGGCGAGCCCGAACGCCGCAGCGGCGATGCCGACGGTCAGCAGCGTCACGCCGATGCTCTGCATGGTGAAGCCGGTCGCGCGCGAGTCCTTGATGACCGTCTCTGATTCGACGTCGCCGGTGAGGTGGTAGAAGTCCTGCTCGTCGAGCGGCTCGTCTCCGCGGAAGAGGCCCTGAGGCGTCTCGTCGTCGTTCACCTTCACGTCGACGCCGTTCGGTTCGAGGCTCTTCGCCGGGTTGGTGGCGCAGGCGACGGACAACACGCAGCACAACAGAATCGTCAGAGGAGAAGATCGAGCAGGCATCCGCACAGGATATCGCGAGGGTTCACGCGTCATGTCCCGAAGGGTGCCGAGCCGGGACATGTCGCGTTGGCGGCTGTCAGCCCCGAAGATGGCCGGTCTGCGGGGCGGAACCACCCCTCTTCACACGCTGTCTGAGCGAGACCCCATGCGAACCCTGTTCAGCCTGCTCACGGCGCTCGCCGTGCTCTCGTCGTCTTCGGCCTCGGCGTTCTGCGGCTTCTACGTCTCGTCGGCCGGCGGCCAGCTCTTCAACGACGCCACCATGGTGGTGCTGATGCGTGACGGCACGCGCACCGTGCTGTCGATGCAGAACAACTACCGCGGCCCGCCGAGCGACTTCGCGATGATCGTGCCCGTGCCGGTGGTGCTGCAGAAAGAGAACGTGCGCACGCTGCCGAAGGCGGCGTTCGAGCGGCTCGACGCGCTGGCGTCTCCGCGGCTCGTGCAGCTGTGCGTCGAAGACGAGACCCTTCGTATGGGCCGGGGCATGGCGATGGCCGGCAAGGCGCCCTCGGCGGTGTCCGACAGCGCGTTGCCGCGAGACCTCGGCGTGAAGGTCGAAGCGCAGTTCGAGGTGAACGAATACGAGATCGTCATTCTCTCGGCGAAAGACGCGCTCGGCCTCGACATCTGGCTGAAGGAGAACAAGTACCAGATTCCCGCGAACGCCGAGCCGCTGCTGCGCCCGTACGTGCAGAACAACTCGAAGTTCTTCGTCGCGAAGGTGAACGCGAAGAAGGTGAAGTTCGTCAACGGCCAGGCGGTGCTGTCGCCGCTGCGCTTCCACTACGACTCCGAGAAGTTCGAGCTGCCGGTGCGGCTGGGCCTGGTGAACAGCTCGGGCGAGCAGGACCTCATCGTGCACGTCATCGCGAAGGACCGGTACGAGGTGGCGAACCGCAAGAACGTCTTCGTGCCGAGCAACCTCGACGTGAAGGTCGCGGTCGAGCGCAGCTTCGGCGCCTTCTATTCCGAGCTCGTCAAGCGCACCTTCGAGAAGACGCCGAGCGCCGCCATCACCGAGTTCGCCTGGAAGGGAGCGATGCCGCCGCCCGAGGTGATGGTCGACCAGGGCATCTACGGCGTGACGTGCGACCCGTGCCCGCCGCCGCACCCGATGGACGACCCGCTCACGCGCCTCATGGGCGCCGACGTGATTCCCGGCGTGAAGGGAGACTCCGGCGTCGCGAAGTGGGCCGCCGAGACGACGCTGACGCGCCTGCACCTGCGCTACACGAAAGACAGCCTCACCGACGACGTGGTGTTCCAGAAGGCCGAGCCGATGGAGGGTGGCATTCCCGGCGTGCCCGACGTGCGGCCGGCGAAGCGCAACCGGTTTCAGGGCCGCTACGTGATGTGGAAACGCGGCGAAGCCTGCTGGGACATGGCCTCGCCCATCGTCTCGGCCGGGCTCGCGGGCACCAACGCGGTGATGGCGAAGGCGACCGCGTTGCCGCAGCCGTTCGAGGAGTACCTTGTCACCTCCATTCCCTCTCTCGGCATCGAGGCGAAGGGCTTCAAGAAGCCCGAGCCGCCGAAGAAATAGCCGCCGCCCGCGCGCTCAAAGAATCGAAACCACTGAGAAAACCGCGGCAGTGATCCATTCGAAGACCTGCGAGTATTCACGCTCCCCGCCCGGATGACCGCGCGGGTCGTTCACGGGAGCGGCACGATGCGGATGTGCGTGGCGGTGGTGGTGTCGTTGTGCGCGATGAGCGTGGTCGCAGCACCGAAGACCGAGGCCGAGAAGCAGCGCACGAAAGCCGAGAAGAAGCTCGAGGCCTTCACGAAGGAATACGACCCCTCGAAGAACCTCGCCCGCAAAGGGCCCGAGCTCGAGAAAGACATCGCCGATCTCGACAAAGAGCTCGACGCGCTCGCAGCGCTCGATGCCGCTGGTGCCACGGAGCTGAAGCCGAAGCGTGACGCGGCGGTCGCCGCGGCGAAAGAAGCCGTCGGTGGCGCGGCCGCCGGCAAAGCGGCGGAGGAGTTCGAGAAGAAGCTCGCCAAAGTCGCGAAGGACTTCGACCCCGAGAAGAAGAACCTCGCCAACGCCGACGCGAAGCAGCTCGAGAAGGCGAAGAAGGAGCTCGACGACCTGCTCGCGAAGCTGGACGAGGGCGCGCGCGCGGCTGCGAAGACGAAGCGCGACGAGCTGTTCGCCACCATCGAGAAGGGCGTGGGCGACGCGCAGACCGAGAAGCTGCGCAAGTTCATCGAGCCGCCGAAGCCGGTCGCTCCGGCGAATGGCGCCGAGGCCATCGCTCCCATGAAGCCGACCTGGTGCGAGGGCGTGCTCGAGAGCTTCGGCAAGTCGCTCGACAGCCAGCGCCCGGGCATTCCCACCGTGTGGCAGAGCCAGCTCACCGAAGGCATTCTCTTCTCGTGCCTCGACCCCGACTGGGACGTGCGCCAGCAGGTCGTCGCCGCGTTTCGTCAGACGATGAGCAACCAGCTCTCGCTCACGGCGGCGCAGAACGAGCGGCTCATGTTCCTCGGCTCGCGAATCGTCATCGCCGGGTACGAGAAGACGAAGACCCTCGACAAACAGTCGTGTGACGCGTTTCCGCCGCTCGAGGAGGGCACGGCCGCGGTGAAGGCGAACCGGCTGCTCGAGCGGCGCGTGATGGGCTGTGGCAACGCGGCGTCACACGAGCCCGACGTTCGGCTCCTCGACCTCGATACGCCCGGTGGGCTCACCACGCAGCTCGCGATGGCAGGCTTCATTCAGAAGCTCATCCCCAGCTCGTCGGCCGAGACCGACGACGAGCGCCTGCGTGTGGCTTCGGACATCGCGGTGGCGAACACGGTACCGCTCGACGTGGCGGCGTTCGAGAAGGAGCTCGCAGGGCTGAACTTCAACGTCGTTTCCGAAGCGAAGGCGCGGCTCGCGTGGCTGCGAGCGCGGGCCATCGTCGCGGTGCACCTCAGCTCGTACAAGAAGCTGAACGCGAAGCTGCCGGGGCTGACGAAGCTGGTCATCGACGTACCGACGAAGGCCGCGCAGGAATGGGCGACGAAGCAGGCGCCCGCCGACAAGCCCGTGCTCGACCTCGTGCTCGCCATGGAGTCGCAGACGGGGCCGATGCAGGGCTGCGCGAAGAAGCTGTGGCCGTTCTTCGTGAAAGAGATGGAGCCGCAGAAGAACGCGAAGCTGAGCGACGTGCGGTTGTCTGGGTTGCTCGCGTGGGCGCTGGCCGAGTGTGCGTCGCGCGACCCCGACGCCGGCGGCATGGAGCCCGTCTTCAGCTCGTTCGCCGAGCGCACGACGCCCGTGCGTGGGCCGTTCACCGCTGCGTATCTCGCGTACGTCGACGCGTTCAACGAGGCGGGTGGCTCGCAGAAGAACGCGGCGTTCGACGAGTCGCGCCGCGGTGGCCGGCCGTCGGGGGCGGCATCGCTGCCCGAGCCGCTCGACAACCCCATCGGCGAGGCGACCCGCACGATGAGCATGTTCGGCACGGTGAACTCGCTGCGGCCTGATCAGGCGTTCGGCACCGGCGTGGTGAAGGCGGTGGAGAAGAAGGGCGAGGCGGTGAAGCTCACGTTCCGCACCGAGAAGTACAAGGTGCCCGACCTGTCGTGCGTCGAGACGAACAAGATCGATCGCATTCTCGCCGACGGCACCATTCTCTACCGTCGCGACTGCAAGATCGTCGGAGAGCACGAAGAGACGTCGACCATCGAGCCGGTCGAGCTGCCCGGCTTCGCGGCGGCTGGCGTGGGGCCCGGGAGCTTCGTCGCCCTCTACTTCATGCCCATCAACTCGCAGGGCGCGGGCAAGGCGTTCCTCGTCGAGGCGTGGGACTCGAAGGCGCGCGGGAAACGGACGTCGCTCTTCGGGCTGCCGCAGTAGCGTGTCGCGCCTGAATGAACCTTCTCGCTGAGCCGGCGAGCTCGCTCCAGGCGCCGTGGGTGAAGCGCATCGACCTCACGACGGGCGCGGCGACCGTCGTGCCGCTCGACCCCACGACGCCCCTGGTGACCCGTCGAAGCGGCCATGCGACCGACCACTTCGAGTTCGACGGCCACAGCTGGTACCACGTCGATCATCGGGGGTCGGAGCGTCGGTGGGCGATTCACGGCACCACCGCGTGGAGCGACAGCGCGCTGTTCACGTTCATGGAGTTTCCCGAAGCGCGCCACCCGCAGCTCGAGTCGACGCTCGTGTCCGACGCGGGCGCCCTGCTCGTGTACGCCGACTGGCTCGAAGAACAGGGTGACCCGTTCGCGGCAGCGCTGAACCCGCAGCTGCTCAAGGCGCAGGGGCCGGCCGGCCACTGGTTCCTCGAGGGGCTCGACCGCAGCGGCCGCATCGAGTTCACGATTCGAGAGGGCCTCGTGCGCGCCGTGAAGCTCGGCGGTGTGCCAGAGAAGACGCTCGCCCACACCCTTCACAGGCTCTGTCACCTGCGTGCCTGCGTCGCGTTGGAGCACGTCTCGATGCAGCGGCCCGCGAACGTTCATGAGCTCGGGCCTGGCCTCGATGCGCGCTCGCCGCTGTGGCGCGTGTGCCGATGGCCGGCCTCGCTTCAGCGGCTGACCGTCGGCGGCGAATCGGCCGACAGGGAAGCGCTCGCCAGGGACCTGAAGGTCGTCGTCACGGGCGCTTGAGCGCGTACAGATCGTTTCCGAAGCCCATCCGTTGAAGGCGGCACTCACCTTCTTCGGAGCGCTCATGCCCCTTTTCCGCACCGTTCGCAGCGTCGCCTTCGTCTCGCTGGCCGTCCCCGCCCTCGCCTTCGCCGCTCCGCAAGAGGGCTTTCGCAGCTCGGCCCAGAAGGCGCTCGACTTCCTCGGACAGGACACGGCGCGCTGGCAGAAATCGAACAACTGCTACGGCTGTCACGTGCAGGCCGTCACGCTCGAGGGCCTCTCGGTCGGCATGCACAACCAGTACACGGTGCCGAAGCCGGTGATGGACGAGGTGCTGCGCGGCATCATGCAGACGCCGGGTGGTTCACGTACGCCGGGTGGCCTCACGCACTCCGGTTTTCCGCGCACGGCCAAGACGTTCGGAGCCTCGGCGTTCGCCCGCTACGACGCGCTCGTCAACGGCGCGCTCACCGACGACCTGCTCAAGCTCTCGAAGGAGCTCATCGCGTTTCAAGACACGAGCGGCGCCGTCACGGGCGACCACCAGTCGTACCCGGTGACGACGGGCCCGATGCAGGCGACGTTTCAGGCCGCGCAGACGTGGCGTCAGGCGTACGCGCGCACGGCCGATGACATGTGGCTCGCGCCGCTGCGGCAGGCCGAGAAGTACATGAACGCCCAGGCGCGCACGTGGAGCGAGAAGCCCGAGGGCGTCTACCTGCAGGACCTCAACTACGTGACGATGGGCCTGCTCGTCGCCGGCGCGTCTCCGTCGGAGCCGCACCTCGCGCGCCTCATCAAGCACCTCGAGTCGCGGCAGAACAAAGACGGCGGCTGGGCCTTCAACGGAGCGTCCGACGCGTTCGCCACCGGCCAGACCATCTACACGCTCAAGCTCGCCGGCCGCACCGAGACCGATACCTCCGTGCGTCGCGGCCTCGGCTGGCTCGTCGAGCACCAGGCGAAAGACGGTGGCTGGGGGCACGCTGGCTCGGGCCGCGCCGAGGCGATGTGGGGTGTGATGGGGCTCGTGTCGGTCGACGTCGTGTCGATTGCGGTGAAGGGCCTCACCGATGGCGAGCACGTCACGCCGATGATGGAGCTCGCGGTGAAGGCGACCGACAACTCCGGCGTCGAGGTGAAGAACGTCGAGGTGCTCGTCGATGACCTGTCGACGAAGAAGACCAGCGGCGCCGAGCTCGGCTTCACCTGGAACACGAAGGAGCTGAAGACCGGCAAACACACCGTCGACGTCGTCGCGACGAACGCGAAGGGCCAGCAGAGCCGCCGCCGCTTCGAGGTGTACGCCGGAGACCTGTTCCTCCTCGAGCTCGGCTCGCGCTTCACCAACGAAGGCACGCAGGTGACGTTGCGCAACATCGCGCCCGAAGCGACCAAGGGTCAGGTGAAGCTCGAGGTACGCGCGGCTGAGGGCAAGGTGGCCACCGACGTCGCGTACACGTCGACGCAGGCGAGCTCGCACGGCGCGATGGCCTTCGTCTTCGGCGGCAAGGGGAAGGATGGAAAGCCGTTCGCCACCGGCCGCTACGAGGCGCGCCTGATGTTCATCGGAGAGGACGGGCAGACGAAGCAGACCGAGACGCTCGTCTTCGTACACGACACGCCCGAGGCGCAGAGCGCGCGGTACGCCGAGGTGCAGGGCAAGCTCGACCTCTCGCGTGATGGCTCGGGTGCGGCGAACGCCGAGGTCGACCTCGTCGATGAGCGCGGCAACGTGGTGCAGAGCGTTCGCAGCAACGCGGCCGGCCAGTACCGCTTCAAGAGCCTCGACTCGGGCAAGTACAAGGTGCGCGTGCGCAAGCAGGGCTTCGCGGCCGAAGAGGCCTCGGTCGATGCGAAGGCCGGCGCTCCTGCGGCGGCGGCTCCCGTCTCGCTGCACTGAGAGCGGCTCGAACACCCGCCAGCGCCACTGCGCGCACGAAGGTGCTTGGGGAGCGCGCCACCACCAGACGAGCGCAGCCGTCATGGCCTCACAAGGGTTGCGGCGGTTCAGAGCATTCATGGCGAGGTCGGCGGGCGTGGGCACGGTCGCCTACGGCGCACCACTCCGAGCAGTCCTTCCCGGAACTGGAGGTGCGTCGTCGAGGCTCTTGACCAGCAGAAGGCAGAACCGCGCGCAACCGAACTGCACCAAGAAAGTCGACGAGGAAGAGCAAAACGTTCTCCTCGTTGCCGTTCTGACCAACGAGGCACCCGTTTGAGAGCCGTGGTGTCCCTTGTGCGGTTCGCGCCAGCTGTTCATCAAAGAACATCGGGCGGGAATCCGAGCAAGCGATGAGCATGGCTCATCCAGCAAGACTGCCGAAACTCAGATCGTCAGTCCACCAAGTGCCGCGAACCTGAATACAGGCCTTGTTTAAGAGTTTGGTCCAAGACGGCCATCGAGCCTTCATTGCTGCGATGCTGGCGCCCATCCGCACCGCAATCACTGACACCACCTCTCTGTTGCCGAAGGTCTCGCGCATGGCCCTCTGTATGTCCGCGTTCGCGCCTGCGAGGAACCACGGAGCCGGTTCGAGCCGAGTGTTCTGGTCGGTCAAGTCGACCGGACTAGCCTTTGCGCATTCGCGCGCGAAATCCACAAGCGACAGCGCCGCGGAGTACGCATTCAATCCTCGGAGAAGGTCATCTTTCGAAGAGAACAGGATACCAAGCTCGGGCCTCCGCGCGAGAATCGAGACGAACACATTCCAAGGCTCCTTGTGATCGAAGCTGAAGTGTCGTGGGCGCCCCACCAAATCGAATTGTTCGTGTAGCGGCTTTGTGGTGCTATTTTGTCGCTGCTCGACGGGCGCTTCAGCAAGCTGAAGGGCGAGCTCGACGTCGAGCGCGCTGGGGTCAAAGCAGATGGCGCCGTGCAAGTAATGAGTCAGAAAAATAAGCATCCGCGGTGCTTCAATAAATTCAGAATAGCCATCACGACGCCAGTCCGACGGCGACAGATCATCAATCAAGGGGCGACAGTTTGAGAGCATTTTGTCTCGTGAATACACTCCGGCCAAACTGAAGACAATGAGAGGCCATGCTGCATCGACGAGCCCATCAAATCTCACCCCGGCCTGCTCGCTGTGCGACGCCGTCTCCGCTGCATTCCGCCACAACGTCAAGTTCGCGCGCGCCGCCGAACGGAGTTGAGCGAGTTGCGTTCGCCAACCGACAAGATCCTTGGCCTTCGCCAAGGCCAGGGCCTGCTCGACGATGTTTCCGGCGACGATTGACGAGTTTCCGCGCGCTCTCGGCTTTGGAACCAGCCATAGAGCGGGGACTTGGCCCAGCAACTCCGCAACAGTCCCATACCTGTTGTTCGGCTGAGCTTGGGTCGCTTGCGTGAGCACCCTCTCAAGCTGGTCGCAGGCTTCGTCTGAAAGTTCGCCGCCGCGCGGGATCGGCCTGGTCCCCATGTTGGTGGAGACGCTCCCAGTGAGCAGCCATTCGAGGAGTCGGCCCAGACTGTACACTTCGCTGCGAATCGTCGCGGTCTCGCCGTTCGAGACCTCAGGCGCACGGTAGTGCGGCGTTCCAACAACCTCGAATGTTCTCGTAAGGCCCGGCGCCGTCTCGTCTTGCGCGATGCCGAAGTCAGCGAGGACAACGCTGCCCGTATCTTCCTTGATGAAGAGGTTCTCAGGCTTGATGTCGCGATGGAGGAGTACCGGTTCGTGGTCGTGGAGGTAGCTGATGGCACGGCAGGCTTCTTGGAAAATACGGAGGCGCGAGCTGGCGTCGCCGACGCCGTCCGCAAGTAAGTCCGCAAGTGACCCCTTGAACTTCTCGAGAACGAAATAGGCAAAAGCAGGATGACCCTCGACCCGCTCTTTCCATTCGAGGTCAGCGTCGAAGACCTTCGCGATGAGTGGTGAGTCGCATGCCTTAAGGAGTTCGACTTCCCGTTCGAAGCGCTTCCGTGCGATCGGATCAGCGGCGAAGCAGGCCTTCAGCGCACGAGTTGGGGACCGCTTCGTCTCGACAGGCTTGGCCGACCATACGCTTCCCTGTCCGCCGCTCCCCAGTTCGTCATGAACTATCCATCTCCCGACCACTGTCTTCTGTGCGAACTTCGGCTGCTCGGGTTTGCTCATGGAATCCTCCAGTTGAGTTCGACGACCTCAGCACACCCCTCTGACATTCCCTGCTGATCGTCTCTCTCGCCCGCTGGGTCCGCTTCGCGGCTTGTTCCTCTTCTGCTGTGGCGAGGTGGAGAGAATGTGGGGACGAGCGGGCCGCATAGTCACGGTAGACCCGCGCCGATTCCGCCCGACGCAACAAAGCAACGAGGAGCCGAGCCCGATTGAAGGGCGCGAGTGGTGTGTCTGCGGCATCTGGGAAGCGGTCGGCGAGCACCTGGTACTGAGCGAGCGCAACCTCCCAGCGAAGGGAACGCTCGGCGTTCACGGCAACCGGGAACATCGCCGCCGGAGCGAACGTGTTCACCAGTCGCCGATAGGCCGTCTCGGCTTCGGAGAATCGCTCCAATTGTTCCAAGGCGACACCGAGGTTGCCCCTACTTGGTGAGCTGAACGGGGCGAAGCTGGCCGGGACCGATTTGAACGGGTTCCCCGAGCTTGGGCTCGGCGACGGTTGGTGCTGGACGACCAAAACGGTAGGGCACCTCCGCATGGAAGCCGAAGCTTGCGCCCTGAGAATCGCAGATCGCGACGAGGTCCTGGGGTGGCGGCACAGAGGCTCGGAGCAAAATCTCGATAGAGGTGGTCCCGACACTGGCCGCCGCGATCTCTCGAGCCGTGAGCTCGGGTTCGACGACCACCCCAGGGGGCACGCTGAAGCCGAGCGCGAGCGGCCTCTCAGTGACGATGAGCTTTGTGACCTCGAGCTTCAGTCGGGTCCCAGCTTCGTTCCGACCACCCTCAATCCACTTTACTGTGATTGGGGAACCCGGGGCTTCGGCTGCTGGCGTGGGCGTTGGCGTTGGGACGGCCTTTGGGGCTACTGGTTGCGCTCCCTTGCATCCGACCAGGGCAAGGACGAGACCGAGAAACGACCTGATGTTTGTGATGGGCATAGTGGCTCAGTTCGGCTCGATGCGAATCGTGAAGGACGTCAAACCGGAAGTCGGATCGGAGGAGAGGTCAGCGGTGTATGAGCACGGGTAGTTCGCCCATTCGCATCTGACGTCGTATGGCCCAATGGCCGAGTCGATTGTGTCATCGCTCAAGATGTCTTCGTCGTAGAAACGGAATGTGACCGAACTGAGCTCCGCGGCTGTGTATATCTGTGATAGCGGCGTGGACCATGTCGGATTGTATGTGTCGCTCACCGTCGCGCTGCATTGGTTGGAGATCGACGGTGTCTGGACACAGTAGTACGGGTCTGGCGGCCCCGACGGGGTGTCCCAAGAGGTGTTTGAGGCCGGGTCGAGTTGGTCGACAACTGCTGAAGGCACTCGCACTCGCCATTGAGAGCTCGGGCTCGCAGTCGGTACGCATGCGCCCGTCGTGGAGCTGAACGGGAAGCAGACGCGCCCAGCGCCGCATGCGGCTCCGCTTGGGTTGCACGGTTGACGGCAGGTCCCGGCTGTCGGTGTCACATAGTCAGGCATGCAGAGCGATGAGGCGCATTGAGCGGAGGCCGATGGCGTGCAGGTCGCGCCCTCCGGGCGTCGACACGCTCCGCTCACGCAGGTCTCGCCGGGGCTGCAGGCGAGGCAGGAACTGCCTGCGGCCCCGCAAGATTGAGGGATGTTGCCCGGCTGACACACGTTGCCCGAGCAACAGCCGGGGCACGAGGTTGAGCACGATGGAACACAGGCGCCGTTGCTGCAGACCTCACCGCTTGCGCAGACACTGCATCGACTGCCGCCTGGTCGCCCGCATGCCGAAGTCGCGGTGCCTGGCTGGCAGGCATTTGCGCCATCGCGGCAGCCATTGCATCGTCCGTTTGGACATATCGGTGTCGCAGAAGGGTACGGGTAGAAGAGCGCCGGCTGAGTCACCGAGTCCACAACTGTGGTCGAGAGACCCTCGCAGACAAGCGCGTCGAGTTCATCAGCGATTGTCGGAGCGGGATTGGAGGTTGAACTCACATTGTAATGTGTGCCACCCG
>JAACJQ010000369.1 GCA_016879935.1 Archangiaceae bacterium | reverse complement strand
GTAGATGTCTTCGGTGTTCTCGCGGAAGATCACCATGTCGACCTTCTCGGGCGCCTTCACCGGAGACGGCACGCCCTTGAAGTAGCGAACGGGGCGCAGGCAGACGTACAGGTCGAGCATCTGGCGCAGCGCTACGTTCAGCGAGCGAATGCCGCCGCCGACGGGCGTGGTGAGCGGGCCCTTGATGCCGATGAGGTACTCGCGGAACGCGGTGATCGTCTCGTCGGGCAGCCAGTTGTTGACCGTCTTGAATGCCTTCTCGCCGGCCAGCACTTCTTTCCACTCGATCTTGCGCTCGCCCTTGTAGGCCTTCTGCACGGCGGCATCGACGACCATCTGCGACGCCTTCCAGATGTCGGGGCCCGTTCCGTCACCCTCGATGAAGGGGATGATCGGGTTCTTGGGGACGTTGAGCTTGCCGCTCGAGATGGTGATCTTTTCGCCGTTGGCCATGAGTTCGTTCCTTGAGGAAAAAGGCGGGCGGACCATCTCACCGGCGCAGGAGTTTTCAACGAGAACCGGCGCGGGTTCGTCGCGTCCTGGCTTTTGATTCCTTCACCTGTGCTGATGGATCGTCGCCTCGCATCCACGCCAGGGCGCGCTCGCGTTTTGCCCCGCGCAGGTTCGAGTTCCACAGCGTGACCGACCAGTGCACCTTCAGCTTCTTCGCGGCACGGGCGAACCAGGCAGGAAGCTCTTCCGGGGTGCAGCGGCCGAGGCCGAGCTGATCGATGGTGTGGGCTCCTGTCGAGCCGAACGACGTGGTGCGGTGATCGGCGAGGGAGTTCGGCACGTGGGTGACACTGACGTGAAACCAATTGGCCGAGGTGGAGTCGACCTGTGCGTGGCTCTGGTACTCGGGTACGCCGCCCTGCGGGCGGTTGAGCTCTTCGCTCCAGAGCGACCAATGCACCGAGAAGGTGTCGACGTCGAAGCCGATGCTTCGCGCGAAGGCGAGCGCTGGTGACTCGTCGTTCCGTTTTCCGAGCAGCTGCTCGACCGACTCGAACATCAGCCGAATGGGTTCGGTCTTCGCGGCGTGGGTCTTCAGGCGCTCGAGGTGATCGAGCAGGTCGCCCTGACTGCTCGCAGCGGCGTGGAAGTGGGGCATGAGTGCGTCGACCGAGGCCTCCGAGCCATCGGCCGCGAGCACCGCCAGCATGTCGAGCGTGGGCCCCTCTCCTCTCGACGCGGCGGCCTGAATCGCAGGGAGCAACGGCCCCTTCGCGAGCCCGACGATCTTCGCTTTGCGTTGCTTCGAGCCCCAGCCGTACGTGGTGTTGAGATCGAGCAATCCACCGATCGCTCGCGCCCAGTCACGCGCGAGGTCGGTCGACTCGTGCAGCGCCGCCAGGAGATAGATCGACAGCCGCGAATCCCGTTCGTCGCGAAGCCGCTCGACGATCACGCGAATCACACGCTCGGGGAGCTGGTGCACGTTGCGCGCGAAGCCCCACCAGGAGTGCGGATCTCGAAGCTTCAGCGCAGCGTCGGCGGCGACCTCGGACGGAACGTCGTCGGGCACCTTTCGGAGCAGCTTCTGCACACGAGCGAACGGGGTCTTCGGATCCTTCAGTTCCCGAGTGGCGTCCACGAGGCGCGCTGGCATGGCTGCGCACTCTCGACGCGCCACGACCACGGCGCAACGTCGCGTTGTACGGGTGGCGTGAGCGTTGTAGGCACTCGGTCGATGCCTCAGGCCACCGAACGACTCCAGAGCCCGGGCGCGCTGTTGCGCCTCGACCGATCGTCCAACACGCTCAAGGAGCGCAAGTACCAGGTGACGGTGACGGCTGGGCCCGATCAGGGCGCGACGAAGGCGATCGACGGCCGGGTCGTGGTGGGCTCGCATGAAGACGCGGGCCTCTGCCTGAAAGACACGACGGTCTCGCGCTACCACGTGGAGCTGGATGCGCGGCCCGACGGCGTGCTCGTGCGCGATCTCGAGTCGACCAACGGCACGTACCTCGCCGGCAACCGCATCTCGGAGATGATCGTCGAAGATCAGGCGACGGTGACGGTCGGCAAGACGACGCTGCGCATCGGCATGGTCGAAGCCGATCTCGGACTTCCGGCGGCGCAGGCGAGCTTCGGGCCTGCCATCGGCAACGCGCAGTCGATGAAGCAGCTGTTCGGCATTCTCGAAAAAGTGTCGCCGACGGACTCGACGGTGCTGCTGCTCGGCGAGACGGGCACCGGCAAAGAAGTGCTCGCGCGCGCGATTCACCTGAAGTCACGGCGCCAGGCGCGGCCGTTCGTGGTGGTCGATTGCGGAGCCGTGGCTCCGACGTTGATCGAGAGCGAGCTGTTCGGTCACGTGCGCGGCTCGTTCACGGGCGCGGTGAGCGATCGCAACGGCGCGTTCCTCGAGGCCGATGGTGGCACGATCTTCCTCGACGAGATCGGAGAGCTGCCGCTCGAGCTGCAGCCGAAGCTCTTGCGAGTGCTCGAGGCGGGAACGGTTCGGCGCGTCGGTGAAGACAAGTACCGGCGGGTCGACGTGCGTGTGGTCGGAGCGACGCATCGCGATCTCGAGAAAGAGGTCGAGGCCGGCCGCTTCCGCCGCGATCTCTACTACCGGCTCGCGGTCGTGCTGGTGACCGTGCCGCCGCTGCGCGATCGCCTCGACGACATTCCGCTGCTGACGCACCACTTCGTGCAGGGCATGGGTCGCGGTGACTTCGAATTGCCGCGCGGGCTCCTCGCGCGCTTCGCCGCGTACCACTGGCCCGGAAACGTGCGTGAGCTGCGCAACCTGGTCGAGCGTTCGCTCGCTGGCGCCGATGTCGACACGATGCCTCAGGAGTCGAGCACCGCCGCCCGCACGCTGAGCTCGACCGAGAACATCACCGACCTGCCCTTCAAGGAGGCCAAGGAGCGCCTCGTCGAGTCGTTCACGAAGGAGTACCTCGTGGCGCTGCTCGAGAAGTGCGGAGGCAACATCAGCCAGGCCGCGCGTGAGGCCGGAATCGCCCGCAACTACGTGCACCGGCTCGTGTCGAAGTACGGCCTCAAGGGTCACGACTGAGGCTGGGTTGTAAGAATAGAACGACCGTGCTATTTCGTCGTTCATGGGCAAGGGTGAGCAGACCCGGCAGCTGATCGTCGATCGAGCGCTCTCGCTCGCTCAGAAGGTCGGTCTCGAGCAGGTCACCCTTGGCGTCCTTGCTGACGAGCTCGAGCTCTCGAAGAGCGGCCTGTTCGCGCACTTCAAGTCGAAGGAGCAGCTCCAGCTCGAAGTCGTCGCCGAAGCCCGTGAGCGCTTCACCAACATCGTCGTCATTCCTGCGCTCAAGGCGCCGCGCGGCCGTCCACGGGTCGAGGCGCTGTTCGAGGGCTACATCAAGTGGATCCATGGCGCGTTCGGCACCGACAAGGGCCC
>JAACJQ010000368.1 GCA_016879935.1 Archangiaceae bacterium | reverse complement strand
GGCTTCGACTCGACCAGCCGCAACGCCTTCACGGCGCGCACGCGCTCGTCGGGTGTGCCCTGCAGCTTCTCCAGCAACGGCTTCGTCGCTTCTCGCCCGAGCACCTTGAGCACCCACGAGGCGACTTGCGCCCGCGCCGGGTCGCTCGACCACGCGAGCACCGTCTCGAGGTGCACGAGGAACGTCGCGCGCAGCATCGTCACCACCGACTTGAAGCTCTCCTGCTGGCCGTGCTGCTTCGCCGACTCCTGCAGCGCCCGCAGCATCACGCCGACCATCTGGGCATCTTCGGCCGCGACGATTTCGTTCACCGAGCGCTCGAACGCCTCGAGCATGCGCGAGAGCTCCCAGCCGTTGCTCGCCAGCACCGCAGCCAACAGCGTGCGGGGGTTGGTCGTGCTGCTCGACGCTTTGTCGGCGGTGGCCGTCGCCAGCGGCGTGGTGTCGATGACCATCGCCTGCGGTGAAGCGACGCTGGCTGCACCGGCTGTGCTCCCCAGCGCCTTCGACAACGCCTCTCGGAACTCCGTCGCCGAGGCGTAGCGCACCTTCAGGTCTCTCGAGACCGCGCGGAGCACCACCTCGTCGAGCGCCGTGGGCACGTTGTTCGAGGTGCGGGTCGACGGCTTCGGGGCGTCTTCGAGCAGCGTCTTCTTGAGCAGCTCGGTCTCGTTCGGAGCACGGAACAGCCGCTGGCCGGTCAGCAGCTCGAAGAGAATCACGCCCGCTGCGTAGAGGTCGGCGCGGTGGTCGAAGTCGCCGGTGCTGATCTGCTCGGGCGCCATGTAGCCAGGCGTGCCGAGCATCATGCCCGTGCGAGTGAGGTGCGGGTCGGAGTCCTCGCTGCCGATGGTGCGGGCGATGCCGAAGTCGAGCACCTTGCAGTGCTCCGAGCCGTCCTTGTGGGCGACGACGAGCACGTTGCTGGGCTTGAGGTCACGGTGAACGATGTTGTGCGCGTGCGCTTCCGCGAGGCCCGCGAGCACCTGGTCGATGAGAGCCACGGCACGTGCCGCAGGCACTGGCGCTTCGTCACGCAGCACCTGTCGCAAGGGCCGGCCTTCCACGTACTCCATGACGATGTACGGGCTGCCGTCATCGGCGCGGCCGACGTCGATGATGCCGACGATGTTCGGGTGTTTGAGCGTCGCCGTCGTCGTCGCTTCTCGCTCGAAGCGCGCCATCACCTGTTCGTCGCGTGCGAACTGCGGGAGCAACGTCTTCACGCACACGGCGCGCTTGAGCCGCGGCTGAATCGCCTTGAAGACGCGGCCCATTCCACCTTCGCCGATGACGTTTTCGACCTCGTAGTCACCGAACCGGGGTTTGGCCGACAGCGGCGCCCCGCACTCCCCGCAGAACTTCGCGGAGGGGACTTCCTTCTGACAGGCGGCACATTTCATCGAGGGCGGAATCGTCGAGTGTCAACGCACGTCAGTTATCCGTTCAGCGCGGCGCGATGCAAGCCCACCGCGCTCGGATTTGGCCGGGTGACGCAGGGGCGGCCAAGTGCGCTAGGAGTGATGGCGAATCATGAGCCTGCGGTGGCGGAAGTTCGGAGGCATGTTGGCCGGCGCGGCGCCCCTGGCGGGCGCCATCGTGTCGCTCGGCTGGCTGGCGCTCTCGAGTGAAGCGAACCCGACGTCGATGTTCATCGCGATGGCGCAGCACCCCATCGGCGCCATTGCGCTCATTCAGACCGTCTACACGGCGCTGCTCGGGGTGTTGTGGCTGCGCTACCGGCCGTTCCGTGCGCCCGAGGGAGCCGAGTGGCCGAAGGTGTCGGTCATCATTCCCGCGTACAACGAGGGCCCGATGGTGGGCCGCAGCATTCGCAGCGTCGCGGCCTGCGACTACCCGAAGGACAAGCTCGAGGTCATCGTCGTCGACGACGGCTCGCGCGACGACACGTTCTTCCACATGCAGTACCTGCGACGGGAGTTCCCCGACCTGGTGAAGCTGGTGCGCTTCTCGGGCAACCGAGGAAAGCGCTCGGCGCTGGTGGCGGGCATTCGTGCGGCGACGGGCGAGGTGATTCTCACCATCGACTCCGACAGTGAAATCGACCCGCGCACGGTGCACGAGATGGTGGCGCCGTTTCTCGCCGACGAGAAGATTGGTGCGGTCGCGGGGCGCGTGGCGGTGCTCAACCGAGACAGCCCCATCAGCCGCATGCTCGAGGTGCAGTACACGCTCGCGTTCGACTACGGGCGGGCCGCGCAGTCGGTGTACCGCACGGTCGCCTGCTGCCCGGGCGCGCTGTCGTCGTTCAAGAAGGCCATCAGTCTGCCGTTCATGGACGAGTGGGAGAACCAGCGCTTCCTCGGCCGGCCCGTGAATCACGGTGAAGACCAGGCGCTGACGAACATCGTGCTGCGGCAGGGCTACGACACCGTGTACCAACGCACGGCGGTGGTGAACACGCTGGTGCCGACGACGTACTCACAGCTCTCGCGCATGTTCCTCCGGTGGGACCGCAGCTACATCGTGGAGGGGTTCTCGTTCGCGCGGTTCATGTTCACGAAGTACCGCGAGAAGAACCGCGTGCTGCCCATCGTGACGTTCTTCGTGTCGAACCTGCGCTTCGTGCTGGTGGCCGTGGCCATCATGGAGGCTCCGAAGCTGTTCGATACGAACGTGACAACGGTGGGGCGCAGCATGGTCGCGCTCGCCCTCGGAGCCATCTTCTCGGCGGCGTACTACCTGCGGTTCGAGCGCAGCTTCCGGTGGATCTACGGCGTGCTGTACGCGGTGTTTTCGCTGGTGGCGTTGCAGTGGATTCTGCCGTGGGCGCTGGTGACCGTGCGCGACGAGCGGTGGGGCACGCGCTGATCAGCTGACGCAGTTTTCAGGTCTCACGCTTCGGAGCCGAGCGCGTCTCTGGTTGCGGACGGGTCCGGCAACCCCTCGTTTTCTGGATAGTTCTAGCTGGCACATCGACTGCTCAAGCGGGCTCCAACCCGCAGTGCCCAACCGGAGCCCAACCATGAAGAAGACCCTGTTGATGTGCCTCGTCGTCTCGTTGTCTGCGTGTGGACCCATGAACCCGACTGGCGGCAACACCTCGCCTCAGGCCGGCGGGTTCGCTCCCATCGGTGGATTCACTCAGGCAGGTGGTTCAGCGCAGGCTGGTGGTTCAGCGCAGGCTGGCGGTTCAGCGCAGGCTGGCGGTTCGGCTCAGGCTGGCGGGTTCAGCGCAGGCTGGCGGTTCAGCGCAGGCTGGCGGTTCGGCTCAGGGCGGCGGTTCGGCTCAGGGCGGCGGCTCTGTGAACCCGATGGATGCGGGAATGATGGTCGTTGATGCTGGCGCGGGCCCGGTCGACGCCGGCTCGCCCACCATCACCGTCGAGGGCACCGTGATGACCAGCAAAGGCATTTTCGTTTCGAGCGCGACGGTTGTGATTCCGGGCAAGTTACCGGTCACGACGGGAGCAGGAGGTCGCTTCACCATCCCCGACGTGCGGCCGCCCTACGACATCGCGATCCTCTCGGGTGTGTCGACCCGCGCGACCATGTACCGCGGAGTGAGTCGCGCGAATCCACGACTGATGCTTGTCGACGGCGCCACTACGAGCGGCAACTCCACGGCGCCCATTCAGTTGACGTACTCGGGATTGCTCCCGACCACGACCGCGAACACCTGGGTCGTCTACAAGTCGCTCAGGGTCAACCCTGGTGACGTCGCTTCGTCCACCGGCATGGCTTCCTGGGTGGGCACGGCGAACACCCTCGCGTTCGATTTCACCTGGTGGAGCACTGGTCCCGCTGACCTGTCGGTGGCAAGTCTGCAGGTGCTCAAAGACCGGCAGACCAATCTTCCGGTCGACTTCACCTTCGCCTCGCTTCCTTCCGTTCCCGTGGTTGCCAACGCGACCATTCCGGTGACGCTCAACATGGGCCCGGTGACGTCGAGTGTCCTGAATGCGACTGTGAACGTGCCGGCTGGCTACACCCTCGACTCCGTGACGACCTACGCGAAGACGGGCAGCCACTACTTCTACCTCGCAGAGTCCACTACGCCGAACGTCGCCATCAAGGTGCCCAATCTGCCGTCACCCGGGTTCGCCATTGACGTCGAAGCGAAGGACAACGCCGGCAACTCCGTTCACACCTTCGCCGAGGGGCTCACTGCCGGTGGCGCCCAGAACAGCATCAACTTGCCGCAGTCTCCGCGCCTGAGCCTTCCCATTCAGAACGCGGCCGGCATCGATGTTCAGACTCAGTGGTTCTCGTGGATCCCCATTGGCCCTGGCCCAGTCTCCATCCTGACCTTCACGACGCCCAACCTCACCATCGACGTCGTCACTTTTGACTCCCGTTCGCAGATTCCCAACCTTGCGGACCTTGGACTTGGGACGATTCCGACCGGCACGACGGTCAAGTGGGACGTGGGCGTGATCGAGTCAACGGGCACGATGGATGGCGTGACCGACCCCGCGCTGCCCAAGCTCGCGACCTTCGGCAACTGGATTGCTCAGACCACCGAGCGCACGTTCACCGCGCGGTGAGCTGAATCGACAGTGAGCTGGAGTCTGCCGGGCGGTTCCTTCGGGAGCCGCCCGGTTTCGTCTGATCAGTTCGCGCAGCGCAGGACCTGCTGCAGCGTCGCCGTTACCGGAATCAATCGCGGCGTGACGCGATAGCGGTCGGCGCGGGTTTTCAGGAACACCGAGTCTTCGTAGCTACCCACGCGCTCGCCCTTCGCGTCGACGGTGAACAACTCGCTCACTCCGTTGATGGACAGCAGCGTCGCTCCGCCGCCGGGGAGAAAGTACGGACTCGTCAGCTGCCCACCCAGCGTGTGCCAGCGCTGATTCTCGGGCAGCGCGACCACGTTCGGGTGCGACGACAACAACGCCAGCAGCATCGACGGCACGTCGTTGAGCGAGACCGGCCCCCCATTCAGCGCCGCCTGCGCCTGCTTCATCGCCGCGTCGAACGCCTCGGGGTTCGCCAGCCGCGCACGGAACTTCTGAGGTACCACGATGGCGAACGGCACCTGCGACTTCTGCGCGTCGGTCTCGGTCGCCTGCTTGCCCCAGACGTACGCGTGGCCCGTCGAGTGATCAGCCATCAACACCACGAGGCTGCGCTCCGAGAGGCCGGTGGCGTCGAGCTGAGCGAGCAGCCGCTCCACGGCGGCGTCGGTGTACGAGAAGGCGACCAACCGCTTCGTGTCATCGGCGTCGGCGTGGTGCTCCGAGTTTGCCAGCGCGCGGGTGACTCGTGCAGGCACTTCCGCCGGCAGGTCTTGCGGCGTCGTGAACGGCGAGTGATGCGACAGCGACATCAGCATCGCGAACTGCGGCTCTCCCGTGCGATTCAACTCGTCGGCGATGCGCTTCACCGCGAAGTCGAAGACGGCCATGTCGGTGACCGCTTCCCACGTGCCCTTCGGCAGATCTTTCGGGAGCTCGACTTGCGAAACCTGCTCGACGTAGCGATGCCGCGCGAAGAACGCGTGCATCTCGTCGAACGTCGCGTCGGAGCCGTAGAAGAACGCGTGGCGAAAGCCCGAGTCGGCCAACACGTCGCTCGTGCACCGCACCGGGACCGGCTGCAGATCGCGAATGAACGCGAGGTTGTACGGCAGCGTTCCCACGCCACACGTCATCGCACCGAGGTTGTGAGCCGTGCGCACGCCAGCCTGAATCATCTTCGTCGCTGCGAGCACGCCTTCACCGCCACGTTCGGCCCGCTCGTAGAGCGCCGTGGTGAACGGAGCGATGTCTTTGGGCGCCTGCGGGTTGAGCGCGTGAATGTCGTCGGCGCGGAAGCCCTCGAGCGACATGAAGAAGACGGCCACGCCCGCATCGGTGCCGGCAAAAAGCTCCTTCGACACGCCACGCAGCGAGTTGATCAACGCCGTGCCGCGTGGATCGACCGTCAAGCCTTCGAGCGTCGAGTCGAGCGGGCGCGTGTGCGGTGAACACCCGCCATCGTTCGCCGGCCAGCCCATCAACGCTTCACCTTGTGCAGCACTGCCGGCAGGCAGCTCTGCGTCGAGGATCAGCTGTCTGGCCGTCGCGGGCCCGCGGTGCTGCGCCATGTCGACGCCGCTCTCGATGAGGCCGGTGAGCGGATCTCCGAGGGCCGCGGGGCTGAACCGATTGGCCGTCGCAAGCAGTCGCTGGCCGCCCACCATCACGCCCGAGAGCCCGAAGATGCCCGCCACGAAGCCGGCGGCCCATCTGCGCCACGGCACCAGCGTCGACGGCGCCCGTCGAACCGCGAGCACCATCAACACCACCACGAGCGTCACGCCGACGGCTGCGGGCGTTCGAATGCGCTCGTAGCCGAGGAAGCCCACCATGCCGCCGACGAAGCTCGCGTTGGTGCCGCCCTCTGACAGATCGAACAGCGTCGGAAAGCTGCCGCGCTCGTTCTTCACTTCCTGCGCGGTGACGGTGAACACCCACAACGCAAACCCGATGGGAATCGTCGCCAGCGCGCCGCCCCAGCCCTGCCAGCCCGCGCGCCGCAGCGGACGGATGATCACCGGAATGATCAACGTGAGCCCGGCGACGAAGGGCGTGAGGATCAACACGGCCGCGGCGAGGTCGAGCCATGCGCCAGCGAACGCACGCTCGAATCGCGTGCTCATCGCGCCCCAGCCGGCCACCACGTTGGCCAGCCGAGACGGCAGCGCCGCGATGGCGAGCACGCCGAGCGCCCAGGCCGACGCCACGACTCCCTGACGAAACGGAGACGAGTTCATCAGTCGGCGACTGCGCGTTGATAGGCCGGCCGCTTCGCGATGCGCTCGACATACGCGACCACGTTCGGAGCGTTCTCCACCGCGCCCATGCGGTTCGCCCACCACGCGACACTGCCCACGACGATGTCGGCGGCAGAGAAGCCCGAAGGCACCAGCCACTCCCGGTTCGCGAGCTGGGCGTCGAGCACCCGCACGGCTTCGCCAATCTTCTCCTTCGCCTTGAGCGCTGCCTCACTGCCCGGCGTCTTCGCGACGACCTTCTCGCGGAAGAAGATGGTGCACTGGGGCTCGAGCTCGGTCATCGCGAAGAAGAGCCACTGGTACACGAGCCCGCGCTCGTGGGTACCCACGGCGGGAATCAGCTTTCCGTGAAGGTCGGCGAGCTGCAGCACGATGGCGGCTGATTCGAAGAGCAGGCCGTCGTTCGTTTCGAGCACCGGCACATGCCCAAGGGGGTGCCGCGCGAGATGTGCCGCGGTGTGTGTGTCGCCCTTCGTCGCGTCGAGGCGGATCAGCTCGTACGGCACTCCGAGCTCTTCGAGGAGCCAGCGAGGGCGGTTCGAGCGCGTCTTCGGGACGTAGTAGAGCTTCATGCGGGCGGGCGCGTAGCAGGAAATCCACCAGCGCCCCACGTCCGAAGAGGCGCACATGGCAGAGGCTCGCGGAGCGGGTGTGAACATGCTGGTGCTGCGCATCTTCGCGCCCGTGCTCATCGTGGTGGGCGTGCTGGGCTTCGTGCTGCCCGAGTCGATGGCGATGACGAGCGGCGCGGCGCCGTACAACGTCTTTCACATCATCTTCGGGCTCGTCGGCCTGGGTTGCGTCGCCTCGAAGCAGCTCACGTTCGTGCGCGCCTTCACCATTGGCTTCGGAGCCATCGACCTCTACCAGGCCGTCGCCAGCTTCGCCGGGCTGTGGCCGAAGGAATTGTTCCAGTGGAAGACGGCCGACGACGTGCTGCACATCGTCATCGGGCTGTTGTTGGTGGGCGTCGGGGTGTTGGCCGACCGCGCCCTCGCGACTCCGCAGAAGGCCTGAAGCGCTCCAGCAGGCCCTTTGTGAAAGCGGCGCGCTATGGTCCGCGCGCCGTCTTCCTCGGGGACCTGACATGAAACGACTGCTGGCTGCTGCGCTGTGCTTCGCGCCTTTCGCTGCCCACGCGTTCTGCGGCTTCTACGTCGCGGGCGGTGGGGCCGAGCTCTTCAACAACGCTACGCAAGTGGTGCTCATGCGTGAAGGCACGCGCACCGTGTTGTCGATGCAGAACAACTACCAGGGCCCCGCGGAAGACTTCGCGATGGTGATTCCGGTGCCGGTGGTGCTCAAGAAGGAGCAGGTGAAGACGCTGCCGCGCGAGGTGTTCGGCCGCATCGACACGCTCTCGGCGCCGCGCCTCGTCGAGTACTGGGAGCAGGACCCGTGCTGGGTCGAGCCGAAGTACGAGCTGATGGAGGAGGCCGAGAAGTCGACCGCCGACCGCGTGGACGTGAAGCGCAAGGGCGGCGGGGCTCCGCTGGTCAAGGTCGAGGCGCGCTTCGAGGTCGGTGAGTACGACGTCGTCATTCTCTCGGCCAAAGACGCGCTCGCGCTCGAGACGTGGCTCAAGCAGAACAAGTACAAGATTCCCGAAGGCGCCGAGCCGCTGTTCCGCCCGTACGTGCAGCAGGGCCTCAAGTTCTTCGTCGCGAAGGTG